>DATCWR010000489.1:0-11698 GCA_036566245.1 Mycobacteriales bacterium | reverse complement strand
GTCGCCGACGACCTTCGCCGCGACAACCCGGGCCTGCGGGTGCAGCCCCAGCCGTTCCACCGCCTGCTCCGACGCCACCAGCGCGGCCGCGGCTCCGTCGGTGATCTGCGAGGAGTTGCCGGCGGTGACCCGCCAGCCTATCTGTGGGAACCGGGCGGCCATGCCCTCGTCCCGGTACGCCGGGCGAAGACCGGCCAGGGCGGCGAGGCTGGTGTCGTCCCGGATTCCCTGGTCCCGGTCCACCACGACGCCCCCGACGGTGACCGGGACGATCTGGTCGTCCAACCGCCCCGAGTCGCGGGCCGCGGCAGCCCTGCGGTGCGAACGCAGTGCGTAGGCGTCAAGGTCCTGTCTGGACACGTTCCACCGCGCGGCGATGAGTTCGGCCGAGATGCCCTGCCCCACCAGACCATCGGGGTATCGGGCGCGGAACCGCGAGCCCAACTCGTCGCGCCCCAGCCGGTTGGTGCGCATCGGTATCAGACTCATCATCTCGACACCGCCGACCACCACCAGGTCCTGGTCCCCGGACGCCACGGCCTGGGCGGCGAACGACACGGCCTGCTGGAAGGACCCGCACTTGCGGTCCAGGGTGGTCGCCGGCACGGTGTGCGGCCACCCGGCGGCCAGCACCGCGTGTCGACCCACGTTGCCGGCCTGCTCGCCCACCTGCTGGACACACCCGACGATGACGTCCTCGACCTGGGCGGGGTCGAGTTCTGATCGGCGGACGATCGCGTCCAGCATGTCGGCGAGCAGGTCGACCGGATGTGCGCCCGACAGTGTCCCGCCGGGTCGGCCGCGGCCGAAGGGGCTGCGGACCACGTCAACGACGTAGGCGGTCCGACCGGTGTGAGCCTGACTCACGAGCCCGCCTCCTCTGCTCCGCGACCGATCTGGCGGTCCCGCACGGCACGCCGCAGGATCTTGCCGGCCGGGCTCTTGGGCAGCGACTCCCACACCGAGATCGAGCGGGGCTTCTTGTGTCGCGGCACGTGCGCGCTCGCGTAGTCGAGCAGTTCCTGTTCGGACACCGGTGCGCGCAGCGCCACGGCCGCGTGCACCACCTCGCCCCACACGTCGTGGGGCAGACCCACCACCGCGGCCTCGCGGACCGCCGGGTGTGCGGTCAGCACGTCCTCGACCTCGCGCGGATACACGTTGTACCCGCCGCTGATGATCAGGTCGTGCTTGCGGTCGACCAGGAAGAGGTAACCTTCCTCGTCGAGGTAGCCGATGTCGCCGGTGCGCAGCCACCCGTCGACGATCGTCTCGGCGGTGAGGTCCGGCCGGTTCCAGTACCCACTCATCAGCAGGGATCCGCGGGCCACCACCTCGCCCGGCTCACCCGGCGGAAGGTACGAACCGTCCTCGCCGATGACCCGCACCTCCATCATGGTGTACGGCCGCCCGGCGGAGCCGACCCGGACGTGCTCGTCGGGCTGGAGCACGGTGATGGCCATCGGTGCCTCACTCTGGCCGTAGGTCTGGGCCAGGACCGTGCCGAAGATCTCCTGTGCCCGCGCGGCCACCGACGGCGGGATCGGTGAGGCACCCCAACACAGGCGGCGTAGCGAGGTCGCGTCGACACCCTCCACTCCCGGGGTGTCCAGCACCATCGCGATCATCGAGGGGACCAGGAAGCTGTACGAGGCCCGACTGGCCTCCAGTTCCTCCAGCCAGCGGCCGGGCTGGAACGAGGTGAGGATGCGGGTACGGGCCCCGCGGGCCAGCGCGGGCAGGAAGAAGGCGCCGCTGGCGTGGATTATCGGGGCGGCGTGCAGCACCGTGTCGGCGGGGCCGAGGCCGGGCACCAGGTCGACCAGGAAGTTGGCGATCTCGGTCTGTTCGCCGCGCATGGTGAGCGTCACGGCCTTGGGACGTCCGGTGGTTCCGCCGGTGTAGCCCAGCCGGTAGGGCGCCTCGGGGTGGCGCGGCTGGTAGCAGGGCTCGACCGGGCCACTCCAGGCGTGTGACTCCAGCCAGGCCAGGTCCTGCACGATGTCCAGGGCAGCGCCGTCGGTGGGGCAGTTCCCGTCGTGCACCAGGCCCCGGCATCCGGAGTCGTTCAACTTGAACGTGTTCTGTTCCGGGGTGTCCTTGGCACTGAGCGGTACCCGCACCAGGCCGGCCTTGGCCAGCGCGTAGTAGGCGACCAGCGCCTCGATGCCGTTGGGCATCATGGCGCCCACCCGGTCGCCCGGTGCCAGTCCCTGGGCCAGCAGGGCGTTGCCGACCCGGTCGGTGGCCCGGTCGAACTCGGCGAACGACACCACCCGGCCGTCGCACTCCAGCGCCGGTGCCTCGCCGAATCGCCGGGCGGACTGCCGGATGAGTGATCCGATCTCCATCAGGACCTCGGCAGGGGGCCGTGGCCTGCGGGCGACGGGGAAACGCCGTCCCTGACCGGTTCTCTCGCTGGTCTCATCGCGGGTTCCTTTCCTGGAAGCATCAGACGAGCGGTGCGGTGAGGGTCATCGTGTGACTCGTCGGGGGGCGCACCCGACGCGGCGATCAGCGTTCATGGGGCAAAGTTCGCCTTCGCGACGCCGCGGAGGTGGCCCGGCGAGACGCCGCTCCCTTGGGGGAGCGGAGATGTCACCGGTTCGCCTCAGTGACCATGCCGGTGCAGGCTCACGCTCAGGTCACCGTGGCGGTAGCCCACGTAGTTCGCCGTGGTCTGCGACATGAGGTCCCTCACCAGGGTGACCTCGGGACTGTCGGGGTAGGCGAGGTTGGTCCTCACCGGACCGGACGCGAGCATCGCGTCGACGTCGGGGCCGGGGATGAGGAACCGCAGGAGCAGTTCCTCGTCGGACAGGTTCTCGCCCAGTTGGTGCCGGATCTCCTGCAACGAGGGCTCCGGTGGCTGCCAGTCGAGGAACTCCTTGCCGCGCGCGGTGCCGAACGCCCGGTCGAGAACCTCCGGAGCGACCTGCCCGGGAATCGGTCCCATGTGCCCGGCCAGGTACATCAGGTTCTCGTCGGGGAACACCGCGTAGCGTTCGCCGTTGACGATGTTGAGCATGGCCTGGATGCCGACCAGTTGGCTGTAGGGCGTGGCCATGATCGGGTAACCCATCTCCGCACGGACGACCGCGATCTCCTCGAGCAGTTCGTCGTAGCGCGACTCCATGCCGTACTGCCGAAGCTGGTTGATCAGCGTGCCGGTCATACCGCCGGGGAGTTGGTGTTGGGAGTGCGCCAGGTTGTACTCGCGCGGGACACCGACGGTGTAGTGCTCCGCCTCGGCGACCCGGCGCAGGTGCGCGGCGATGCGGGGCAGTGGTTCCTCGTTGAGAGTGGTGTCGAAACCCAGCCGCCTCATGTTGTCGGCGGTGACCTCGATCGAGGGCATCGACGGTCCGTTCGCCATGGGGCCGACAGCGGTGTGCAGGATGTGGATCCCCGCCTGTGCCGCGGTGACGTAGTTGAGGGTCGAGATGCCCGTCGTGTTGTGGAAGTGCGCCTCCAGCGGAGTGTCCCCGGCGGCGGCGACCATCCCCGGTATCCAGGTGCGCGCGCGTTCGGCGGACAGCACGCCGGCCTCGTCGCCGAGGATGATGGTCTCCACTCCCCAGGTGGACATGTCCCGGACGATCCGCTGGTAGAACTCGTCGGTGTGTACCGGTGACTCGCCGAACATGACCTGCGGTGCCGCCTCGGCACCGGCGTCCTGGACGATCCCGCACATCCAGCGCATCTGCTCGAGGTTGAACAGGCAGTCGAACACCCACATGCTGCCGATCCCGTGTTTGACCAGGGTGCGGACCCACAGCTCCAGGATCGACCGGGGGGTCAGACCCATCCCGACGATCGCGTTGTCCCGGGAACCGGCCCGCATACGCGACGTCGGCATCGCCGCCCGAACCAGGTCCAGCCCCTCCCACGGGTTCTCGCGGCAGTACCGGACGAGAACCTCGAAGAGCGAGGATCCGGTGAAGTCGACGATCCGGAAACCGACCCGGTCAAGGTCCGCGGCGATCGGCAGGCTGTGTCCGGCACGCATCCGCATGCCCCACAGGCTCTGTTGGCCGTCACGAAGAGACTGGTCGACAAACTCGATGGTGGCCACGGAGCGTCACTCCTCGTCAGACGGTGGTCAGGGTCGCGGACGTGTCGGTGGCTGCCCAGGCGGGCAGGAAGCGTTCCTCGACCCATCGGGTGTGGTGCCGCCGGGCCACGAAATCCGGGTGGGCGATCAGGTCGACGAGGAACTCGCGGTTGGTGACCACGCCGTCGACCACCAGACGCCGCAGCGCGCGGTCCATCCGACGTAGCGCGTGGTCTCGGTCGTCCCCGTGGGTGAGGATCTTGGCCAGCATGGAGTCGTAGTACGGCGGAACCAGGTACCCGCCGAACAGGTGGCTGTCCACCCGTACTCCGCCGCCCTGCGGCGGGATCCACCGCCGCACCACCCCGGGTGAGGGCAGGAAACCCCTCCGTGGGTCCTCGGCGTTGAGCCGGCACTCCACGGCGTGGCCGGTCAGGTGGATGTCGGACTGCCGGACGGACAGCTTCTCGCCCGCGGCCAGCCGCAACTGTTCGCGCACGATGTCGACACCGGTGACCAGTTCGGTCACCGGATGCTCGACCTGCACCCGGGTGTTGACCTCCAGGAAGGAGAAGTCGTTCGATTCGGCGTCGACGATGAACTCCATCGTCCCGGCACCGACGTAGTCCAGGGCGTGGGCGAGTTCGAGCGCGGCCTCGTGCAGGCGGGCACGCACCGCCGTGGGCACCACGGTCGCCGGTGCCTCCTCCACCACCTTCTGGTACCGCCGCTGCGCGGTGCAGTCCCGCTCACCGAGGTGGATGACACCGCCGTGCCGGTCGGCGAGGATCTGGACCTCCACGTGCCGGGCGCGGGTGACGAAACGTTCGATGAACACCCGGCCGTCACCGAACGCCTGCTCCGCCTCGCGGCTGGCCGAGGCGAACCGGGTGTCGAGATCCTCGGGCTTCTCCACCAGGACCATGCCGCGGCCACCTCCTCCGGCGGCGGCCTTGAGCAGTACCGGGAATCCGACCGAGATGGCCACCTGTCGGGCCTGCTCCACACTGGACAGCGCCTCGCTGCCGGAGCCGACCGGTACGCCGAGCGAGCGGGCCACGGCCCGGGCCGCCACCTTGTCCCCGCCCCGGCGGATGGTCGACGCGTCCGGTCCGACGAAGACGATGCCGTTGGCGGCACAGGCCTCGGCCAGTTCGGGCCGTTCGGACAGGAACCCGTAGCCGGGGTGCAGCGCGTCGCATCCGGTCAACAGCGCGGCGGCGATCACCCGGTCGATGTCGAGGTAGCTGTGTGGTGAGGGCCCCGGACCGATGCACACGGTCCGGTCGGCAAGCAGTGCCGCCATGCTGTCGCGGTCGGCGTCGGAGACCGCCACCACCGACTCGACTCCCTCGTCGGCGCAGGCCCGCACGATGCGGACGGCGATCTCGCCGCGGTTGGCGACCAGGACCCGGTGCGGTCTGAGCACGTCTAACCCGCCGGTTCGATGATGATCAGGGGATCGCCGAACTCCACCACCGCGCCGTTGTCCGGGACGATGGCCACGACCGTGCCCGACACCCCGGCACTGACGTGGTTCATCAGCTTCATCACCTCGATGATGCACACCGTGTCCCCGGGCTCGACCTGCTGTCCGACCTCCACGAAGGGTGGTGCTCCGGGCTGCGGTGAACGCCAGAACAGTCCCAGGGAGGGGGCGGTCACCCGGTGGCCGTCGGGGTGCCTCGCGGAGTCTGTTGGCCCGGCCGGTGCCGAGGCCGCCGGTGTGGCGACCGGAGCCGGTTCGACGTGTGCGGTTGGCGGTGTGACCGGCGGTGCGGCGGCGGGGGAGACCGTGGCCACCGGAACCGTGGCCGGGCCGGCGGCGGTCGAGGCCACCTGTGGAGGGCGCCCGGTCCGGGTCAGGTCCAGTTCGGTGGTACCGACTCGCAGGGACATCTCATCCCAGTCGGAGGACTCGAAGGCGTGGACCAAAGCGCGGATATCTTCGGGCGTTAACGCCATCTTGCGGCCCTCCTCGTCGGAGTTGCACGGGTTTGCCCGTGCGATTCATCATACGTTTCGCTACGCTAGCGGCATCGATGGGGCGGGGCAACGGCACGAGGACGACTCACCACGAGACCGCATCCGCCTCGGTCGGAGACAGCCTGAGGGTTGTCACGGCAGAGTGTGGGTCGGTTCGGTCTGACTGGAGGTTGTCGTGAAGGGGCTCACATGCGCGTGACCGACGTCGCGATCATCAAGATCCGCGACCTGATCGCCGACGGCACACTGTCACCGGGCGACCGCCTGCCGCCCGAGCAGGAGTTGGCCACCCAGCTCGGCATCTCCCGTAGTTCACTGCGCGAGGCGGTCAAGGCCCTGAGCCAGGCCCGGGTCCTCGACGTGCGCCGAGGCGACGGGACCTACGTGACCAGCCTGGAACCGGAACTGTTGATGTCCGGTCTGTCCTTCGTCATCGACCTGATGCAGGACCAGACGCTCATCGAGGTCTTCGAGGTACGCAAGCTGCTGGAGCCGGCCGCGACCGCGCTGGCCGCGCGGATGATCAGCGACGACCAGATCGCGGAGCTGTCCACCAGTCTCGAACAGATGCGCCAGGCACACACACCCGAGGACCTGGTCGTCCGCGACATCGAGTTTCACAACCAGGTCGTGGCGGCGACCGGCAACGCGACCCTGTGCTCGCTGGTGGACGCGGTGTCGGTGCGCTCGCTGCGGGCCCGCATCTGGCGGGCGTCCATGTCCGGGCTGAAGTCGCTCACCCTGTCCCAGCACTCGCTCATCCTGGACGCGCTCAGGCGGCACGACCCGTCGCTGGCCCGGTCGGCGGCCACCATCCACGTGTCGCAGTCCGAACAGTGGCTGCGCCAGTACCTCGAAAGCGCCCACATCGCCAGGCGGTCCGGAGCGGCCACACCCCTGCTCCAACTCGGCGGCCCCGAGGGCGTCGGAGGTTCGGGCCGGTGACCGAGACGATCGCCGGAGTGGGGATCACACCGTTCGGAAAGTCCCGGCGACGGCTGGCCGAACTCGCCTCCGACGCGGCCGGGGCGGCGTTGGATGACGCGGGTCTGACGGCCGAGCAGGTCGACGTCGTCGTGTTCGGTAACGCCACCCAGGGGGCGATGGAGGGCCAGCACGGCATCCGCGGGCAGTTGGCCCTGTCCGGCCTGGGACTGCGACCGGTGCCCGTCATCAACGTCGAGAACGCCTGCGCCAGTGCCACCACCGCCCTGCATGTCGCCCTGGCCTACGTACGCTCCGGCCTGGCCCGCACCGCCCTGGCGGTCGGGGCGGAGGTGATGACCCAGGCCGGCCGGTCGGCTGTCCTGTCGGCCTTCGAGGGAAGCTGGGACGTCGCCGGGCGTCGGGCCACCCTGGAACGGCTCCGCCGCCGGGGCGCCGCCACGGCCGTGCCGGACCAGGTCGAGGAGTCGGCCGGGCGCACGGTGTTCATGGACGTCTACGCCTCGTTCGCCCGCGACCACATGGCCCGGTTCGGGTCGACCCCGCGTCAGTTCGCCGCCGTGAGCGCCAAGAACCACCGCCACTCCACGATGAACCCGAACGCGCAGTACCGACGCGCCTTCGACCTCGAGGAGATCCTCGCCGCCCGCACCGTCGTGTGGCCGCTCACCCTGCCCATGTGTTCCCCGATCAGCGACGGCGCCGCAGCGGCGGTGGTGTGCGCGGACGGTGTCGCAGACCCCCGACGGGCCGTCCGGGTGCGCGGGTTCGCGTTGGGCCATGGCGGGTCGTGGGACGGGGAGGACCCCACCGGCCACGTCAGCCACCGCACCGCGTTACTGGCCTACCAGCAGGCCGGTGTGGAACCCGGTGACGTCGATGTCGCCGAGGTGCACGACGCGACCGCGGTCGGTGAGGTCCAGCAGATCGAGCACATGGGACTGGTGCCCTACGGCGACGGCGGAGCAGCCGCCGAGCGCGGTGACACCGCCCTGGGCGGGCGGATACCGGTGAACACCTCCGGCGGGCTGGAGTCGCGCGGCCACCCGATCGGCGCGACCGGACTGGCCCAGATCCACGAACTGGTCCTCCAGTTACGAGGGCAGGCCGGCCCACGGCAGGTGGCCGGAGCCCGGATCGCCCTGGCGGAGAACAGCGGTGGGCTGGTCGGGATCGAGGAGGCCGCCGTCGCGGTGACCATCATTGAGGGGCCGGCGCGATGAATCTCGCCGAACTGCTGGCCGCGTCGGCGCGCGCACATCCGGACGCACCCGCCCTGGTGTCCGGCGACACGATCCGCTGTGACCACGGCACACTGGCCCGTCGGGTGGCAGCCCGCGCCGGTTACCTGCGGGACAGGCACGGGGTGCGTCCCGGCGACCGGGTCGGCCTGTTCGCCACGAACAGCCCCGACTACCTGGAGCACCTGCTGTCGATCTGGTGGGCCGGCGGTGTCGCCGTTCCCCTCAGCGCGATGCTCCATCCCCGCGAGGCCACCGAACTGCTGGTCGACAGCAGCGTGCGGCTGTGCGTGACCTCGCCGGACCGGGCCGACGGTCTGTCCGAACGGTGTCCGACGAACCAGCACCTGCTCGTCGTGGGTGGGCCGGAGGAGGCCGCCGCACTGGCCGCCGACCCGGTGGACGTCGCCGAGGTCGACGCCAACGACGACGCCTGGATCTTCTACACCAGCGGTACCACCGGACGGCCCAAGGGAGCCCGGCTGACCCACCGCAACCTCACCGCGATGACGTTGGCCTACCTCGCCGACGTCGAGCCGGTGGACGTCGACCAGGGATTGTTACACCTCGGCCTGATGAGTCATGCCGGTGGCTTGTTCGCCCTGCCCTTCCTCGCCCGGGCCGCCCGCCAGGTGGTGCCCGAGTCGGCGGGGGTGGACCCGGCCGAGGTCGCCGGGTTGCTGGCCGCGCACCGCCGGCTGTCGTTCTTCGTGCCACCGGTCCTGCTGCGCCGGTTGTGTGCCGCGCCGCAGGTACGCGCCGTCCCGCCGGAGTCACTGGGCACCGTGCTGCTGGGCGCGGCGCCGGTCCGCCCCGACGACCTGCGTGCGGGCCTGGCCGTGTTCGGCCCCCGGGTGTGGCACGGGTACGGGCAGGGTGAGACCCCCTGCACGATCACCGCGATGTCAGCCCGGGCCGTTGCCGCGGCGGCGGGGGACGAGGCCCTGCTGTCGTCGGTCGGGATTCCACGGATCGCCACCCTGGTCCGGGTTGTCGACGCCGAGGACCGACGTCTTCCTGACGGTGAGGTGGGTGAGGTGGTGGTGCGGGGACCCACCGTGATGGCCGGTTATCTCGGGCGCCCCGAGGCCACCGCCCGGACCCTTCGCGGCGGCTGGCTGCACACCGGCGACCTGGGACGTATGGACCGCGGCCACCTGACCCTGCTGGGTCGCAGCAAGGACCTGGTCATCACCGGTGGTGCCAACGTCTATCCGAAGGAGGTCGAGGACGCCCTGGTCGGGCACCCCGACGTCGCCGAGGTGGCCGTTGTCGGTGTCCCTGACCCCGAATGGGGTGAGCGGGTGGTCGCCTTCGTTGTTCCGGCGCCCGGTGCGGTGCCCGATCCCGGGGACCTGGACGCCCGGTGCCTGGCCACGATCGCCCGCTACAAGCGGCCCAAGGAGTACCACATCGTCGCGTCCCTGCCGCGAAACGGTGCGGGCAAGGTCCTCAAGCCCACACTGCGCGAGCAACTCGCGCGGCCAGACCAACCGGAGTGACGCCGTGCCCCAGATCGACTTCCTGGACCAGACCCTGCGTGACGGGCCACAGAGTCTGTGGGGCATGCGGATGCAGGCGGGCATGGCCCTGCCGGTGGCGCACGTCCTGGACCGCACCGGCTTCTCGGTGATCGACTTCGCCGGCAGCTCGATGTTCGAGGTGTTGGTCAGGTTCTGCCGGGAGAACCCGTGGGAGGGCTTGGACCTGTTGCGCGCGGCGATCCGACGCACCCCGATGCGTGGGGGTATGCGGTCCAACGCCTGCGTCAGTTTCGGGGTGACACCGGACGCGCTCATGGACGCGTGGATGCGCCGGCTCAACGAGCACGGGATGCGTAGCTTCTGGATCTACGACGTGCTGTTCAACATCGACAAGATGGCCCGGCTCGCCGCCGTGGCCAAGCAGTACGGTTCGCAGGTCGCCGGCACCATCCTGTTCGCACTGTCCCCGGTGCACACCGACGAGTACTACGCGGACAAGGCGCGTCGGATCGCCGCGGTGCCCGACATCGACTCCATCCTGCTGTACGACACCGCCGGCGTCCTGGACACCGACCGGCTGCGCACCCTGGTACCGACCGTCGTGGCCGGTGCGGGGGGTAAACCGGTCGAGTTCCACTCGAACAACCTGATGGGGGTGTCCGGTCTGGCCTACTGCGAGGCGGTGCGGCTCGGCGTCTCGGTGTTGCACACCGCCAGCCGGCCAATGGCCAACGGACCGTCGACCCCGTCGACGGAGAGCATGGTGCGCAACATCGAACTGATGGGGTACACCCACTCGCTGGACCGGCGCATGTTCGCCCCGGTGGCCGAACACTTCGAGCAGGTCGGCCGGGCGGCCGGCCTGCCGGTCAACCAGTTCGCCGAGTACGACCTGTTCAGCGTCCAACACCAGATCCCCGGTGGCATGACCGGAACGCTGAAGGCCCAGTTGGCCACCTACGGCATGTCCGACCGGATGTCCGACGTACTGGAGGAGACCGCCCGGGTCCGGCGGGAGTTGGGCTATCCCATCATGGCAACACCGTTCAGCCAGTTGGTCGGGATCCAGGCGGTGCTCAACGTGGTCACCGGACAGCGTTACTCGGTGGTCCCCGACGAGGTGGTGCAGTACGCCGCCCGGTACTACGGGGAACCACCCGCGCCGATCGACCAGAACGTGCTGGACCGGATCATGGCCGCGCCCCGCGCCGGGGAGATCTTCGCCAACCCACCGGAGCAGCCCACCATCGAGGAGTTGCGGGCACGGCACGGCACCAGCAACGACGACGACCTGATCCTGGCCGCGCTGGTGCCCGCCTCGGACCTGGCCGCCATGCGCGCGGCCGGTCCGGTACGCCGGGACTTCCCCCTGGCCTCACCCGAGGTCGAGCAGGTGCGCGCGTTGCTCCGGGCGACCGACACGCCGTATGTGCGGGTGGCCACCGAGTCGATGGACCTGACCCTGCGGCGGACCACCTGATCCCTCACCGCCCTCAACCGAGCAGGTCCGCACCGCCGTGGACGAACAGCACCTGCCCGGTCACCATGCCGGCCTCGGCCGAGGCGAGGTACCGCGCCGTCGCGGTGTAGTCCGCCGGCGTGACCAGCCGACCGCTGGGGCTGCGGGCGGCCGTCGCGGCGATGACCTCGTCGGTCCGGTCACCGAAGACCTGCCGCAGCGCGGCGGTGTCCTGGGTGCCGGGTGCCAACGCGTTGACCCGGATCCCCTCAGGTGCCAGTTCCACCGCCAGGTAGCGGACCAGTGCCTCCCCGAGCGCCTTGGCCGGCCCCACCGAGCCGTACCCGGGCACGACAGACCGGCCGCCCCGGCTGGTCAGGTACAGCACGGTGCTGCCCGGACGCAGCAACGGCCGCAGCGCGCGCACCAGCCACAGCAGCGACGTGCCGTTGACCGCCAGTGCACCGGTGAGTTCGGCTTCGGTGAGCGACAGCAGGGGTCCGGTCACCACCCGGACGGCGCTGTGCAC
>DATCWR010000480.1:0-4195 GCA_036566245.1 Mycobacteriales bacterium | reverse complement strand
CGCGGTGACGGCCGTGACTGGCAACTGCGGTTGCGTGCGGAGTTGTCCCGCGCCCGCATCGACACCCTGCACGACGTGCGTCAGGAGATCCGCGACCAGTCCCACCACTGGCGGGCCGCCCTGGACCGTGCCGACCAACCGGCGTATGACCGGTTGCCGGTCGCACTGGACGCGGCGGTACACGCGCTGACCCTGCGGTTGTTCGACCGGATGCTCGGCCGGCTGCGCCAGGTGACCGACTCGGCGTTGCGAGAGTCGTTCGGCCCCGACGAACTGGCCGAGGTGTACGCCGGGTTCGCGCATGTCCCGGCGCCGGCCGGTCATCTTGCCGGTCCGGGCGAACGAGAAACCACCGTGGAGGACCGGTTGGTGCTGGTGGGTGGCGTCGCCACCGGACTGGGCGCCGGGCGGCTGGTCGCCTTCGTGCCGGCCATGCTGGGCGTGGGTGTGCCGGCGTTGGCCTTCGCCCCGCTCTCGCTCGGTCTGGGTGTGCTGGCGGCCCGGTGGATGGTGACGCTGCGCCGCCAGGTGGCCGACCGCAACCATCATCGGACCTGGCTGGCCGAGGCGCTGGCCGAGGTGCGGGCCACGTTGGAGAGCGAGGTCGCCGCGCAGTTCGTCGACGCCGAACAGACGTTGACGCTGGCCCTGGACCAGGCGATCGCCCGCCGGGTGGAACGACTCGACCGGCAGATCAGTCAGATCGACGAGGCGGTGCGGATGGACGAACTGGTCCGCTCCCGGCGGCGCGACCAGGTCGGGGCGAGCCTGGCACTGGTCCGCGAGGTGATCGAGCGGCTCGACGCGGTACTGCCCGAGCTTCGGGTCTCCACGGCGGGTCGCGGTGGGCCGGTCGCCACACTGGCCCGACTGGCCGGTGGGGCGATCGTTCCCGGGACGTTCGGCCGGCCTGGTGCCGTGCCGGGGCAGGGGGTGGTGCGGTGACCGACGAGTTCGACTGGGCGGTCGACCCGTTACTGGACCAGCACGACCCGGCGGGGACCGACCATCTCACCGACGGTCTGGCCGACAGCCCGATCGACAGCCCGATCGACAGCCCGGCCGACGACCGGTACGGGCCGGGATGGCCGCGTCACGGGTGGGTGGACGACCAGTCTGTTCACCCCGCCGCCGATGACGCCGCACCTGACCGGTGGCCGGTGTCAGAAGCCGGTGGGCACATCTGGTCGGTGGATCCCGACCACGAACCCGCCGGAGTTGTCGGCCCGCACGAGTCGATGTTCCAACGGCACCCCACCGGGACCACGGTCAGTGGCGCCGCCGACGCCGGAGATCCCGGGTTCGGAGGCGGGCCCGAGGTGACGGTGGGTATGGACGTGTCGATGTTCCCGGCCGCACTGGACCTGGATGTGGTGCCGTCCGACGGTCAGGACTGGGTGGACGTGGATCTGCTCGGCAACCCGCCGGCGGGATCCCTGACCCCCGTATGGCTTGACCCGCCCGGTGAACTCCTCGCCGACCTACACCGGCTGGACGCGGGCGACGGCACGCCGTCCTGGCAGGCGGTGGCCGGGTCGGACGACCCGGCCGTGCGCGCGCTGGGTCTGCGCTGGCGCCCGGGCTGAGTGCCGACCCGTCGGTGAGGGGTGGTCAGGAGCCCAGCGTGATGACCAGCACCAGGACCAGGGTTAACGCGGCCAGCACGCCGTGCCCGACGACCGAGGCGAGCGGAAAGGTCTGTTCGGCGGCTGGTTCCTCCGCAGCCGTGATCCTCTCGGCATTACCGGTGTCCCCGGGTGAGGTGGCCGACCGGGCCAGCGTCGGGGTGGAGAACTGGCCGGGTAGCCAGCGGGCGAACAGCACCGCGCCGAGCAGCGCGGTGACCGAGATGAGCGCCAGCGCCAGCGCGGCGGTGTGCTGCTGTTGGTCGAAGAGGTATGCCAGCCAGACCAGCATGCCGGCGCCGGCGAACGTGAAGTGTCCGAAGACCAGCACCGCCGGGAACCGGGTCGGCCCGTGGTGTTGCTGGCGCATGCCACCCGACTGTAACCAGGTGGCCAGCAGGTAGAACCCCCCGAAGGCGGCGGCCACCCAACACACCAGGGCCACCACGTCCATGTCGGTCTCCTTCCGGGCGCGAATGATGATGTGGGTAGGTTCACGGTTCGGGCCGTACGCCGGGCGGGAGTGAGTCGTCGCGGGTGATCGCGACGGCTCGTCAGAGTTTTCGATGGCGGACCGGCGGTAGCTGGCCGCGTGGGCCGTGCTGACGGCCGCGGAGAACGCACACTCGGGCGGCAACCTGGTGCGACGGGCACGGCATGGTCAGAGTCGACCACGGAACCAGTCCGCCACGGGGTTGGTTCGAGGTTAATCGCCCAATTCCATCAGCCCTGGAGACCACATCACGCCGACCCGGCGTGGTCATCAGGTGGGTGGGGCGCGACGGGCGCGGTACCGCTGGCGACGGTGGCGTTCCGGGGCGGCCGGCGGCATGCCCGGGTGGAGCCATCAGAGCCAGGGGTACAAAAAACGCCCGCCGGGACAGTTGGGCCCCGGCGGGCATGAGAGGAACGGTTGTCCGGTTGACGAGAAGGTCGTCGCAGAGCCTCCTGCTCAGGCGCCCGCCGCCGCGACCAGAACCAGCACCAGGGTGAGTGCGGCGATCGCGCCGTGGGCCAACACCGCGACGAGGGGGAACTGCTGCTCGGCGGCCTTCTCACCACTTCCGGCGGACTTGCGGCCGCCGATCCAGCGGAAGAACAGAGCGAAGCCCAGCAGCGCGGTCACCAGGATGATCACGAACGCGGTCCAGGCCGTGCCGGCGCTCGAGTTGAACGCGAAGACCAGCCAGACGACCAGGCCGACCGCGGCGAGCAGGAAGTGTCCGAACACCAGCGGCGCCGGGAACCTGCTGGCGCCACCACGCTGCTGACGCAGTCCACCCTTCTGTAGCCAGGTGCCGAGCAGGTAGAAGCCGCCGAGGGCGGCAACCACCCAGGACACGAGGGCGGCAGTCGTCATGTCAGTCTCCTTCTTGGTGCGGGTGCGAGGTGGACACGCTCTCCGGACCCGGCTGGTCCGAGGCGTGACGTTGGTTGGCGGGCAGGTAGCCCTCGACCTGGTGACGTTCCTCGGCGACCCGGACGCCGTACCGGAACGCCAACTCACCGCCGAGGAAGCCGCCGCCCAGCAGGATCAGCAGGCCCAGCACCGACAGGGCCAGCAGGCCCAGGCTTGTCGGATCGGTGGTCTCGGCACCGCGGCGGAGCAGCGCGCTCAGGCCGAACACGGTGGACGCCACCAGGGTGAGTGTCATGTGCAGCAGCCCGGTGCGGAACGCCCTGGTGCCGGGTGGGATGGCGAACAGGTCCAGGAATCCGACCATCGCGGCGGCGGCAGCCCCGGCCAGCCCGATCAACAGCAGCCAGGTCGCCCCGGGCACCAGGAACGTCGTGTCGTCGGTGAGGTGTGAGGCCACGTCGAAGGCGACGCTGGCGACCCAGGCGCCGATCGGGATCGACACCAGCGCCGGGTGCAGGGGATGGCCGTACCAGCCCGCCAACTGGGTCACCGGGTGTTTGGCCTGTGTCAGCTCATCCACCGTCGCTCCTTGCCCGTGCCACCACTGTTTGACCAACGATCGTTGTCGTAACAGTACATGGCACGCGGGCGCCAGTAGGTTACGAACATAACTTTTGGTGATTCGATCGGGTGCTAGGGTCGAATCCGTGAGCCGGCGTGCGGAGAACATCGGAGCGGTCGCGGCGCTGTCTGACACGCTTCGTCGCCGGTTGTACTACTTCATCCGGGCCCAGGCTCGTCCGGTGAGCCGGGACGAGGCCGCCGAGCACGCGGGCATCTCACGCCGGCTGGCCGCCTTCCACCTGGACAAACTGACCCGGTCCGGCCTGTTGCGTTCCCACTACGGGCGGCCCGAGGGAGCACCCAGGAGTCCCGGCCGGGCGCCCAAGCTCTACCAGCCGACCGACTCCGAGTTCGAGGTGGCGATCCCGGCCCGGCAGTACGACCTGATCGGGCAGATCCTCATCGACGCGATGGGCGCCGTCGACGGCACGGACGGGGCAGGCGTGCCCAACGACCCCGGCGTGACGGCGGACGCCGACGCCGCGGACACCGCCGAGGGCATCACCGGGCAGACCACCGTCGGTTGCTCGGCCGCCGACCCGGACCAGACCCCGCACCCCCACCTTCCGGGTGACCTCGGTGCGGT
>DATCWR010000479.1:0-6592 GCA_036566245.1 Mycobacteriales bacterium | reverse complement strand
GCAGGGCCCGGGCCGGCACCGGTCGGGCCCGGGTGGACACCGACCCGGGTACCGCGGTGGGCAGGTCGGACCGGCCGCGCAGGGTGAACGCGGTGGCCACCAGTTCCTCGCCGTGTTCGGCCGCGTCACCGGCCAGGGCAGCGAACAGGTGTTCGACATATCGGCCCACCCCGGTGCGTACCCCCAACAACGGCGTGGCATCCAGTCCGACCCGCACCTGCTGTTCCCTCCCACGGCCGTGCTTCGACCGTCGCCTCGTCCGGTATGGCCTCCGGTCACACGCTGACGGTAGCCAACGATGCGCCGGGGGAGGACGGGCCACCGGGTCCGACTGGCGGTATTCTCGCCGATCATCCGCAGCCCTCATCAACAGAAGGCATCCCCTCGGGCCAGGAGTACCCCACTGTGACCATTCCCGACGCCGTCGACCCTGCGCGGTTCACCACCCGAACGCTCAACCGGACAGCACCGCCGCCGTCGACCCACCAGAGCCTGTCCACCGGCGAGGGGCAGGTCGACGGAAGGGGAACCAACACCCTGGACGTGACCGTGGTGCTGCCCTGTTACAACGAGCAGGACCACGTGGTGGCAGAGCTTGAACGGATCACCCGTGCGATGGATGCGAGTGGTTACAGCTACGAACTGCTGGTCATCGACGACAAGTCGACGGACAACACGCTTGCCGTACTCACCGAGGCACTGCCCCGGTTCCCGAAGATGCGGTTGATGCCGTTCCGCCGTAACGGTGGTTCGGGCACCGCTCGTCGTATCGGGACGTACGAGGCATATGGCCGGTTCGTGGTGTGGACCGACGCCGACATGACGTATCCGAACGAGCGCATCCCTGAGTTCGTGCGTTACCTGGAGGACAACCCCGCGGTGGACCAGGTGGTCGGCGCCCGGACCTCCGAGGAGGGCACCTACAAGTTCCTACGAGTTCCGGCCAAGTGGGTCATTCGTAAGGTGGCTGAGCACCTGGCCTCGACCAGGATTCCGGACCTGAACTCGGGCCTGCGGGCCTTCAGGCGGGACGTGTCCCTGCCCTACCTGCGCCTGCTGCCACCCGGGTTCTCCTGTGTCACCACCATCACCCTGGCGTTCCTGTCGAACCAGCACACGGTGGACTACCTGCCCATCAGCTATGCCAAGCGCGCAGGCACCTCGAAGTTCCACTTCGTCAGTGACGCCTACCGCTACATCCTCCAGGTGCTGCGGATGATCATGTACTTCAACCCGATCAAGGTGCTGATGCCACTGGCGTTGTGGCTGCTCGCCATCGGGTTCGTCAAGGCCGTGGTCGACGTCATCCGATACCAGTTCCGGATCACCACGAACGCCATTCTCCTGCTGGTGACCGGTCTGCTTATAGCCTCGGTCGCGCTGCTGGCCGACCTGATGGTCCGTTCGAGAAGCGACTTCTGACGACAGCACACCCGGGGCGGGACCCACTCCATGGTGCCCGTCCCGGGGGTCGGGGACGGAACCGACCGGTCAGCAAACCGGTGGCATCGCCAACGTGCCGCGATGCCACCGGTGAAGGTTGGTCAGCGACGCTCCCGTTCGACCTCCAGGTCCGCGTCGACCATCATCTCGATGAGCTGACGAAAGTCGACGTTCGGCTTCCAGCCGAGCTTCTCCCTTGCCTTGGTGGCATCGCCGATCAGCAGGTCGACCTCGGCCGGCCGCAGGAACCGCGGATCCTGGATGACGTGGTCGTGCCAGTCCTCGATGCCCACACGGGCGAACGCCACGTCAAGCAGTTCGCGGATCGAGTGGGTCTCCCCGGTGGCGACGACGTAGTCGTCCGGCTCATCCTGTTGCAACATCAGCCACATCGCCTCGACGTAGTCGCCGGCGTAGCCCCAGTCGCGTCGAGAGTCGAGGTTGCCCAGGGCCACCCTGTCCTGGAGCCCGAGGGCGATCCGGGCGACCGCCCGGGTCACCTTGCGGGTGACGAACTCGTAACCGCGTCGGGGAGACTCGTGGTTGAACAGGATCCCCGAGCAGCCGAACGCACCGTAGGACTCTCGGTAGTTGACCGTCATGTAGTGCCCGAACGTCTTGGCCACGCCGTAGGGCGAACGGGGGTAGAACGGGGTCGTCTCCCGCTGCGGGGTCTCGCGAACCTTGCCGAACATCTCGGAGCTCGAGGCCTGGTAGAAACGGACTTTCGACATATCGCCCTGGGTGTGGATGCGGATCGCCTCAAGCATGCGCAGGACACCCATGCCGGTGATGTCACCGGTGATCTCCGGTTGCTTCCAGGACAGACCGACGAAGCTGATCGCCCCGAGGTTGTACACCTCGTTGGGCTGTGCGACCTCCATCGCCCCGATGATGCTGGGCAGGTCGCGCAGGTCGCCTTCCAGCAACTGGACCGACGGGACGATGTCCTCCACGATGGCGATCTTCGGGTTGCTCTGGCCACGGACGAGGCCGAACACCTCGTAGCCCTTGGCGATGAGGAACTCGCTGAGGTACAGGCCGTCCTGGCCCGTGATGCCGGTAATGAGCGCGCGTGGCACGAGGACTCCACAGCTGGGGGATGGCTGACGGAGGGCAGGCTACCCCAGCGGGTCCTCGATTCTCTCATGCCTCCCGAACCACGAGCCGGTTCGGTCCCCTCCTGTTCGCCGCGTTCGTGAACAGTCTGGGATCGAGTGCCCGCCCGGTGCTGACGGGTCTGCTGACACCGGGACCGACCTGTGCGTCGGGAGGAGCCCTGTGCCGGCGTGATGCCGGCGCGTGAGGGGTCGGCGCCGCCGCGGACCGAACCGCCGAGCGGATGGCTGGACGGTCCGCCGGCGCCACCGGCCACCGGCTGCCCACCGCGGCTGTGCTTACCTCCGGTTCCCCGTCAAAATGGTAGGAACACGGCGAGTGATGGGGTCAGCGGGGACAACGCCGGGGCAGGAGGGTTTGGGCGCCCCTTACGGGGGCGGTATTCTCGCCCGATCGCCGCGGTCCTCTTCGGAAGAAGGCACCCATCGTGCCAGGAGCTTGCTCACCGTGATCACCCCTGATGCCGTCGACAACGTTGGGTTGGGCGTGTGTGCGATCGGTGGAGCCGCTTCCGGGCCGGTGTGCCGTAGTCCGGCGAGTGCGAGTGGTGGCCGGTGTCAACGGAGGGAACCCGACACTCCCGGCGCCGTCGTCACCAGGTGGGATCATGCTCCGGCCGTACCACCTTCATGCCTCGCTACCGGCGGAGTTGATCAGGAGGACTTCTGGTGCGCATCGCGATAGTAGGCCCCACACATCCTTACAAGGGAGGTATCGCGCAGTACACCACTGAGTTGGCCCACCGCCTCAACAAATCGGGCCACCATGTCCGGATCGAGTCGTGGTCGCACCAGTATCCGCGCCTGCTCTATCCCGGACAACTCACCGTCGCCACACCGGAACGCCCGGTCTATCCCGACACGGTGCGCCTGCTGTCCTGGCGACGTCCGGACTCGTGGTTCCGACGGGGCCGTGCGATCCGGGCCAGTGGTGCGGATCTCGTCGTGTTGGTGGTCGCCTCACCGGTGCAGATGCCCGCGTACCGATGCCTCCTGACGACCCTGCGCGGTGGCCGGAACCGTCCGCAGGTGGTCGCGCAGTGCCACAACGTGTTGCCACACGAGCGACGAGCCATCGACGTACGCCTCATGCGATCCGTGCTCGGGCGGGTCGACCGTGTGCTCGTGCACTCGCAGGAACAGGGCGACGTCGCTCGGGAACTGGTCAACGTGCCGGTTACGGTGGAGCGGATGGCTCCGATGGTGGTCGCGTCGGCGGTGGGTCACGAACCGGACCCGACCGTGCACCGTCGTCTGCTGTTCTTCGGGTTGGTGCGTCCGTACAAGGGGCTCGACGTGTTGCTGCGCGCCCTGGCGGCGGGTCCGTCCGACGTGTCGCTCGTCGTGGCTGGCGAGTTCTGGGGCGGCGTGGGCCCGACCGAGAAGCTGGTGGCGGAACTCGGCATCTCCGGCCGGGTGGACCTACGCCCGGGCTATGTGGACGCCGAGGACGTTCCTGCGCTGTTTCGGGACGTCGACGCACTGGTCCTGCCGTACCGTTCGGCGACCGCCTCGTTCAACGCCTACCTGGGCTTCGAGCACGGTGTACCTGTAATTGCCAGCCGCGTCGGCACGCTGCCCGACGACGTGCGTGACGGTGTCGACGGGCTCCTGTGCGAGCCGGACGATGTGGAGTCGCTGGCCTCGGCACTGTCCGTCTTCTACTCGGACGACACCCCGTCGCGGCTACGGGCCAAGGTTCTGGGCCCCGACGCCGGTCCGGCGTGGACACGGTATGTCGAGGCGCTCACCGCGACCGGCGAGAACGGGGTGCGGTGACGCCGCCGGAGGAGGCACGGCCGCTCGCGACGGCTGGCAGGACCTCGCTCACCAAGAAACTCGGTAGTGCGCTCAGGGTGCTCTTTCTCGTGGCGGTCGTCGCCTTCGCGTCGTTGTTCGTCGCACGGCGGTGGGGTGAGCTGCGGCAGGCACTGGCGGATGTGGCCTGGCCGCTGGTCGTTGGTTCCGCACTGTCCGGAGCATTCGCGTTGTTCCTGTCGCTCGTCGCGTGGCGCGGACTGCTGGCGGAGGTCGGACCGAGGCTGCCGCTACGGGTGGCCAGTCGTGTGTTCTTCGTCGGTCAACTCGGTAAGTACCTGCCCGGCTCGGTGTGGTCCGTGCTCGCCCAGGCCGAACTGGCTCGGGCACACCGCGTACCGCGTTCCTTGACGTTCATGGTCAGTGCCCTCTTCCTGATCTTGTCGGTAGGGGTGGGCACACTGTTCGCGATTGTTCTGTTGCCCTTCGCCTCACCTGAGGCGATAAGGCGTTACTGGTGGGTGGTGCTGGCCATCCCGCTCTACCTTGTCGCCCTCCACCCGCGGATCATCGGATGGGGCATGAGGCTCCTGACCCGAATTCTACGGCGTGGTGAGTTTGGTCAGCCGCCCAGCTATTCCGGTCTGCTGCGGGCAACCGCATGGCAGGTTCTGGTGTGGGCATTCTACGGGCTGCACGCCTGGTTGCTCGTTCTCGCCTTCGGTGGCCACGGGATGCGCGCGCTGTACGGAGCGGCGGGTGGTTTCGCCCTGGCATTCTGCCTCGGGGTGCTGTTCGTACCGGTCCCGGCCGGCGCTGGGGTACGTGACGTGGCTCTCGGTGTCGCGCTGGGTCCGCTGTTGGCCGCGCCACAGGCACTCGCGGTCACCCTGGTTTCGCGGATCGTACTGGTGTTCCTGGACTTCGCGTTCGCGGGCGCCCAGTGGTTCGTGGGCGGGAAACGGGTCCAGCTCGCCGACGACACAACGGTGACACCGATAACATGACCCCTCGTGCCTACCCATGGTCAGACTGTCGAGGGCGGTGCACCAGGTGCAGGTCGCCATTGACCAGTAGAGTTTCCGACACGGCCGACCGACCCCGGAAGAGGGAGCGCTGACTCTCCATGTCCGCTGACCGCAAACCCCAGCTTGCCTATTCCGAGCTTCAGGGCCTGATGCTCGATGAGCAGCATCGTCGCACCAAGGCACGTAAGATCCGCAGTGTCCTGTTCCATTTTCTGGGACGTGACGATCTCAACGGCCTGTCAGTCATGGACATCGGGTGCTCGGCCGGGTTCATCGCCGACGAGTTGGCCCTGGCCGGCGCGCGGACCATTGGGTTGGATATCGACGTGCCCGGCCTGGCCAAGGCGCACCAGAAGTTCGGGAGTCGGGTGAACTTCCTCTGTGCGGCGGGCGAACGGATCCCGGTCGCCGACGAGTCGCTCGACGTGGTTGTGTTCAACCACATCTACGAGCACGTGGTGGATCCGGACGCGGTTGTGGCCGATATTCATCGGGTGCTGCGGCCGGACGGGATCGCCTACCTGGGTTTGGGTAACAAGTATCAGATCATGGAACCGCACTACCGCCTGCCGCTGTTGTCGTGGCTACCACAGCGCAGCGCGGACCACTATGTGCGTGCATTCGGCAGAGCCGAGGAGTACTACGAGCACTATCGCACCCGCGGTGGACTACGCCGCATGCTCACTGGATTCAACGTGTGGGACTACACTGTTCCGGTAATTCTTGACTCACAGGCATTCAACAACACGGACACCGTCAACGGCGGGCTTTCCAAACTTCCCGAACCGGTGATACGCGCGACAATGCCGATCGTCCCAACATTCATCTGGATCGCGACCAAGGGTTCGGGTCAGCCTCGGGGCCGCCGACTGCGCAGCGAACCACGACGCGTTCGGTAACTCCGGGCAGACCCGGGCGGTGCTGGCCCGTGAGGATCCGACAGGCGGCGTGAGGCATGACGCGCTGATATCCGGGACGGTACGGTGCCGCGGGTAGCCTGGCCGGGTGTGGTCGGCGCGGTGGGGGCGGTGGCTGCGGCTGGCGTTCCTGGTTGCCGTGCTGGTCTTCGGTGGGCTGTTCGTGGGACGTCGGTGGCGCGACGTACTTGACGCGTTGTCCGAACTGTCGGTTCTCCCGTTGGTCGGGGCGTTCATTCTGGCGACCCTGGGTAGCTGCATGTCCATGATGTCCTGGCGGACCCTGCTGGCCGGCTACGGGTTCCCGCTGCCGTTGCGGTTGGTGTCC
>DATCWR010000474.1:0-18339 GCA_036566245.1 Mycobacteriales bacterium | reverse complement strand
ACATCGGCAGGCGTCGCTGGAGGAACTGGGCCAACTCGCCGACCCGCCGATGACCAAGGACGCGGTCGCCGGCCGGATCCGACGGCTGCTGGCCCTGGCCGACAAGCGTGCACACGAACTCGGCGTACCGGACACCGAGTCGTCGGTGACCCCGGAGATGCTCGCCCCCTGACCTGAACCGGTGTCGCCCGTTGGTCAGAACCCGCCCGGGCTCTGCCCGGCTGTTGCTGCGCGGACTGACGTAACCTGGACCGTGACCGGTCCCGGTTCCGTTGTGGGCCCGAGGGTGACACCGGTACCAGCCGGGCCGTGGGGGCCCGACCGCCCCCCCGGGCGATCAGGCGCGCGCACGGGCTAGGGTCGGAACCGAAGAGCTGGTTTTGGACTGGGTAGTTGGCCCCGTTGGATCCGTTTCCCGTCGATCCGACGGGCGAAAATCAAGGAGATCTGCGTGACCATCCGTGTCGGTGTGAACGGTTTCGGTCGTATTGGCCGCAACTTCTGGCGAGCGGTCACGGCCAGTGGCCGGGACATCGAGATCGTCGCCGCCAACGATCTGGGCGATGTGGCGACGATGGCCCACCTGCTCAAGTACGACACCGTGCTGGGCACGCTGGCCGAGGACGTCCGGGTCACCGAGGACGGTATCCAGGTCGGTGACCACACCATCCGGATCCTGGCCGAGCGGGACCCGGCCAACCTGCCCTGGGCCTCCCTCGGGGTGGACATCGTGATCGAGTCCACCGGCCTGTTCACCGCCGCCGAGCGGGCGCGCAAGCACGTGGACAACGGCGGCGCGAAGAAGGTCATCATCTCCGCTCCGGCCAAGGGTGAGGACCTCACCGTGGTGATGGGCGTCAACGACTCCGCCTACGACGGATCGCAGACGATCATCTCCAACGCGTCCTGCACGACCAACTGCCTGGCCCCACTCGCCAAGGTGCTGCACGACAGCTTCGGCGTCAGGCACGGTCTGATGACCACGGTGCACGCCTACACCCAGGACCAGAACCTGCAGGACGGGCCACACAAGGACCTGCGCCGGGCGCGTGCCGCGGCGGTCAACATCGTGCCGACCAGCACCGGCGCGGCCCGGGCGATCGGCCTGGTCCTGCCCGAACTCCAGGGCAAACTGGACGGCTTCGCGCTGCGGGTGCCGGTGCCGACCGGATCGGCCACAGACCTGACCGTGACCGTCTCCCGCGACGTCACCGCCGAGGAGGTCAAGGACGCCTACCGAGCCGCCGCGGAGGGCCCGCTGCGGGGATACCTGCGGTACACCGAGGACCCGATCGTGTCCAGCGACATCGTTCGCGACCCGGCCTCCTGCATCTTCGACGCCCAACTGACCAAGGCGATCGGCGACGAGGTCAAGGTGGTCGGGTGGTACGACAACGAGTGGGGTTACTCCAACCGTCTGGTGGACCTCACCGCGCTCGTCGGCAGCACGCTGTAGGCCGGGATGAGGACGGTGGACGACCTCCTCGCCGAGGGGGTGACAGGTCTTCGTGTCCTGGTGCGTTCCGACCTGAATGTCCCGATCGAGGACGGCCGGATCACCGACGACGGTCGGATCCGCGCCAGTGTTCCGGTCATCGAGGCGTTGTCGCGGGCCGGAGCCAGGGTGGTGGTCTGCGCACACCTGGGTCGACCTGGCGGGGTCACCGACCCGGCGTTCTCGCTGGCTCCGGTGGCCGCGCGGTTGACCGAACTGCTCGGCCAGCCGGTCGCCCTGGCCGGTGACGTGGCCGGCCCGGGCGCCCAGGATGCGGTCTCCGCGCTGACCGACGGTGGCGTGGTCATGCTGGAGAACGTCCGGTTCGAGTCGGCCGAGACCAGTCGTGACGACGCCGAGCGCGGCCGGTTCGCCGACCGGTTGGCCGGACTGGCCGACCGGTATGTCGACGATGCTTTCGGCGCGGTACACCGCCGGCACGCCAGCGTGTACGACGTCGCGCAGCGGCTGCCCGGTTACGCCGGAACCCTGGTGCTGCGGGAACTGTCCGTGCTGCGTGAGCTGACCGGATCACCGCGCCGGCCGTACCTGGTGGTACTCGGTGGCGCCAAGGTGTCCGACAAGCTGGCGGTGATCGAGGCGTTGCTGCCCCGGGTGGACCGGCTGCTCGTCGGCGGTGCGATGTGTTTCACCTTCCTGGCCGCGCAGGGCCATCCGGTGGGTTCCTCCCGCGTCGAACCGGACATGGTGGACACCTGCGCCGATCTGCTGCGACGCGCCAGCGACCGTCTGTTGCTGCCCGTCGACATCGTGGTCGGTGACCGGTTGGCGGCCGACACCGCCACCGAGGTGGTCGATGCCACCGCGATCCCGGACGGTCGGATGGGACTGGACGTCGGCCCGCGAACCGTGGCTGAGTTCACCGCGGCGCTGTCCGGGGCGCACACCGTGTTCTGGAACGGGCCGATGGGGGTGTTCGAGCTTCCGGCGTTCGCCTCGGGCACCAGGGGGGTGGCCACGGCCATCGCGTCGGTTCAGGGCATGACCGTGGTCGGCGGTGGAGACTCCGCGGCGGCGGTACGTCACCTTGGTGTGGACGAGTCGGCGTTCGGGCACATCTCGACCGGTGGTGGGGCGTCGCTGGAGTTCCTGGAGGGCAGGACACTTCCCGGGCTCGCCGTACTCGAGCACGCCGACCGCCGGTAGATGGTTGCTGCTGGGACCTTCCCGGGGTGGAGCACCCGCTCCGGAGCCCGTCCCGGGGGCCGGCCGGCCGACGCCGTGGAGGAATCGCACCTCGCACCCGGGTCGTGGCCGACGGGTGGGCTGGTCGGGGAACACTCACACAACAGGAGGACCGCGTGGCCAAGGCGCCTGCCCGGCGGCGTCTGATCGCCGGCAACTGGAAGATGAACCTGCACCACCTCGAGGCCATCGCGCTGGTGCAGAAGGTCGCGTTCAGTCTCACCGAGACCGAACTGGAAACCGTCGAGGTGGTGGTGCTGCCGCCGTTCGTCTCGCTGCGCAGCGTGCAGACCCTGGTCGACGGGGACCGGCTACTGCTCGGATACGGTGCCCAGGACCTGTCACCACACCGGTCCGGGGCCTACACCGGGGACATCAGCGGGCTGATGCTGGCCAAGCTCGGCTGTGGTTACGTCGTGGTGGGCCACTCCGAACGCCGCACGTTCCACCATGAGGACGATGCCACGGTCAACGCCAAGATCAGGGCCGCCTACCAGTTCGACCTGACTCCGATCCTGTGCGTGGGTGAACCACTGGAGGTACGCCAGGCCGGCGGCCAGTCCGAGTACGTCCTGGGTCAACTGGACGGTGCGCTGAAGGGAATCACACCCGAACAGGCCCGCACCCTGGTCGTCGCCTACGAACCCCTGTGGGCCATCGGAACGGGCCAGGTGGCCACGTCAGAGGACGCCCAACAGGTGTGTTCGTTGGTCCGGGCCCGGTTGGCCGAACGCTTCGACCGCCAACTCGCCGACGGGATCCGTATCCTGTACGGCGGCTCGGTCAAGGCGGCCAACACCGCGGGTATCCTCGCCGCACCCGACGTGGATGGTGCCCTGGTTGGTGGCGCCAGCCTGGATGGTGAGGAGTTCGCCCGGATCTGTCGGATCGCCGCCGGGGCGTCGGCCTGACCGTACCCGCCGTGTGAGGAGGGAAGCCGACGTACACCCGCATGCCACCCATCCGGCGGATGGTCATGCTCGCGCTGTGCCCGGTACTGCTCGCCTCGGTCGCCTCCTGCACGGCGACCCGGTCGGGAGCGGCGGCCGCGTCCGGCGCACAGGGCTTCGACCGCGGCTCGGTCTCGGTGCGTCACCCGTCCACCACGGTGGGTGGAACGCTTCGGCTGGTCATCGGGGCGGTCGACAGCCTGGACCCGGCCCGCTCGTACTACGCCGGGGTGTGGAACCTCATGCGGTTGTACACCCGGCAACTGGTCACCTACGCACCCGCGCCCGGCGATGCCGGTACCCAACTGGTCCCCGACCTGGCGACCGGACTTGGTGACTCCACCGACGGTGGGAAGACCTGGAAGTACACCCTCAAACCAGGGTTGAGGTTCGAGGATGGTTCGCCGATCACCTCGCGGGACGTGAAGTACGGCATCGAACGGCTCTTCGCCTCCGACAAGATCACCGGCGGGCCAACGTGGGCGGTCACCATGTTGGACGACCACCGGCGTTCCTACAGCGGCCCCTACCAGGACCACACCAGCGGCCGGCTCGGGCTGGCCAGCGTGCAGACCCCTGACGACCGCACGATCGTGTTCCGCCTGAACCGCCCGTTCGCCGACTGGGACCACGTGATGGCGATGCCGGCCAGTAGTCCGGTACCCGTGGCCAGGGACACCGGAGTGAGGTACGGGGAGCACCCGGTCTCGTCCGGGCCGTACCGGATCGAGAAGGCAACCCCGTCACTGGTGACGTTCACCCGCAACAGGGCATGGTCCAGAAAGACCGACAGCGTCCGTAGCGCCCTGCCCGACCGGGTGGAGGTGGCCGTGGGGGTTTCCCCGGACGAGCGGGACGCACGGCTCCTGGACGGGACCGCGGACGCCGACCTGACCGGGTCGGGGCTACAACCCCCGGCCGCCACCAGGGTGCTCGGCAACCCCTCGCTCAAGACGCGTGCCGACAACCCGACCACCGGCAACATCCGGTTGGTGGCGCAGAACACGACGATGCCGCCGTTGGACGATGTGCACTGTCGTCGGGCTGTGCAGTACGCGGTGGACAAGGCGACGGTGAAGGAGGCGCTGGGCGGCCCGTACGCCGCCGCGTTGGCCACCTCGCTCTGGCCGCGCGCCCTGCCCGGGTATCCCGCCACGGTCCGCTACCCGGACGGCCCGGGCAACCATGGAGACCTGGCCGCGGCCCGGCAGGAACTGAGCAGATGTGGCCACCCCGACGGCTTCACCACCACACTGGCCACGGTCAACACCGGTCGGGGGGACCGAACCGCCACCGAGATCGGCCGGGCGCTGGCCCGGGTCGGCATCAGGACGAAGATCATGCGGTTCTCCCCGGACACCTTCCTCCTCAGCGACGTGGGCTCCCCCAAGGCGGTGCAGGACGCCCAGATCGGGCTGATCGTGTCCGCCTGGACCGGGGACTTCCCGGCGCCGTCGGCGTTCTATCTGCCGCTCACCGACGGACGCAGCATCCACTCGCCGGGAAACACCAACCTGGCCGAGTTGAAGTCCACCGAACTGGAGAAGGAGATCGACCGGGCGGCGGCCGCACTCGACCAGGGCACCTCGACCGTACGGTGGCACCGGTACGACGCGTCGGTGATGGAGACGGCGACCTACGTGCCCGTGGTCGAGGACCGGGCGATGATCGTGGGCAGCGCGAGACTGCGGAACGCCTACGTGCACCGCGCCTACGGAGGGTACGACGTGGCCACGCTCGGTGTGGAGTGACCTGAGGTCGCGGTGATTTCCGGTGACGAACCGGCTACCAACCTCAGACAAGTTGTTCGGACGGGGTAGCCTGTGTTGAACCGTCAGAGAGGCAGCCCCGGCACGATGACTACCGCACTGTCGATCATCCTCATGCTGACGAGCATCGCGCTCGTCGTTCTGATCCTGCTGCACCGCGGTAAGGGCGGAGGACTCTCGTCGATGTTCGGCGGGTCCATGTCCTCGTCATTGTCGGGATCGTCGGTTGTCGAGAAGAACCTCGACCGACTGACCATTTTCTGCGCGCTGATCTGGTCGATCTGCATTGTCGGCCTGGGCCTGCTGATGAAGGTCGCCTGATCAGGCGGTCAGGCCGGCGGACCCGGCGACTCCCCGAGCACCGACCACGGGATACTCGTCGCCTCGGGAGTCCGAACTAGAATTCCTTGTCACGGGGCTCCGTTTCGGGGCCCCGTCGTCGTCACACACCGATCCATCGAAGGAGCTTGAGGCATCGTGGCTGGTGGGAGCGCGATCCGGGGGAGCAGGGTCGGGGCCGGCCCAATGGGTGAAGCCGAGCGCGGCGAGGCCGCGCCACGGCGACGGGTGTCGTTCTGGTGCGCCAACATGCACGAGGTGCGCCCGGCGTTCGCCGAGGAGGCCTCGATACCCGAGACGTGGGACTGTCCACGGTGCGGCTATCCAGCCGGGCGTGACTCGGCCCGGCCGCCGGCGCCGCCTCGCAACGAACCGTACAAGACCCATCTCGCCTACGTGCGTGAGCGGCGCAGTGACGAGGACGGGGAGGCGATCCTGGAGGAGGCCCTGGCCAGGTTGCGGCAACGCCGCGGCGAGATCTGACCGATCGTCGCCGGGGAGCCGCCCGACCAGCCGGCCGGGCGGCTCAGGCCAGTGTCAGCAGGGTCTCGTTGATGACAGCCGGGTCCGGCTGACTCACCAGTCGGGCCCGCCCCGGCCTTTCGCAGATCACGAACCGCACGCCGGCCCGCGCCTTCTTGTCGCGGGCCAATCGGTCCCATGCCGCGTCCGGGTCGATGGTGACACCGCCGACGGGTAGCCCCAGACCACCGAGCACGGCGGCGGTCCGGTCGGCCAGGCCAGCCTCGCTGACACCCAGTCGTTCGCCCAGCCGCGCCGCGAACACCATGCCCAGGCCGACGGCCTCGCCGTGCCGGTAGGTCGTGTAGTCGCCCAACGACTCTATGACGTGTCCCACGGTGTGTCCGTAGTTGAGCAACGCCCGATCTCCGGACTCGCGTTCGTCCGCGGCAACCACCTTCGCCTTCACCGCCACGCTGCGGCGGACCAGATCGGTCAGCAGCCCCGGTTCCCCGGCCACCGCATCGTCTGGCGTGCGCTCCAGCGCGTCCAGCACGGTGGGATCGGCGATGAAGCCGTACTTGACCACCTCACCCAGTCCGGCTCGACGCTCCCGCAGTGGCAACGAGGCCAGGGTCGAGACGTCGGCCACCACGGCAAGCGGCTGGTGGAACGCCCCGACCAGGTTCTTGCCCTCGGTCAGGTTGACGCCGGTCTTCCCGCCGATCGCCGCGTCGACCTGGGCCAGCAACGTCGTGGGTATCTGGACCAACCCGACCCCACGGTTCCAGGTGGCGGCGGCGAACCCGGCCAGATCACCGACCACTCCTCCGCCCAGGGCCACCACCACGTCGTCCCGGCCCAGGGGCATGTGCGCGAACGCGTGATAGCACAGTTGAAGGGTGTCCAGCGTCTTGGCCACCTCACCATCGGGCAACTCGATCACCTCGACGGTCAGACCGCTCTCCCGTAGGCGTTGCGCGACCCGGTCGGCATAGAGCCCGAGCACCGCCCCGGAGGTGACCAGGGCAGCACGCCGGGCGTGCGGCGGGATCGGTACCAGCCGGTCGACCTGGTCGAGCAGGCCGGTTCCCACCACCACGTCGTAGGGCGACCCCGGTACCGGTACCTGGATCCGGGTCTGGGCCGCGGCTGCCGGCGGCGTCCGAGGTTCGGTCGGGTGCTGTGGGGTCACCTGGGCACCCTAGACGATCGCGTCCAGCCCCCTGCCGAGGCGGGGCTCGATGTCCCCCCGGACCGCCGGGCTGTCATGCCGTCGGTAACCGGGACACCGAGGTGGGCAGCCGGCTGGCCGCGGCCCGATCCAACAGCCACCGGGTCCGCAACCGCCCACGGGCCCCGGCCGCGGGGACCTGCACCCGTCCCGAACCACCGAGCGCGAGTGCCACCGCGGCTGCCTTGTCGGCCCCGGCAGCGACCACCCACACCTCGGTGGCCGTGCCGATCGCACGGAAGGTGAGGGTCATCCGGTCCGGTGGCGGCTTGGGGGCGCCGTGGACCGCGACCACGGCGCGGTCGTCGTAGGCCGCCGGTGATTCCGGGAAGATCGAGGCGACGTGCCCGTCCTCGCCGATGCCCAGCAACAACACGTCGAACCGGGGCACGTCGCCGTGATCCTCAGGTCGGGCGGCCGCGGCGAGTTCGGCCGCGTACGCGGCCGCGGCCGCGGCCGCGTTGTTACCGAAGCGCTCGAAGGCCGCCGGCATGGGATGTATTCGGACCGGATCCACCGGAACGTGGTCCAACAGGGCCTCACGGGCCTGCCGCTCGTTCCGGCGCGGGTCGTCGGCCAACACGAACCGCTCGTCGCCCCACCACACGTTGACCCGACGCCAGTCCACCGCGTCCCGCGCCGGGGCGACCCGCAGTTCGTGCAGCACCCGGGTGCCAACCCGTCCGCCGGTGAGCACCACGGAGACCGACCCGGACGCGGCCTGCACGTCGACCATCCGGGTCACCAGCCGCGCGGCGACCGCCTTGGCCAGCAGTTCGGCGGACGAGTGGACCACCACCTCGGCGGTACTCATCCGGCGGTCTCCCCGGACAGGTCCGTCGGCTCGGTACTCTCGCCACCGGCCAGCGCCGGGTCCCGCCAGACGTACTGACGGTGTGGCGAACGGTTGTGCAGTCCGGTGCGGCCGGTAGCCGCACCGAGCGCCTCGGCGTAGGGCTGGTCCACATCCAACCGCCGCAGTTCCTCGGCGAGCAGGTCACCAAGGTCACGATCGGCCATCGGTACCAGGCTGGTCGGTGCGCCGCTTCGTTCGATGGCCAGGCCCCGATGGTCCGCCCGGTGGGCGCGCAGGCTGGAATCGTCCTCGAACCGCACCGTCACCGCGTTGATGGTCGGCGCGGTGCCGTCGTAGAACGGGACGCCGCGGTCGAGCCGGGACCGCAGCCAACCGGCCAGGAGCAACGCGCTCGGGTCATCCGGGTGTCCCTGCACGTTCGCCGTGCTGACCGGGCTACGCACCGTGTCGAACGCCGAGGCCAGATGCATCCGCCACGGGGTCGTCCGGGTCCAGGCCAGGTCGGTGTCGCCCGGCGCGTAGTCGTCCGCGCGCTGGAACAACGCCGCCACCGGGTCGACCGCCAACAGACAGTCGGTGACACGCCGATCGGCGATCACCCCGAGCGGGTCGTAGGCGACCACCTCCGGTGGGGGACCGTGCCACCAGGTCACCACCGGTGCGTCCGGGGCCAGCAACGGCAGCACCACCGACTCGGCGTGCAGCGCCAGCCTGCCGTACATCCGCATGACCACCGCCTCGCCCGGGCCCAGCCGGCCCCCGATGGTCACCTCGGCGTCCAACCGGGGGACGGGCGCGTCGATCTGCCGGCGGATGACCATCAGCAGCCGCAACGGGTGACGCGCGGCAGCGGTCGCGGCGGCGGCCTCGGCCTCGGCCACGCCCCTCTCGCCGACGACCACGACCAGGGTGAGCGCACTACCGGAGGTGATGGCACCACCGGTCCGGCGTTCGGCGGCCAACGCCTTGACCACCGCACTGCCGGTGGTGTCCCACAGCGTTGTCACGGGCGCCTCCAACGCCGACCGTCGCGGGCAAGCATGTCGTCGGCCTCCTTCGGCCCCCACTCACCGGCCCGGTACATCGCCGGAGGGTGGTTCGCCCAGAACTCCTCCATCGGGTCGATGACCAACCAGGACGCCTCCACCCCCTCGTTGCGGGGAAAGAGCATCGCGTCACCGATCAGTACGTCCAGAACCAACCGTTCGTAGGCCTCCGGACTGGACTCGGTGAACGCCTCACCGTAGAGAAAGTCCATCGACACGTCTCGGACCTCCATGGTGCTACCCGGCACCTTCGACCCGAACTTCAGTGTCACACCCTCGTCAGGCTGCACCCGGATCACCAGTTGGTTGTGTCCGAGTTCCTCGGTGTCGGTCATCGCGAACGGCAGGTGCGGTGCTTTCCGGAAGGTGACCGCGACCTCGGTGACCCGTCGGGGCAACCGCTTTCCGGTGCGCAGGTAGAACGGCACGCCGGCCCACCGCCGGGTCTCCACACCCAGTCGTACCGCGGCGTAGGTCTCGGTGTTCGAATCCGACGGCACGCCCTCCTCGGCCCGGTAGGCGTTCACCCGTTCCCCGGCCAACCAGCCCTGGTCGTACTGGCCGCGGATCGCGTAGACCGCCGGGTCCGCCGGTGGTGACACCGCCCGCAGCACCTTGAGTTTCTCGACCCGGATCTCCTCGGCGCTGAACCCGACCGGTTCCTCCATCGCGGTGAGCGCGAGCAACTGGAGGAGGTGGTTCTGCATGACGTCACGCGCCGCGCCGGTCTGGTCATAGAAGGCGGCCCGGCTCCCGATGCCAACCTCCTCGGCCATGGTGATCTGGACCGAGTCGACGTAGTTGCCGTTCCAGATTGGCTCGAAGATGGTGTTACCGAACCGCAGGGCCAGGATGTTCTGGACGGTCTCCTTGCCCAGGTAGTGGTCGATGCGGAACACGTCCTGGGGGGTGAACACGTCGTCCACCAACGCGTTGAGCGCCCGACTACTGGCCAGGTCGTGGCCGAACGGCTTCTCCACCACCACCCGGCGCCAGCCGCCGGAGCGCTCGTTGTCGGCCAGACCGGTGCGCTGGAGTTGCTTGAGCACGACCGGGAACATCGCCGGGGGGATGGACAGGTAGAACGCGGCGTTGCCCTTGATGCCGTGGGAGGCGCGCAGGTCGTCGAGGGCCTGCCCGAGTGCGTCGAATGCGTTGTCGTCGTCGAACGAACCAGGCACGAACCTGACATTGCCGGCCAGGCGGGACCACACCGCGTCGCTCCACGGGGTGCGGGCGTTTTCTCGGGCAGCCGTCCGTACCAGATCCTCGAACTCGCCGTCACCCCAGTCACGACGGGCGAAACCGAGCAGAACGAAGTCGGTGGGCAGCAGGCCGCGGTTGGTCAGGTCGTACACGGCGGGTATCAGTTTCTTGCGCGACAGGTCACCGGTCACCCCGAAGACCACCAGTGCGCACGGTTCCGGAACGCGGGGGAGCCGTCGGTCCCTGACGTCGCGTAGCGGATTCCCCGACATGCTCAGATCACCGCCTCGAGGAGCTGGCCCACCCCGGCGGACCGGTCGGTCAGATGCAGTCGGACCACCGGTCGGCCCCGGCCGGCCAGCGCCTGGAGGTCACCGGCCGACTGCGCCGCCTGGAGCTGACCGAAGGTGTAGGGGCGCCCGGGCACCGCGAGATCCTCGGTCACCGCTCCGGTCAGTTGGAGGAACACGCCCACCTGTGGACCACCCTTGTGGTACTGCCCGGTGGAGTGCAGGAATCGCGGTCCCCATCCGAAGGTCACCGGACGGGATGTCGACCGGGCCAGCGCGGTGCGCAGGTCGGCCGCCGAGGCGTCAGCGTGTCGGTCCAGGTACGCCATCACCGCCAGGTAGCCCCGGTCGGGGACACACCCCAGTAGCGCGCGTAGCGCGCCACCAACCGAACGCGCGTCGCCCAACACCCGTCGGTCACCGAACACCTCGATGGAACCGTCGGTGAACAACGGCTCCGGCTCGGCTAGGCCCTCGGCCAGTAGCCGCCTGGTGTTGTCCTTGGACTCGGCCACGTTCGGCTGGTCGAACGGATTGATCCCGATCACCCGGCCGGCCAGCGCGGTGGCGTACTCCCAGACCAGGAACTGGGCACCCAGCGGGCCGCTGATCGTCGCCCCACCCCCGTTCACCCCGGGGCCGACGGTCACCAGGAACACGTCGCTGCCGCTGACCCCGGGGGCGTCGGGAGACTCCACCACGACCGGAAGCAGGCCCCTGCCATCCTTGCCGGTCGACTCGGCGACCAGTTGCTCTGCCCAGTCACCCAGACCGACCAGGCCCGATGCGGTGTCAGCGATGACGACCTTGTCGCGGCCACTGGTGTAGGCGGCACCCAGAGCGGCGCCCAGGTCGAGGCCGGGGTTGGCCGAGTCGTGGGACAACGCGGTCGCCACCGCCTCGGCGTCGTCCAGCAGTCGGCCCACGTCCACCCCGGCCAGTGCACTGGGCACCAACCCGAACGCGGTCAACGCGCTGTACCGCCCGCCCACGTTGGGATCGGCCAGGAACACCTGCCGGTAGCCCTCGGCCCGGGCGATCTGTTCCAACGGAGAGCCTGGATCGGTGACCACCACGAAACGCTGCCCGACCTGGGCCGGGGTCATCCCGAGGTCGGCGAACGCCTGGGCGAAGGCCCGGCGGTGGCTGTCGGTCTCCACCGTGCTGCCGGACTTGGAGGACACCACCACCAGGGTGCGCTCCAGCCGGTCGGCCAACGCGGCCCGTACCTGTCCGGGGTCGGTGGTGTCGAGCACGGTCAACTCGACCCCGGCGGTACGGCAGATGACCTCCGGCGCCAACGACGAGCCACCCATACCGGCCAACACGATCCGGTCGATGCCCTCGGCGGCGAGTTCGGCGCGTAGTGCGGACAGTCTGGGCAGTAGTTCACGGCCGGACAGTGGTAGGTCCAGCCAGCCGAGTCGGACGCTGGCCTCCGGCTCGGCCGCCGTCCCCCACAGGGTGGCGTCCCGGTCGGCCAGCCTGGCCGGGACCCGCTCGGCGACCGCCTGGTCGACGATCTCTCCGACCGCGTCGGCAAGGACGTTGTACGCCTCGATGGACAGTCCGGTCCGGGCCCGGAAAGCCGGGTCCGCCCCGCTCATCGGAGCTGCGCCTTCGCCGTGTCCAGTTGTCCGCGGACGGTCTCGAACACTCCGGTCCAGGAGTCGGCGAACTTCTGTACACCCTCGTCCTCGAGTACCTGCACCACGTCGTCGTAGTCGACCCCCACCTGGGCGAGCCCGTCGAGGACCGCCTGTGCCTGACCGACCAGTTCGGGTCCGCGCACCGTGTCACCGCGTAGTTCGCCGTGGTCCACCATCGCCTCGATGGTGGGTTCGGGCATCGTGTTGATCACGCCGTCGGTGACCAGGTCAACCACGTAACGGGTGTCGCTGTAGGCCGGATCCTTGGTGCTGGTCGACGCCCACAGTGGGCGCTGCGGCCGGGCCCCGGCGGCCCGCAGGGCCTTCCACCGGTCGCTGGCGAACGCACGTTCGTAGTGGTGGTAGGCCAGTCTGGCATTGGCGATCGCGGCCTGACCGCGCAGCGCACGGGCCTGTTCGCTGCCGATCTGGTCCAACCGACGGTCCACCTCGGTGTCCACCCGGGACACGAAGAACGAGGCGACCGAGGCGATCGAGGCCAGGTCGTGACCGTTGTCCCGGGCCTGTTCGAGCCCGGACATGAACGCGTCCATGACCTGGTCGTACCGGTGCAGCGAGAAGATCAGGGTCACGTTCACGCTGATACCCAGCGCCAGTGTCCGGGCGATCGCCGGTATCCCCTCGGCGGTGGCCGGGATCTTGATGAACAGGTTGGGCCGGTCGATCAGCCACCACAGCGCCCTGGCCTCGGCCACGCTGCGGTCGGCATCGTGGGCGATGTTGGGGTCCACCTCCAGGGAGACCCGGCCGTCCAGGCCGCCGGTGCGCTCGAACGCCGGCCTGAGCACGTCGCAACCCCACCGGACGTCATGGGTGGTCATCGCCCGCACCGCCTCGCTGACGCTCAGGTCACGCAGGGCGAGGTCGCGTAGCTGCTCGGTGTAGGACTCGCTGTGCCGCAGGGCGTGGGCGAAGATCGTCGGGTTGCTGGTGACACCGACCACCTGTCGATTCTCGACCAGCCACTTCAGGTTTCCGGTGGCCAACCTCTCCCGGCTCAGATCATCCAGCCACACCGCCACACCGGCGGCGGACAGGTCGGCCAGGACGTCACTCATGGAGTCCTCCCATGTCGTGGTACGGATGTTCAGGTGCCGGTGGTGCTCCCGGTGATCCGACCGGCACGGTGCAGACTGGTGTGAGCCGCGGCCACCACGTGGTCGGGCGTGAAGCCGAACTGTTCGAAGACAACGGAGTGCGCGGCGCTGGCCCCGAAGTGGTCCAGACTGATGATCTCCCCGATGTCGCCGACGATCTCCCGCCAGCCCTGGGCCACCGCGGCCTCCACACTCACCCGAACCCGAACTCCCCTGGGCAGGACGAGCTCCTGGTAGTTCTCCTCCTGGGCCCGGAACCACTCCAGGCACGGCATCGACACCACGCGGGTCGGAACCCCGTCAGCCTGGAGTCTGTTCCGGGCCTCCAGTGCCAACGCCACCTCCGAGCCGGTACCGATCAGAATCACCTTCGCCGGTCCGTCGGAGGCATCGGCGAGGATGTAGCCACCCCGGGCGACCCCCTCGGCTGACGCGTACAGGTCCCGGTCGATGGTGGGCACGTTCTGTCGGGTCAGGCACAACCCGGCCGGGCGGTCGTGGTGCTCCAGGATGGTTCGCCAGGCCACCGTGGTCTCGTTCGCGTCCGCCGGACGTACCACGTCCAGCCCGGGGATGGCACGCAACGCGGCGAGGTGCTCCACCGGCTGGTGGGTCGGACCATCCTCGCCGAGCCCGATCGAGTCGTGGGTCCACACGTAGGTGACCGGCAGCCCCATGATCGCGGCCAGCCGGACCGCCGGACGCATGTAGTCGCTGAACACCAGGAAGGTCCCGCCGTAGGGTCGGGTCCCGCCGTGCAGCGCGATGCCGTTGAGGATCGCCCCCATCGCGTGCTCGCGCACGCCGAAGTGCAGGGTGCGGCCGTAGGGGCCACCGGTGAACACCTTGGTCTGGTGTTCGGTGGGCAGGAACGACGGCTCACCGGCCATCGTGGTGTTGTTCGACTCGGCCAGGTCGGCCGACCCGCCCCACAGTTCGGGCAGCACCGGAGCGAGCGCGCCGAGCACCGCGCCGGACGCCTTCCGGGTGGCCATGCCCTTCGGGTCGGCCGGGAAGGTGGGCAGCGCGCTGTCCCAGCCAGCCGGCAGGGTGTGGGTGAGTATCCGGTCCAGCAGTTCCCGCGCCTGCGGGTTGGCCTGCGCCCAGGCGTCGAACGACCGCCGCCAGTTGGCGTGCAGCGCCGCACCCCGGTCCCGTACCGCCCGGGCGTGGGCGAGCACCTCGGGACTGACCTGGAAGCTTCGACCCGGGTCGAACCCGAGGATCTTCTTGGTCGCGGCCACCTCCTCGGCACCCAGCGCGGCACCGTGCGCCTTTCCGGTGTTCTGCTTGTTCGGTGCCGGCCAGCCGATCACCGTGCCCACCCGCACCAGCGAGGGACGGCTGGTCTCGGCCCGGGCGGCGGCCAGCGCCTGTTCGAGCGCCGTCACGTCCTCGCCCGAGTCGACGGTCTGCACGTGCCAGCCGTAGGCTTCGTACCGCCTGGCCACGTCCTCACTGAACGCGACGTCGGTGTCGTCCTCGATCGAGATGTGGTTGTCGTCGTAGAGCACCACCAGGTTGCCCAACTGCTGGTGGCCGGCCAGCGACGACGCCTCCCCGCTGACCCCCTCCTGCATGTCGCCGTCCGAGGCGAAACACCAGATCATGTGGTCGAACGGGCTCTCTCCGGCCGGCGCGTCCGGGTCGTACAGACCGCGCTCGCGCCGGCTGGCCATGGCCATCCCCACCGCGTTGCCCACGCCCTGGCCCAACGGACCGGTGGTCGTCTCCACCCCCACGGTGTGACGGTGTTCGGGGTGCCCGGGTGTCAGTGATCCCCAGGTCCGCAGGGCCTGTAGGTCGGACAGTTCAAGGCCGTAGCCGGACAGGTAGAGCTGGATGTAGAGGGTGAGGCTGCTGTGTCCACAGGACAGCACGAAGCGGTCCCGACCGATCCACGCCGGGTCGGCCGGATCGTGTCGGAGAAACCGTTGGAACAGCAGATAGGCCGCCGGGGCCAGACTCATCGCGGTGCCGGGGTGGCCGTTTCCGGCCCTCTCCACCGCGTCCATCGCCAGCACGCGGATCGTGTCGACGGCACGGCGGTCGAGGTCGGTCCAGTCCTCGGGGTATGCCTGGTGTGGGGTCTTCGGGTGGTGGATCACGCGGGTCTGGCTCCTCCGGTGCGATCTGGCCAGCGCTGCGAGCACTCCTGCGTGCGGGCCGGAGTTCGGTAGTCGAACCAACCCTAGTGCGTGACCAACCCGCCCGCTGTCCAGCCACCGGTGCATCTGTCCATCGCCCGGGAGACGATTGCGGTCGCGCGGCACCGACCGGCGCGCACCCGGGAAGGTCAGTGTCGTCACCGCTACCCGACCTCAGGTACGACGAGGTTTTGGTCGGTGTCGCGGCATTCACTCGCCAGGGAGGGCGTGAAGAATACCAATAGGTCGAATTTCTGCCTACTGGCGTGGTGGGCACTTCCGGTACCGGGTGACCGTCAGCGTCCCGATGGTGTGGGCAACGGTGGAACGGTGTTGGTAACCGCTGGCGGTACCCCGGGCCGGATGGCCCACTCCCTCACGACTACAGTGAGAGACCGTCACCACGGCGTTGCCGTGTGTCCCTCTTCTCTCTGAGGTGCCTCACCGATGACCCCCCGGACAGCCCCGAGGAAGGCTCGGAGGTGACCGCCATCCTGGCACGGGCAGGTGGCACCCGGTCACCACTCGCGATGGTTCGGGCTTATGTCGCGCTGACCAAGCCACGGATCATCGAACTGCTCCTGGTCACCACGGTGCCGACCATGATGCTCGCCGCGGACGGGCTTCCCCCCGTTCACCTGCTGGTGGTCACCCTGGTGGGTGGTTCGTTGGCCGCCGGTAGCGCCAACTCGTTGAACTGTTACCTGGACCGCGACATCGACCAGGTGATGCGGCGTACCGCGCACCGCCCGCTGGCCCGACACACGGTGAGTCCGCGCGGGGCGCTGGTGTTCGGCAGCGTTCTCGGAGTGGTCGCGGTGAGCCTCATGCTGGTGGCCACCAACGTCCTGGCCGCGGTGCTGACCGCCGTCGCGATCCTCTTCTACGTCTGCGTCTACACCCTCGGGCTCAAGCGGCGTACCTCGCAGAACATCGTCTGGGGCGGTGCCGCCGGCTGCATGCCGGTGCTGATCGCCTGGTCGGTGGTGACCGGTGGGTTGGACTGGCCGCCGGTGGTGTTGTTCTTCGTGGTCTTCTTCTGGACCCCGATCCACTACTGGCCGTTGGCCATGCGGTTCCGGGAGGACTACGCCCGGGCCGGCGTGCCCATGCTGCCGGTGGTGGCCCCGCAGCTCACCGTGGTGCGTCAGATCCTGTGGTACGGCTGGGCCACCGTGTTGACCTCGCTGTTGCTGTGGCCACTGGCCACGTCCTGGCTCTACGGCCTGTGCGCCGCGGTGTTCGGTGGCTGGTTCCTGGCCGAGGCACACCGCCTGTACGGCCGGGTCCGACAGGCCGCGAACGGCGACGGTGGGGCCGACGCGCCCCCGCCCAGGCCGATGCGACTGTTCCACCTGTCCAACAGCTACCTGGCGTTGCTGTTCGTCGTGATCGCCGTGGACGCGCTGCTGTAACGGTGGTGCGATGCCGCCACGCCGGCCCTGGTCGTCAGCTTGGTCGCGTCTGTCGTCAGGGGTCGCTGTTCGTGACGGTGTGGGGGTGGGCACGGTGCGGTGCCGCCCCCACAGAGGGCAGCACCGCACCGTGCCCCTTCACCGCGTGACCCCGGGGCCGGGGCCGGGCCCCGGTGAGAGCCGGGACGCAACCAGCTAGCTCTGTCCCAGGGTGACCGTGGTGGTGTGTGACGAACCGCCTCGGAGGTAGGTCAGGGTGACCTCGTCGCCGGGACGGTGCGCCCTGATCGCCGCGATCAACGCGTCCCCGCTGTCGATCTGCTGGTCGTCGACCTTGGTGACCACGTCGTTCACCCTGAGACCGGCCTTGTCGGCCGCTCCGCCCGGGATGACCGCCGCGATCATGCCGCCGTTCGGGTTCGCCCCGGCCGCCTTACCAACCTGTACCTGTACGCCCAGTTGTGGGTGGTTCGCGTGGCCCTGCTTGACCAACTCGTCAGCGATGGGCCTGGCCTGGTCGATCGGGATGGCGAAGCCCACGCCGATGTTGCCGGCCTGCCCGGCCCCGAACGACTGACCGATCGTCGCGATCGCCGAGTTGATCCCAACCACCTGGCCCCTCAGGTTCACCAACGGCCCGCCGGAGTTACCAGGGTTGATCGCGGCGTCGGTCTGGATCGCCTCGATGACGGTGGTCTGCTGTGGATCGTTCGAGTCCCCGGTACGCACCGGCCGGTTCAGGGCGCTGACGATGCCGGAGGTCACCGTGCCCGACAGCCCCAGTGGTGAACCGATGGCGACCACCTGTTGGCCCACCGCCAGATCACCGGACCGACCCAGCGCTGCCGGCTGTAGTCCGGTCACCTTCTGGGCGCGAATCACCGCCAGGTCCGAGGTTGGGTCCCGACCCACGATCTGGGCGCTGGCGCTACGGCCGTCGTTGAGGGTCACGGTCACCCGACCGTTGCCGTCGGCGGCCGCTGCGATGACATGGTTGTTGGTCAGGATCAGGCCGTCGGAGCTGAGGATCACCCCGGTGCCCTCGCCGCCCTGGGTGGCGGTCGCAACCGTGATCGACACGACACTCGGCAACACCGCGTGGGCCACCTGCTCGACCGATCCGGTCGGGGCGTTGGACGCACCCCGGGGAAGCACGGGGGCCTCCAACGAACTGGCCGCCTCGCCCGGGCTGTGGT
>DATCWR010000452.1:0-2457 GCA_036566245.1 Mycobacteriales bacterium | reverse complement strand
GCTCCGGTGGGAGCTGGAGCCGGGGCGGGCGTGCCGGGCACGGCCGAACCCGACGCGGTGGGCGTCGGGGTGGCCTCGTCCAACGCCGGGGGCACCGGTCGACCCTGTGGTGACGGGCTCGACGAGCTGGCCGCGGTGGAGCCGGCCGCCTGCGATGGCGTGGCCGACGGAGCCGTGGACGGGGTGGCCGAACCGCTCGGAGTGGCCGGCGGTGTGGTGGAGGTGCCCGATGCCGGCTGGTCCGGCACGATCGGCGTGGCGTTGACGATCACCGGTCGGAACCGCAGCTTGGCCGTGCTACCGAGTTGCTTGGCCTGGTCGCCGCTGTTACCCGGGACCGAGATCACGATGTTGTCCCGGCCCTGGGTGACCACCTCGGCCTCGGCCACGCCCAGACCGTTGACCCGGCGCTCGATGATCTGACGGGCGGTCTCCAGCTCGGCCTTGGCTGGCGGCTTGCCGTTGCTCGTCTTGGCCGTCAATGTGACGGTCGTGCCGCCCTCGAGGTCCAGACCGAGCTTCGGGGTGGGTGAACTGCCGGTGAAGAAGACCAGCGCGTAGAGCACCGCCATCATGGCGACAAGTGCGCCGATATAGCGGCCGGCGCGGAACTGGCCCGTCGGTGCTGCCACGGGTGATCCGTCTCCTCGTGCTCTGCGCCCGCGATGCGAGCGCAAGGTGTCATGAAAGCGTCATTATGTCGCTTAACAGGTTGGCTGTACGTGTTTCCCGTTCATTCCTCGGCGTGGCCGGGTTCCGCCTCTCCGACCTGGCTGGCCGGACTGGTCACCGAGCCCACCGCCCCCCGGGCGAACCGCATCACCACCCCGGGTGACACCTCCAGGTCGACGGCGTCGTCGGTCAGGCCGGTGATCCGCCCGTACAGACCGGAGGTCGTCATGATCTCGGTGCCGACGGTCAGCGACGCCTGCATCTGCCGGTTCTGCTGCTGCATCCGGGAGCGCGCCCTGGCCGGCAGCACGATCAGCAGCACGAAGGCCAGCCCAATGATCAACAGCGGCAGGGCCGCGCCTAGTCCTTCCACGTCGGGCTTTCCTCCTGTCCGGGTGTCGTGTGGCCACCGGCCCACGACACCAACGTACGGCGGTACACACCGCGTTCCCGTCGGTACGCCGACAGTATGTACCTGATCTCTCCAGCCTACGGCTCATCGAACAGCGTCGGTACGACCTCGGCCGTCGACGGCGGCGCGGCCAGGCCGAGGTGCCGCCATGCCGCGGGTGTGGCGATCCGCCCACGCGGTGTGCGCGCCAGCAGACCGGCACGAACCAGGAACGGCTCGGCGACCTCCTCGACGGTCTGCGACTCCTCGCCCACCGCCACCGCCAGGGTAGACACCCCGACCGGTCCGCCACCGAAACGGCGCACCAACGCGTCGAGTACCGCCCGGTCGAGCCGGTCCAGACCCACCTCGTCGACGTCGTAGACCCGCAACGCGGCGCGGGCCACCTCGCGGTCGATCACTCCGTCGGCCCGCACCTCGGCGAAGTCCCGAACCCGTCGCAGCAGCCGGTTGGCGATCCGTGGCGTGCCCCGGGACCGCGACGCGATCTCGTTGGCGCCGTCGGACAGCAGTCGCACCCGCAACAGTCCGGCACTGCGCACCAGCACCTGTTCCAGTTCGGCCGCCTCGTAGAACTCCATGTGGCCGACGAACCCGAACCGGTCCCGCAGCGGGCCGGTCAGCAGGCCGGCCCTGGTGGTGGCACCGACCAGGGTGAACGGCGCCACGTCCAACGGGATGGCGGTGGCGCCAGGTCCCTTTCCGACCACCACGTCCACCCGGAAGTCCTCCATGGCGACGTAGAGCAGTTCCTCGGCCGGCCGGGCGATGCGGTGCACCTCGTCGATGAACAGCACGTCGCCCTCGGCCAGGTTGGACAGCATCGCGGCCAGGTCCCCGGCCCGTTCGATCGCCGGTCCGCTGGTCACCCGGATGGCCGCGTTCAACTCGGCCGCGATGATCATGGCCAACGACGTCTTACCCAGGCCCGGTGGTCCGGACAGCAGCACGTGGTCCGGCGGTCGGCCTCGGCGTCGGGCCGACTCCAACACCAGTTCCAGTTGTTCGCGCACCCGCGCCTGACCGACGAACTCGCCCAGCCGCCGCGGCCGCAGTGACGCCTCCACGTCCCGCTCGTCGACCTCGGCGAACGGAGAGACCAGCCCGATCCCCTCGTCGGTGCCGACACCGGCCCCGGCCGGACCGGAGGAACCACCCGGTGCCGCATGGTGGCGCGGGCTGCCCGCTCCGGGCACCGCCGGGCCGGTCACCGGGTGCCCAGCATCTGGAGTGCACCGCGGAGCAGAACCGACAGGTCGGCGCCGTCCTGCGCCTGCGGAGCCAACGCGTCCAGGGCCGGTTCGGCCTCCCGGGCCGACCAGCCCAGGCCGACCAGGGCGTGCCGCAACTGGTCCCGCCACGGTGCGACCGGT
>DATCWR010000430.1:0-8138 GCA_036566245.1 Mycobacteriales bacterium | reverse complement strand
TGACACGCGATGATGATCTGGTACGGCCACAACGGCCACCCCGGCGCCTGGGGTTGGCTCTGGATGGCGGTCGGAATGCTCGTGTTCTGGGCGCTGGTCATCACCGCCGTGGTCCTGCTGGTCCGCGCCGCCCGACGTCAGAATCGGGAACCGTACCCCAGGCCGACACCCGAACACCTGCTCGCCGAGCGGTTCGCCCGCGGCGAGATCGACGAGGACGAGTACCACCGCCGCCTTGACGTACTACGCAGGTCCGGCCATTCGACCGGCACCTGACACCTGGTTCCTCGGTCTTGTTCTGTCCGCACCGGTGAGTGGTTCGCTGCCTCGCCCCCAACATCTCGCGCAGCCTCACCAGACCAGTACCACGTGGCACGATCCACCCTCCGCGCCGGCCATCGGGCGGGCGTGTGGCGCCCGCGAGGGCGGCGGTGGGCGGGTCGACGATGGGCGGAGAGATCGGGCAGCCCACAACCCGGCGGGGTTGGACCCGCACGAGTCCCGGTCGCGCCCGGACACGACCGGTGCCGTGTCCGGGCGGTGCCACCGGATGTCTCTGGACGCTGCCGACCCGCTTCGTCAGTAAGCCGTGTCCAGCTTCGCGCGCTGGTCCGCGGTCAGTTCCAGGTCAACAGCCGCGAGGCTCTCGTCGAGTTGCTCCACCGAGGAGGCGCTGATCAGCGGAATCATCGGCACCTCACCACCGATCAGCCAGGCCAGCACGACCTGGTTGACGGTGGCACCGGTCTCCTTGGCCACCTCGCGCAGCGCCGCCAGGCGAACGGGCGTGCCCGGGTGGTCCAGGTCGGACTCCAGCGGCTTGTCCTCCCGGACGTACCCGCCGCCGAGCAGCGCCGAGTACGCGACGAGCGTGAGCTCGGGTGTGGCCCGCACGTAGCTGAGCAGGTCGCCACTGGCGATGCCCGGCTCGCCGTCCACGGCTCGCCGCCCAGGCAGGTCGGTCCGCCGTCGCAGGTAGGTGTGGTGGTACTGGAGGACCTCGTAGCCGGGCAGGCCGGCGGCCGCGGCGAGGGTGCGGGCGCGTTCCACCCGCCACGCCCAGTGGTTGCTGGCACCGAGCAGGCCCACGGCACCGTCGCCGACCAGTTCGGCGAAGGCGGCGACCACGTCCTGCTGCGGCACGCCCATGTCGTCCAGGTGCGCATACAGCAGGTCGATCCTGCTCACACCGAGGCGCTCACGGCTGCGCTCCACCGACTCACGGATCACCGCCGGGGAGGTGCCCTCGACGCCGCTGGGCTTCGACGCCTCGGCGAAGCTGATGCCGGCGCGGACGGGCCGGGCGCCCAGTTTCGTGGCGATGACGATCTCGTCGCCGACGCCGCGACTGCGCCGCCACCGGCCGAGTAAGTCCTCGCTCTCCCCGCCCTGGGTGTGGTTCACCCAGTACGCATAGTTGTTCGAGGTGTCGATGAAGGTGCCGCCGGCCTCGACGTACCGGTCCAGGATCGCGAACGACGTCGGCTCGTCGGTGGTCGTACCGAACATCATGGCGCCCAGGCTGAGTACGCTCACCTCGCGGCGCGTCCCGGGGTCCTGGCCGATGGTGCGGTATTTCATGCGGCTCCTTCTGTGGATCGATGGGACAGGATCGTGTGTTACGGCGTCGTGCGCTCCGACGGGCGCCGGTGGCTGCGGCGCCGCGCCGTGATCGGAACGTGCTTGTACCCGGAGACGAACGTCGAGCGGAGTCGCTCGGGCGGTCCGGCCGGGCGGAAGTCATCAAACCAGCCGAACATCTCGTCGTACAGAATTCGCAGGCTGGTCCGGGCGACGCTGTGGCCGATGCAGTAGTGCGGGCCGATACCGAATGCCAGGTGCTTGTTCGGCTTCCGGCGGATGTCGAACGTCGAGGCGTCGGGGAAGGCCATGTCGTCCCGGTCCGCCGAACCCGGCCAGACCACCACCGCGTCACCCGCGGCGATCGGCGTGTTGTGCACCACGACGTCGCGGGTCGCGTACCGGAGCAGGTGGTTGACCGGTGACGCCCAGCGCAGGCTCTCCTCCATCCCGGTCTTGTTGACTTCCGGGTGGGCCGCCCAGTCCGCCAGCACGTCGGTCTCGACAAACTCCGCCATCAGGAAGGTAGGCCCGTGCGGCGTGGTCACGTTCGCCCCGAGCAGCAGGCTGTAGCAGTTCGACACGATCTCCCCCGGCGACATGTACCTGCCGTCGAACCGGGTGGAGACCAGCACGCTGATCAGGTCGTCGCCCAGGTGGTCACGCCGGTACCGGTAGAGGTCCTGGAAGTACCCGAACAGCTCGTGGTGGGCCATCTCCATCGTGGCCGCCTTGCCGCCCGGTTCCTGGTACTCGTGGTCGTCGGCCGCGATACACATGGTCGTCAGCCGGTTCAGCCACGGCCAGTCCCGCCTGGGCAGGCCCATCATCGTGCCGGTGACCGACATCGGCATGGCCAGCATGGCCTGGCCGAAGTCGAACACCCCTCCGTCGCCGAGCGGCATGATCACCTCGAGCACGAGGTCACGGATCATCTCGCGCTGGCTGTCCACGGCCCTGATGGCCAGGGCCTTCTTCAGCCGGGCCGACATCTTCGTGTGCTGCGGCGGGTCGGTGGCCGCCAGTTGTCGGCCGCCGACGGGATCGTCGGTTCCGAGCAGGTCGAGCATCGTCCCCCGCTCCGAGGTGAACGTGCCGGTGTCGCGCAGGACCCGGTCGGCGTCCTGGTACGTCACCACCGACCAGAACCCGTTGTGGTCGTCCACCTGGGACCAACTCAGTCGGTCCAGGCCGCGTAGGTGCTGCCAGACCGAGTGGGCGTCGCCGTCACTGAACAGGGCGGAGTCGAACAGGTCGCTCGGTCCTGCGTGCACCGGGCAACGGGACAGCATGGCCTCCTCAGCGGTCATTCCTCCTCCTCTCGTTGCCGTTGCCGCGGCCTGGACAACGGGCGGCGGTTCGGTTACCTGGATGGTTGGCTCCGCGATGTCTGCCGATCGTTTTCGTCGGCCGGCCCTCGGGGGTGACCCCGAGCCGGGGCCACGCCCCGGTAGTGGGCCTGGAACCGGCGGCTAGCGGTGCAGGCGGCGTTCGTACCGCACCGGGAGTGCGGCCAGACCGCGGCTGGGCGAGTTCCGCGACACCCACACGAGTTCGTCGGCCGGGACCGCCAGGCTCAGCCCGGACAGCCGACGCAGCAGTGTGGGGAACGCGATCTGGCCCTCGATCCGGGAGAGCGGGGCACCCGCGCAGAAGTGCACGCCCTGGCCGAAGGCCAGGTGGTGGTTGGCCTTCCTGGTGATGTCGAGCCGGTCAGGGTCCTCGAACTCGGCTGGATCGCGGTTGGCACAGTCGATCATGAGGTGGACGAAGCTCTCCTTACCGATGTCCACCTTGCCGAGGGTCATGTCCTCGGTGGCGACGCGCAGGGTGCTGCGGTAGACCGGCGCCTCGTAACGCAGGAACTCCTCGACCGCCGAGGCCGCCAGAGTGGGGTCGGACCGGAGCAGCTCCAGTTGGTCGGGGTGCAGCAGCAGCGCCCGGATGCCGTTGCCGATGAGGTTCGCGGTGGTCCGGTGGCCCGCGATGATCAGCAGCACGAGGGTCGAGATGACCTCCTCGTCGGTGTACCCGTCCTCGGCCGCCCGTAGGATCTCACTGGTCAGATCCGCCCTGGGCTCCCTGCGTCGCTCCCCCATGAGGTCGACGAAGAACTGCTCGATGCTCTCGCTGGCCACGCGCAGTCGCTCGTTCGACTCCTCGTCCGGATACGGGGCGCCGCTGATGGTGACCCCCCAGTCGTGCAGCCGCGGTCTGATGTCGACGGGGACGCCGAGCAGCTCACAGATCACCTGCATGGGCAACGCGAGCGCGAAGTCCATCAGATCGATCTCGCCAGAGTCGGGGAGCTGGTCGATGAGGTCGTCGGTGATCTCCTGAACCCGTGGCCGGCTCTTCTCGATCTGGCGTGGCAGGAACACCCGCCCGACGAGTTTGCGCAGCCGGGTGTGCCTCGGTGGGTCGGCGCTGAGCATGTGGTGGATCAGGACCGGACTACTGTGTTCCAGCGCCTCACGGAACCAGGCCGGTGCGTTGGCGGGATCCTTGGACAACCGCGGGTCGGAGAACGCGTCGAAGGCGGTCTGGTAGTCGGCCACCACGTACGCCTCGCCGCCCTGCGGGTAGTCGATCCGGCGCACCGGGCAGGTGGCGCGCAGTTCGGCGTTCTGCCTGTGCGGGTCGGCGGGCGGCTCGGTGAAGAACTCCGGCGGGAGCGGTTTCTGGGGGCTGACGGTCGGTTCGGCGGTCATACGGTCCTGCCTTTCTCATCCTGCTGCGGCCCGGAAGGATCGGAGCAGACATGCGCGGCTGGAATCGGTCGTCGTGGTGGCTCCCGTGGTGGCTCGGGAGGTGTGGGCCCTGGTCCGGTCGCTGTCACCGGACCGCCGTGAAACCCGCGGGCCGCACCAGCGAGCCGCTGCCGGGTGACGAGAACATCAGGCGACCTCCTCGGCGATGTCTTCCGGTTGGGGCAGCGTGCGGATGCGGCGGCTCAGCATGGGAAGGGCGGCCAGCGCGGCCGCGGTACCGATGGCGGCGAACACCCAGGTCGGTCCGGCGGCGCTGAAGATCAGGCCGACGAAGAAGACCCCGATCGGCGTCGCGATCATGGACATGAACATCACGGCGCCGAGGACCCGGCCCTGTAGTTCGTCCGGCACCATCTTGGCGATGTAGGAGAGGAACAGCGCGTTGACGATCGGCGCGCGGACGAAGACGCAGGCGACGATGATGCCGAGCGGCACCGCACCGGGCACGATGGCCAACCCGACCGCGGCGATCGGCCCCGCCCAGGCCGCGCCGATGAAGATCAGGCCGGGTTTCACCCGCTTGAGTACCCAGCCGGCGACCAGCGCGCCGGCGATGCCCCCGAAGCCGGCCACGGCCAGCGCCACGCCGATCAGCGAGGGTGGTTCGCCGCGGCTCTTGGCCGTGGCGATGATGGCGAGGAACACGCTGGAGTGCGTGAAGGCCATGTTGGAACCGATGATCCAGATCATCATGAGCCGGAGGATCGGCTGCCGGACCAGGAACCGGAACCCCTCCATGGTGTCGCTCATGGAGAAACCCTTGGCGCCGGTGACCACCTTCATCGGCGTCCGGATGAGCCGGGTCAGCACCGCCCCGGCCAGGAAGGAGATCGCCGCGCCGACGAACGGGAGGGACTGGGCGACCCCGAACAGCGACCCGCCCATGGGCGGCCCCACCATGGTGGCGCCGAAGAACCTGATCTGGTTCTGCGCGGTCGCCTGCTTGACCTGGTCGGGCCGGACGAGCCGCTTCACCACCGCCAGCCCGGTCGGGTTCGACACGCCGAGGCAGACCGCCGACGCGACCGAGATGGCGAAGATCACCGGCAGGTTCGCCTGACCGGCGGCGATCAGTACGGCGAACAGGCCGAGCAGGATCGCCCGGATCAGGTCGCACCCCATCAGCAGGAACCGGCGACCGACCCGGTCGGCCAGGACGCCTCCGGGGATCGCCATGACGCTGGCCGTGAACAGTTGGGCAGATCCAACGGCACCGGCATAGAAGGCCGATCCCGTGGTGGCCAGGATCAGCAACGGGTAGGCGACCTCGGCCGATTCCTTGCCAAGGCCAGCGAATGCCTCGCTGGTCCACAACGCCTGGAAGTTCCAGTTGCGCCGCAACGAGGCGCTCGGCTGCGGGACGTCGTCCAACACGGCGTTCGCCGTCGACTCCTCGCTGGGAGACACCAACGGTTCAGTCCTTCCGGTCGAGATCGTGGGGAAGCGCCTCGCGCAGGCTGCGGGCCAGGCCCTGTACATGCGGTGGCGCGAGCATGGTCCAGTGGTCGCCGTCCGCCGGCAGGACGCGGACGCCGCCGCCGTACAGACCGGACAGTCGGGTGGGTAGACGGGTGGCCGCCCGCCGGCTCAGCCCGGCCCTGAAGATCACGGCCGGGCAGTCGGCCGGGCCCGGCCGGTATCTGGCAAGCAGGCGGGACTTGGCCAGCAGCAGTCGGCGCAGACCGGGGTCCTGTCGACTCCGGCGGCCGACTTGTCCGATGTGGAGGATGGTGACGGCCTGCGACCAGAGGTTCCCGGCCAGGAAGCCAGGATCCAGTCCGACCGGGCGGCCGGGTCGTCCTGACACGAAGGCGTCGAGGCAGACCAGCGCGTCCACCTGTTCGCCGTCGTTGGTGAGCCGGCAGGCCATCTCGTGCGCGATCACCGCACCGAACGACCAGCCGCCGATCGTGTACGGCCCCGACGGTTGCCTCCGCCGTACCGCGGCCACGTGGTGGGCTGCGCTGTCCTCGATGGTCAGTCCTGCGGCCGCGGCGTCGGCCGGCTCCAGGCCGACCACCGGCCGTACACCGTCGAACTCGGCGGCCAACGCCCGATAACTCAGTGCGTTCCCGGCCGCGTCAGCGGCCAGGAACAGCGGTCGACCCGGCCCGCCCTCGTTGAGGGTGACGACGCGGATCGTCGGGCGTTCGTGTGCCGACCGCTCCTGCCCGGCCAGCCGGACCAGACCGCCGAAGGTGCTGTCGCGGGAGAACTCGGTGACCGACACGGCGACGCCAGTCCGTTCCTCGATCCGGCTGAGCAGGTTCACCGCGGTCAGCGACTCTCCGCCCAGGGCGAAGAAGTCGTCGTCGCCGGACGCCGAGGGCACACCGAGCGCCGCGCACCAGCACTGCTCCAGCACGCGGCGGACCAAGTCCGGGTCGCCCGCGCTGTTCTCCCGGACACGGACCGGCGGGGCCGGTTCCGGCCGACCGGCGGGCGGGGCCTGGTCGTCCTGCGGGTCCTGGCCGGCGAACGGGTACCCCGGCAGGGAGCAGCGGATGGCACCACCGTGGTCGAGCCCGTCGAGCGCCTGGTCGACACCGTGTTCCCACAGGGTCGCCAGCGCCCGCAGCAGGCCGAGTTCCTCGTCCCCGGCCCGGCCCAGCAGGGGCACGGTGGTATGGCCGGTGTCCCAGCCAGTACTACGCCGTAGCGCCGCGATCATGGACATGCCCGGCCCGAGTTCCACGAACATGTCGCAGCCAGAGTCGAGCAGGGTGCTCATCGAGGCGTCGAGCAGCACCGGCTGGCGTAGGTGTCGGGCCCAGTAGTCCGGTGTGCGGACCAGGTCCGGGTCCGCGTAGTCCCCGGTGGAGTTGGAGATCAGTCGCCCGCCGGGGCGGCGGCTCGGCACCGCTGCCACGGCAGCGGCCAGGACCTGGGCGGCGGGGTCCATCGTGGCGCAGTGGAAGGCACGTTCGACATCGAGCCGGTGGACGTCCAGCCCACGCAGCGCCTCTCCGGTCAGCAACTCCTCCATGGCGTGCCGGCTGCCGGAGATGACGACCGCACCGGGAGTGTCGACCGCGATGGTCACCTCGCGGCCAGAGTTGATCCGCTCACGTACCTCGGCCGCCGGAGCACCGACGGCCGCCATGAGCCCGGGTTCGGTGTCCCACATGGCCCGGGCGCGTTGGTGGACCAGCCGTACCGCATTCGGTAGCGTCCACGTCCCGGCCAGGGCGGCGGCCACGTACTCGCCGATGCTGTTGCCGAGCATGACCGCCGGTTTCACGCCCCAGGTGGCAAGCTGCCTGGCCAGCGCCCAGCCCAGTGCGAACAGGCCGAGCTGCTGGTGCACGGTGTTGCGGAACCACCCGTCAGGCGCTCCATCCTCGGCGACCACCGGCGACAGGTCCAGCCCGAGCTCCGCCGCTGTCAGGTCGCGGATCTCGTCGAACGACGCACGGAAGCCGGGCAGCAACCGGTACGGCACGGCACCGGCCGGCGTGCGCAACGTGCCCTGCCCGGGGAAGAGGAACGCGATCCGGTTGGGCGAGGACCGCGTGCCCGGGGTCGGTGCCCTGCGCATCAGCCGCTCGGCCTCGGCCAGGTCGGTGGCGACCAGTGCCTGGCGGTGGCCGAACCGCCGCCGCCCGGCGAGCGTCGCCGCCACGGCGGGCAGGGTGAGAACGGGCTGCGCGTCCTGGTGCCCGACCGAATGCTCGACCGCATGCTCGGCCAGGTTCTCGGCCAGGTGTTCGGCCAGGCCGTGTCGCATCCGCTCCAGTGCGTCCGGCGAGGCGGCGGACAGGGCGAGCAGCCGCGGGCCGGGGCGCG
>DATCWR010000420.1:0-4642 GCA_036566245.1 Mycobacteriales bacterium | reverse complement strand
CCCACCACGCCCGGGAACCTGGGCGCGTTGTGCCGGCACCATCACCGTCTCAAGCACCACACCACATGGCGGCTCACCCAAACCAACGGACGATTCCACTGGACCAGCCCAACCGGCCACCACCACACCACCCACCCCCAGAACCACAACCCACCCTGAACCCGAGTCACCTCAGCGCCCCAGAACCGCGGTCAGCGCGTCGCTCGCGGTCGGTGTACAGCGCCGGGATCCAGGGTCAGTGGATCGGGGCGGGGCTTCCTGCGTGTGTGATGGCGGAGTGGTCAGGTCCAGTGGCCGAGTTGTTGGGACAGGCGGCGGGTGGCCTCGCACAGCAGGGTGGCTGCCCGTTCCATGTGCGGGGTGAACCGTTCCACCGGCCCGCACACGCTGATCACCGCCCGCGGCTGCCCGTCCGGGCCGAACACCGGCGCGGCCACCGACCCGGCGCCGTGCTGGCGTTCGCCCCGGGACACCGCGTATCCCCGGGCCCGGATGCCGGCCAACTCCTCCCGCAACGCGGCCGGGTCGGTCGGGGTGAGCGGCGTCAGCGCCGGTAGCCCGTCGGCCTCGGCGAAGAACCGGTCCTGCTCGGCCGGCGGCATGAAGGCCAGGAACGCCTTGGACGACGCCCCGGCGTGCAACGGCTGTGGTCGGCCGATCGGCACCACCATTTTGATGTCCCGGTTCGGGGTGATCTGGTCGACGTAGACCCGTTCCCATCCGGTACGCACCGAAAGCGTGGCCGTCTCCTCGGTGGCCGCGGACAGTTCGGCCATCTTCTCCCGGGCCAACTGGCGGGTGTCGATGCGGCCCAGCGCTGCCAGCCCCAGCATCAGGCCCTGCGGCCCGAGTGCGTACCGGTGGGTGTCCTCGTCAAGTTCGACGAACCCGCGGACCCGCAGCGAGGACAGGATGCGGGACACCACCGCCTTGGACAGGTCCAGTTCGGCCGCGATCTCGGTCACCCCGAGTGTCGGCCTGGTCGACCGCGCGAACAGGCTCAGCACGTCGGCGGTGCGCAGTACCGCCGTCACCGTGTCACCGCCGCCGTTGGCGGTCGAGGTCGGCCCGGTAGCCCTGGTGGCACCGGTGGCCGACCCACTGGTCTGTCTCGTGGCCATCTGTGTTCCGTTCTGTTGTGACATGTGACGCCCGCACGGGCCCAGCGGGTCAGGGGTTCGAGCGATGAGATTAGTGCCACGGCAAACGCGGAACAGTGTACCGTTGCCCGGAACAAGGTGTCCCGTGGCGCGTTCAGGCAGGTGACTCTTGATCGTCCTGGCGACCGGTCTGTCCGACGGCATGCTGCTCTTCCTCGTCGCCAGCGGGCTGACGCTGATCCTCGGCGTGATGAGGATCGTCAACTTCGCCCACGGCGGCTTCTTCGTGGTCGGCGCGTACCTGTCCTTCGAGTTCCTGCGCGGTGCCGCCCGGCCGGCCTGGCTGTTCGTGCTGCTGATCATCGCCGCCGCCCTGGTCACCGCCGTGGTCGGTGTGGCCAGCGAACGGCTGCTGTTCCGCCGGCTCTACGGCCTGCCGGTGGAGACCTCGTTGCTGGGTACCTACGCGCTGCTGCTCATCCTGTCCGGCGCGGTGCAACTGGTCTGGGGCCAGAACCCCCACACCCAGCCCGCGCCCGACGTGCTGGTCGCCAGCTTCGAACTGGCCGGGGCCACCATCCCGCGCTACGACCTGCTGGTGATCGCGCTCGGGTTGGTCACCGTGGTCGGTCTGCAACTGCTGATCAGACGCACCGAGTGGGGCCGGCAACTCACCGCGGTGGCCGAAGACCGGTTCATGGCCGGCCTGCTCGGGATCAACGTGAACCGGGTGTTCGCGCTCACCTTCGGCCTGGGCATCGCGCTGGCCGGGCTGGGCGGCGGGCTGGCCGGACCGACGCTGAGCCTGGTGCCTGACGTGGCGCTGACCTTCATCATCCAGGCGTTCGCCGTGGTGATCATCGGCGGCTTCGGCAGCATCGCCGGTTCGTTCGTGGCCGCACTGGTGCTCGGTCTGGTGCACAGTTTCCTGGTCGTGGAGGCACCCTGGCTGGCCGACTTCTCGCTGTACCTGGTGATGGTGTTGGTGTTGGTCATCCGACCGCGCGGACTGCTCGGTTCCAGCGTGCCGAACGGAGCGATGTGATGACGGCCGTGCTCGCCGGCCGTCGGCCGGTCCGACACCACCGCCGGACCTCCGGCTGGCTGCGGCTGGTGTGGGTGGCGGTCGCGGTTGCCGTGCTGGTCACGGTGCTGGCCCTGCCACACACCAGCGACAGCGGCATCCTGTTCGTCTGGGAAACCGCCGCGGTGCAGATCCTGTTCGCCACCAGCGTGAACCTGCTGTTCGGCGAGGCCGGAATCCCCTCGTTCGGGCAGGCCGCGTTCTTCGGCGTCGGCGCCTACACGGTCGCCATGGGGGTGCCACACGGTTGGTCGCCACCGGTCCTGCTGGTCGCCGCGATCGGCTGCGCCGGGCTGGCTGCCGCGCTCACCGGCCTGGTCACCTGGCGGACCACCGGCCTGGCCTTCGCCATGCTCACCCTGGCGCTGGCCCAGGCGATCTACACGCTGGTCATCAAGACCGACACCTTCGGCGGGTACAACGGCATCCCCAGCGTGACCATCGAACCGGTGGCCGGGATCGACCTGGCCGACCCGACGGTGTTCTGGTACTTCATGGCCGGCTGTGTCGGACTGGGTGTGCTGGCCTTCTGGCGGATCTCACGCTCGCCGTTCGGGCACACCCTGCGGTCGATCCGCCAGGACGAGGTGCGCGCCACGTTCCTCGGGGTCAACGTGCGGGCCTACCGGGTGCTGGCGTTCACCATCGCCGGCTGCGGCGCCGGGCTGGCCGGTGCGCTGTTCGCCTACGCCAACCAGATCGTCACCCCGGACGCCCTGTACTGGACCGGTTCGGCCACCCCGATCATCATGCTGCTGCTCGGCGGGATGGGGTACTTCCTCGGCCCGGCGGTGGGCGCGGTGCTGTTCACCTGGATGCTGCACTACCTCAACGAGATCACCACCTCCTACCTGTTCGTCACCGGCCTGCTGCTGCTGGCCATCCTGGTGTTCCTGCCGCGTGGTCTGCTCAGCGTGCCGGCGTCGGTCCGGGAACTGGCCGCCCGGCTGGCCCGGCGGCGTGCGGCGCGGCCACCGGGTGCCGCGCCGGTCGTGACCTCGCCGGCCTCGGAGGTGTCTGATGAGTGACGGTGCGTTCCTGCGGGTGGAGGGGGTGGTCAAGCGGTTCGGCGGCCACCTGGCCCTCGACGACGTGTCGCTGACCCTCGACCGTGGACAGGTGCACGCGGTGATCGGACCGAACGGCGCCGGCAAGTCCACCCTGTTCGGCGTGATCTCCGGGGAGTACCACCCCGAACGCGGGCGGGTGCTGCTGGGTGACCGGGACATGACCAGGTCCAGCCCCCGGGCCCGGGTCCGGATGGGGCTGGCCCGGGCGTTCCAGGTGGCCCGGGTGTTCGGTGAGCTGACCGTCCGGGACAACATCACCTCGGCGGTGCTGGCCTCCTCCGGCGCCACGTTGCCGTTCTGGCGGGGCGTGCCGCGCCGGCACGCGCCCAGGGTGGACCAGGCGCTGGAACGGGTGCGGTTGGCCGACCAACAGTCCAAACCGGCCCGCGAACTGTCCCAGGGGGACCGTAAGCGGCTGGAGATCGGTATGGCGCTGGCCCTCGACCCGGCACTGTTGCTGTTGGACGAACCCACCGCCGGGATGTCACCCACCGAGACCGAGGCCACCGTCGAGCTGATCCGGGAACTGTGGGCGGCCACCGGACTGACCATCCTGCTCACCGAACACGACATGAAGGTCGTCTTCGACCTGGCCCAACAGTTGACCGTGTTGCACTACGGGCGGCTGCTGTGTACCGGCGACCCGCAGGAGGTTCGCCAGCGAGACGACGTGGTCGAGGTCTACCTGGGAGGGTCGCGGTGACCGACACCGACCTGCGGGTTCGTGACCTGCACGCCTACTACGGCACCGCGCACATCCTGTTCGGCATCGACCTGGACGTGCCGGCCGGCACCACCCTGGCGCTGCTCGGACGTAACGGCGCGGGCAAGACCACGCTGCTGCGGTCGATCGCCAACGCCGGGGTGTCCACCACCGGCACGGTCAGCTACGCCGGGCGGACCCTGTCGACGATGCCCTCACACCGGGTGGCCCGCACCGGCGTGCAGTTGGTGCCCGACGACCGGCGGATCTTCGCCGGGCTGTCCGTGCGGGAGAACCTGGCCCTGGCCGCCCGGGGTGCCGGACCCGGACGGCCGGCGTTGCCGCACGAGCGGGTGCTCGACCTGTTCCCGATGCTGCGGCCGCTGCTGGACCGGGGCGGGCACGCGTTGAGCGGCGGCGAACAGCAGTGCCTGGCCATCGCCCGGGCGATGGTGGCCAACCCGACCCTGCTGCTACTCGACGAACCGTCCGAGGGGCTGGCCCCGCTGATCGTGGAACAGGTCGGCACCGCGGTCGCCCGACTGCGCGCCGAGTTCGAACTGACCGTGCTGTTGGCCGAGCAGAACAACCGGTTCGCGGTGGAACTGGCCGACTCGGTGGCGGTCATCGACGGCGGCTCACTGGTGTTCACCGGCACCCGGGAACAGTTCGACAGCCAGGAGGA
>DATCWR010000411.1:0-2977 GCA_036566245.1 Mycobacteriales bacterium | reverse complement strand
TGTGCAGCCACCGGCGCAGGCCCTCGTAGGACTGGTGTTCGCCGAGCGCCCAGCAGGTTTCGATGATCCGGGTCACGTGTGGGCTCAGGCCGAGGAGGGGTAGGGCGCCGAGGGAGATGCGCCGGTCTCCGACGCCGAAGTCGTCGGCGCTTTTGGTGGCGTACTTGGCGATGTAGGCGGCGACCCGCTCAGGGGTCAGTTCCCCGGCGGGTCCGCCGTTGATCGCCTGGGTGTCGGTCTGGGTGCCGAACCGCAGCACGATGCGTTCGGGGCGGCGGATACTGCCGGTATGCGTCGCAGTGCACGGAGCCGCTTGGCGTGGAGTCGGCCCCGGCCGCGCTATTCCCGAGCTGCCGTGATTCTTTGGCTCGTCTACGCCGCGTGGATGGGTGGCGGCGTGGTTGTTGCGATCGTTGACGATCGTGGGTGGTCTGATGCCGCCGGATACGGGGTTCTCACGGTGGTGATGCTGGTCCTGTCCTACGCGCAGTGGGCTGGACTGCGCCGGCACCGTCACTGAACCGGTGGGCAGGTCGACGACCAGGCGGACGAGGCTGGCCGCCTCGCGGATGGCGTGGGCGAGATCCACCGCGCCGAGGGGTAGGTCGCACGGTTCAAAGTCATCGCCGGGTGCGTCGAGTCGGACCAGGGCGTGGAAGTGGACGACGGCCCGGCGTTGGTATTCGGCGACTTTGACGAATGACACCCGGCACCGCTTGGCGAAGGTCGTTGTGGTGAGTCCGGCCCGGTGGGCCAGGGTGCGTCGGAGGGTGATGGTGAAGCGGCGCCATAGTTCGGGGGCGTGCCAGTTGAACGCGACGTGGGCCGCGTAGTCGTAGCAGTCTGCGCAGATCGGCTGGCCGAGCCGGTGGTCGGCTTCGTCGTGGATGGCCGTGCACCAGGTCGACCGGCCATGCTGGCAGAGAGTGGGCTTTCCTCGCGGGGGTCGGCAGCGGCCCGGTCCGCCTCGTCGGTCGGTGCGGGTGGTGTGGACGGGGCCGAATCCGGGTGCGGTCAATGTGGCGAACACAAGTGGGTGGGCGCGGATGCTGTCGGGGACGCCTTTTCTGCCGCCGGCGGCGCCGGCGTAAAGGAACTGCCACATGTCCCCGGCGTATTCGTAGGAGCACGACGGGCAGACCGACGCCCGCCGGTTCCCACACCGAATCAACAACGTCCGATCCGGTTCGGTGTCCGTGGTGTAGACGGACCGGCGGCCGTCGGCCCCGGTGCGGTGACCGTGCCGCGCAAACGGACGGGGCGGGTGCAGTACCCGCGGCGTGCGACCTGTTCGACCCACCGGTCGAAATCCGCCCGACCGGCCCCGGCCACCGGGGCGAAGATCGACAGGTCACCACGGCCGCCTACCTACTGCCGAGGCAACGGCACGATGTCGAGAACGTCAACCGGCGGGGCTCGGATCGTCCCATCCGAGGCCAGCGGATCACGGCGGATCACTGGCGCCGTCACCAGAGTCGACCAACGCGGGTCGCGGACGACCCGCACGTCCCGGGCGTAGCAGGCCGCCCGGATCCGGTCGGTCCCATCGGCGATGTCCTCAGCCGACACCCTCACCTGACGAGCCGAACCGACCACAGCGACCGGCCGCGCACCGACACCACGGCCATGGGACTCGCGCAGACCTGAAAAGCGGAAGGTCGGCGGTTCGACCAGCCCCTGGCCACCCGATCTGGGCGACATGTGCTCCAGGCGACATGTGCTCTGTCGGTCTGGGTGCCGAACCGTAGGACCAGTCGGTCGGGGGTGTTGATACTGGGCAAGTGGCGATCAGAGATTTGCTGGCTGCGCGACGGCGGCATCGTGTGCGGTATCCGCATGTCTGGGTGGCTCTCAACCTGGTGTGCGGCGGGCTCCTGGTTGTCGGGGCCGCGGCCCGGATCGCCGCCCGTCGTGGTCATTGGGTGCTGTGGAGCGTTCTCTGCCTCGGTCTGGCGATGGAGTGCCTGATCGACGCCAACCATGAGCGACGACTTCTGCGCCATCGACTCACCGTGGGGAAGGTCGACGACCAGCCGGACGAGCCCGGCCGCGTCGCGGATGGCGTCGGCGACGTCGACCGCGTCGAGGGGTAGGTCGCAGGGTTCGAACTGGTCGCCGGGTGCGTCGAGGCGGATGAGGGACCCGCGGTGTTCGTGGGGGGCCGGCGGATGTTCGCACGACTCGGAGACAACGGGCACCACCTGGGCGGCTGCGTTGAGCACGTCACCCGCTCGAATTCCGACGCCCGAGGAAGCCGTGGCACTTCAGTTGGGCACAGGAATCCCCATCATCGGAACCGTCCCTCATCGCCCGCGACAGAAACGGACGCGCGGTCGAGATGAACGACATCACTCTTCGCGGCAGACCGATGAGAACTCATCTTTACGAGATACTGGCTGACTGAAGACAGTACCCAGGGACATTGAAATGCCACGCTTCGCCGGTTGGTTCAGGGTGGGTTGTGGTTCTGGGGGTGAGTGGTGTAGCGGCGTCCGGTTGGGCTGGTCCAGTGGAATCGTCCGTTGGTTTGGGTGAGTCGCCATGTGGTGTGGTGCTTCAACCGGTGATGGTGGCGACACAACGCGCCCAGGTTGCCGGGTGTGGTGGGTCCTGTGGGCCAAGGGATGGTGTGGTCGAGGTCTGCTCGGTGTGCGGGGTGTTGGCAGCCGGGGAACCGGCATTGCCCGTCCCTGGCGCGGACGAGGTCATCGAGTGCGGCCGGTGGCCGGTAGGTGTGCCGGGAGTGTTCGAGGAGTGACCCGTCGATGGGGTCGGTGATCAGTCGTTTCCATGTTCCGGTGGGGTCCGAGGCGATGGCCCGCGCGTACGCGGCGGGGATCGGCCCGTAACCATCGAGTACGGCGGGCTTGTCGTCGGCTCCGGCCAGAGTCAAGGCCGACACGGTCACGTGTACCAACGGCCGCAACCCGCTGTCGGGTCGGTTGGTCGTGCCAGTATCCCGGCGGCCCAGAAGCAG
>DATCWR010000395.1:0-4484 GCA_036566245.1 Mycobacteriales bacterium | reverse complement strand
CCGCGGCACGAGCGGGACCGGCTCGGATCGGACCGCCTCTACCAGATGCTCAACCACGTCGCGAACCGCTATGACAGCAGGGAGTACAGCCGTGGCGCCATCACCACGTGACCGGCCCGTGATGGTGCTGGTCGACGCGTTCTCCACCGGAGCGCTGGTCGCACGTGAAGCGGCGCGCCGTTACCGGCTGGTGCACGTCCGCACGCGCTTGGACATGCCCGACGCGTTCGCCGCGAGTCTGCCGCGCGAGTTGTTCGAAGAGGACCTGGCGTATCCGGCCGAGGCGGTGGCGCGGCACGCACCGGTGGCGGTCATCTCTGGTAGCGAGTTCGGGGTCGAGGCCGCCGACGAGATGGCCGCCAGGCTCGGACTGCGGGGGAACGATCCAGCGCTTTCTGGCGCCCGGCGCGACAAGGCCCGCATGATGGAGGTTCTGTCGGCTGCGGGTGTGCGCGCGCCGCGACAGTACCGGGCAGCCGGCGTCCAGGATGCGCGGGACTGGTGGCGTCGGGCCGGCCTGGCACATGTCGTGGTGAAGCCGGTCGACAGCGCCGGGTCCGAGGACGTCTACATCTGCGGCACCGAGGAGGAACTGGGCGCGGCGTTCGGGGCCATCATCGGCAAGCGGAACCTGATGATGCGACCCAACGAGGCGGCGCTGGTACAGGAGTACCTCGATGGTGACGAGTACGTCGTCAACACGGTCAGCCGGGACGGCAAGCACTGGTTCACCGACGCGTGGCTCAGCAGGAAGGCGGTGGGGGAAGGCGGGCGGAAGGCCTACGACCACGAGGATCTGCTCCCGTCGAACCACCCGGAGCTGGCGCGGATCTTTCCCTATGTCGCCGATGTCCTCGATGCCGTCGGAATCAAGGATGGTCCGGCGCACAGCGAGCTGATCCTCACCGCGGACGGACCCTGCCTGCTGGAGACAGCGGCCCGGGTCTCGGGTCTGGCGAACCCGGCCGCTCTCGACCGCTGCACCGGAGCGAACCAGGTGAGCCTGACGCTGGACTGCCACTCGCCCGACGCGGCCGTGCTGACCGGCAGGCCGGTGCGCTACCCCCGGCTGGAGTCGGCGCGGTGCGTGAACCTGATCGCACGGCGCGAGGTCCCGTTGCCCGCGAGTGCGTTCCAGGAGGCGCTCCTCGGGCTCCCCGCGGTCGAGAGCATCCGGTTCCGGGTGCCCGACGGTGGAACGACTCGCCGCACGGTCGACCTGAACTCCTCGCCGGGCGTGGTGTTCCTCGTGCACCGCGACCAGGGTGAGATCGACAGGGCGTACAAGGTGCTGCGCGAGCTCGAACACGAACTGCTGTGAAGTTGGGGTGAGGCATGAGGATCGCGGTGATCGGTGCGGGCGGTGTCGGCGGCTACTTCGGTGGCCACCTGGCCGCCCGGGGGTACGACGTCAGCTTCCTGGCACGGGGAGCGCACCTGGCCGCACTGCGCCGTGACGGGTTGACCGTGAAGGGTATGGCGGTCGACCTCACCGTCTCGCCGGTGAGGTCGACCGACGACCCGCGTGAGATCGGCGCGGTCGACGTGGTGCTGCTCGCCGTCAAGACATGGCAGCTCGGCCCGGCGATCTCCGTGCTGGAGCCCCTGCTGGGCCCCGACACCGCGGTCGTGACCCTGCAGAACGGTGTCGATGCGCCGACCGAGGTTGCCAGGGTCATCGGCCGCGACGCGGTGCTGCCCGGCCTGGCGAAGATCTTCGCCAGCCTGGAGGGACCCGGAGTGGTACGACATGTGGGCGGTCCCGCGTCACTGACCTTCGCCGAGTGGGACAACCGACCGAGCGACAGGGTGGACCGACTGCGCGCCGCGCTCGCCGACTCGGGCGTGGCGGTGACGGCACCAACGAATGTGTGGGCGGACCTGTGGACCAAGTTCCTGTTCGTCGCGCCGTTCGGCGGTCTGGGCGCGGTCACGGACGCGCCGATCGGCGTGCTGCGTTCCCGACCGGGGACGCGGCAGATGCTCGTGGACGGCATGACCGAGATCCAGCGCGTGGCCTCTGCTATGGGCGTCACACTCGCCGACGACGTGGTGACGGCGACGATGGCGTTCGTCGACCAGCAGCCCGCAGCGGGAACGTCATCGCTGCAACGGGACATCCTGTCCGGTAGACCGTCCGAACTGGAGGCGTGGACCGGCGCGGTGGTGCGGCTCGGCGCGTGCGTCGGGACCGCCACTCCGGTCAACGGCTTCCTGTACGAGGTCCTGACCCTGCGTGTCGACCAGATGCAGGACAGATCGTGAACGAGAGGAAGACCACGGTGCCCGAACTGCCCTCCCCGCTGGAACACCTCAGATCGCCCCGGACACGGGCTGCCCTGCGGGTGCAGAACTGCCTGGTCGACGCGGCGCGCGAGTTCCTGCGGCGCGAGTCGGTCACCGAGGTCAGGCTTCCGATCATCGGCCCGGTGACCGATCCTGGTGCGCGCGGGGCCAAGCAGGTCGACGTCGACTACTACGGCAAACGCTACCGGCTGATGACCAGCGCGATCCTGTACAAGCAGGCCACCCTGACCGCCTTCGACGCGATTTTCGTCATCATGCCGAACGTCCGGTTGGAACCGCTGGAAACGGCACTGACCCACCGACACCTCGCCGAGTTCCACCAGATCGACGTCGAGGTGGCCGGGGCCACCCGCGCCGACGTGATGCGGTTGGCGCAGCAGTTGATCTCCTACACGGTCACGAAGTGTGTGGATCAGTGCATCGGCGAACTCGTCGAGTTGGGACGGGACATCGAGGCGCTGTCCCATGCGCAGGAGACATTCGACGAGATGAGCCACCGGGAGGCCGTGGCTGCGCTCGTGGAGTCCGGTCACCCGCAGGACGCACACGCCGAAATCGACTGGCGTGGCGAGGAACTGCTGTCCGCGCGGGCGCCCCGACCGTTCTTCGTGGTCGACTACCCCAAGGGCAGTCGGGGCTTCTACGACCGGGAGAGCCGCACGGAGCCGGGCGTGTTGCGCAACTTCGACCTGCTGGCCCCCGAGGGGTACGGCGAGTTGGCAAGCGGCAGCGAGCGCGAGTCGGACTACGGCCGGATCGTCACCCGCATGCGCGAGACGGGCGAGAACCCGGCGAAGTATGCCTGGTATCTGGAGGTGGCGCGCGCGGGCATCCCGGCCAGCGCCGGGTTCGGCATCGGCCTGGAGCGCCTGACCCGCTACGTGGCCGGACTCCCCGCCGTGTGGCAGGCCAGCGCCTATCCCAAGGTGCCGGGAGTGTTCGCACCATGACGGCACTGTCCGCCCCGGGCTTTCCCGAAGAGTCCGTCCGCGACCGCGCACGGCGTGGGGAAGCCGCCGCCTTCCCGCCATGGGAGGAGTACGGCCGTGCGTTGTTCGGCGTGCATGGCACCGGCCCGGACGCCCTGGATTCGCTGAGGTTGGTACCACCGGTCCTCATGCCACGCAGGCTGGAGAAGCTGATCGAGCTGGGGCGCGAGCCGCTGCCCGAGGATGTTGACCTGCGGGTCCGGCTCGGTGGCTTCCAGTCGGAACTCCCCTTGTACATCTCGGCTTTCGGCTCAACGCGCGCCACCGGCAAGGGCCTGGGGCTGGCCGTGGCACGGCAGGCCGGCGCGCTGGGCATTCCGCTGGTGATCGGGGAGAACATCGTGCCGGTCAACGGATACGGACGCGTCGAGCAGGAGACCGAACACTCGATGCTGCTCGACCGGATACGGGCGTACGCCGACGAGGCGCCCCCGGTCGGCGGCGGGGTGGTGGTGCAGCAGAGCACCGAGGACGCCGACGCCGAGGTGTGGAACCTCGTCTACAGCGATCCGAACGTGACGCCGCTGCTCGAGTCCGGCCGCCTCGGGTTCGAGCTGAAGCTCGGCCAGGGGGCGAAGCCGGGACTGGGTGGCATGACGCTGGTCGACGCCGCCATGTCGGAACGGCTGGGTGATGCCTACGCCCTCGGTGCCGCCGCCGGAGACCACGTCCTGCGGTCCAGTAGCCCCGGCACCTTCACCGAGGAGATCCTGCGCAACCAGGTCAGGTTGATGCGCAACAACTTCCCGCGCGCCCGCGTGTGGGTGAAGTTGCCGCCCGGCCGGGACGTCGGTGTGGCCTCCGCCGCCGCCCGGGAGGCGGGTGCGGACGCGGTGACCCTCGACGGCGCTGAGGGCGGCACGGGCTGGGCCCCCACCGTGTTCCTCGACCACGTCGGCCTCCCGTTGGGCGAGTGCCTGGTGCGGGCGGACTGGCCCTCCGACGCGGTGACGAGCCTGTTGGCCAGCGGCCGGATGTGGGAAGGATCGCGTGCGGCCAAGGCGCTGGCGTTGGGCGCGACCGGCGTGGGCCTGGGCCGTGCGGCGCTGCTGGCGGTGGATGAGTGTCCCCGGGACGGGCTGGTCAACCTGGTGCGTTGCCTGGCGTTCGACCTACGGATGGTGACGAGCGCGCTTGGCAAGTACGCCGTGGCCGAGATTGGCCGCGAGGATGTCTGGCCTGCACTCG
>DATCWR010000370.1:0-2067 GCA_036566245.1 Mycobacteriales bacterium | reverse complement strand
GCGGCCGGCGGTGCCGGCCTCGCCCCGGCTCCCGGTCCGGTTCCGACAGAGGTACCGGCCGCGGCACCAGCAGATCCACCGGGCCAGGCCGGGCCGAGAACCAACGCCGCGGTGAGCAGTGCCACCCCGGCCGCACGGGTGGCTCGAACGGTCCGGGAGAACGGGAGGACTCGGGCCATCGCAACTCCTCGGTCGGTCGCGCCTCTGGCACCGATCCGACCGGTTCAGGCAGTGCGGGGTGATCCGGCCGGTGGTGATACCGGTGGTGTGTGCGCGTTCGCGGCCGAGCCTGCCCGCCCCGGACGCGGACGTGCGGTGTCGAGTGTGGGCTCCTCGTGCGGCTCGGCCGACGAAGCCGACCCGTGACTCGCCGGGGCAATCAGTCCGGATCTGCCTTTTCCCCCGAACGGGTGCTGTCACGGACGGGTCGCGGTGGGCGGTGTGTGGTCCACGGTGGACCTTCAGCGGCGGGAGTGCCGTTCGCAGTCGTGGAAGCTGATCGCGTACGCGGTCACGTCCACCAGTTGGGTGTCGGACACCCGCACGGTCTGGAACGACGACAGACCCCGGTCGAGTTGGGTGCGTAGCCGGCGGGCCCACTCGCCGTCCAGGTCGCCGAGCCCCTGCCGTTGTCCGTCCGTCCACCCGGGAGCAGCCCCGGCCAGTGCCTCCCGGACCTGCCGACGCTGCCACTCCAGCACCTCGGTCGGGTTGTCACACACCTCGTCAGGCGGGTCGGCCCGGTACCGCTCGGCCACCGCGCCGGCCGAACGTTCCCGGTCGGTCAGGTCGTGCCGCCGCACGAACAGATGCCAGTGGATGCGGTACCGCCGCCAACGCGGTTCGGCCGGTGTCCGCGCCACACTCCTGTCGATACGCACCGACTCACCGTCCCTGTCGTGATTCTCGTGCCGTTCGATACCACCATCGTGCCAACCGGAGTGGCCACTGCCAGCCGTCCGACCGGGTGATGACCGGACGATCGATTCCACGGTGGGGCTCCGCCCCGGCGAGGGCCTGGATCAACCATCTAGGCTCACCGGATGCGGACCAGAGACGTCGGTTCGGGTCGGTTGGTGGCGCGCCCCGCGTTCGACCCCGAGGCGTTGGCCGAACTTCGGTTTCCCCCCGGTGACGAACTCGACCTGATCGGCGCGCGGGTCGTCGGCGACGACGCGGCGGGGGTTCGTGGCGAGGGCGAACTCCGGCGCTGTCTGCTGGAGTCGGTGAACCTGTCGCAGAGCCGGTTCCGGCCACTGACCCTGATCGACGTGTCGCTGCACCGGGTGGAACTCTCCAACGCGCAGTGGCACTCGGTCACCGCGCGACGGGTGGAACTCACCGATGCCCGGGCAGTCGGGCTGGGGCTGTCGTTGGACCTGGCCGCCGACCTGTACGCGGCCCAGACCCGGTTCGACTATGCCGGTATCCACCTGGAACGGATACGCGGACAGGTGGTGTTCAGCGACTGCTCGTTCCGGGAGGCCAGGCTGGGCGGCGACCTGTCCGGGGTGGTCTTCCGGAACTGCGACCTGACCGACGCGGAGTTCACCGCGACCGCGGCGAAGGACACCGACCTGCGGTCGTCCCGGCTGGCCGGCGCACGCGGCCTGCACAGTCTGCGCGGCGCGATGATCGATGTCGAGCAGATGGTCGCGGTCGCCGGTCAACTCGCCGCCGAGGCCGGCCTGCGGGTGAGCGACTGAGCAACCGGCAGACCAGGTCCCATACCGACGGGCGTCCACGCTGGCCGTCCGGTGTGGTCGCACGCTCCAGAGGAGCGACCCTTCCCTGTGGTCCCATTCCACCCATAGGTGGTAACAACGTGGAGACCGGTGGCGAGCCGGCTGGGACGCCGCATGACCGAGTCGGCAGGAAGAGTCACCGGATGCAGCCGGTCGTCCTCACCGCCATCGACCGGTCTGTGCCTACCACTGATGATGACGAACTGACAGCGAGCCTGGCCGTCCGGGGAGCCGAACGCTTCGCCAACCTGTTGGCACGGCTGGGTGAATGACGCACCGGCCCATGGTGTGTGTTGCCACCCGAGCCACGGGTCGTACGCCA
>DATCWR010000312.1:0-30401 GCA_036566245.1 Mycobacteriales bacterium | reverse complement strand
CCCTCGGTGTGCACCGGCACGATCGCCGCGGTTCCCAGCACGCGTGCGGCCGAGACGGCATCGGTGGTGGTGAGGGTGAGCGCGGCCGAGTTCAGCAGCGGCGTCCGCGCCGCACCGGCGTGCAGGACCGCCACGTCGAAGGAACCCATCCGGTCCACGATCTGCTCGACCAGTTCCACCGCCGCGTTGTCGCCGGAGACGTACGTGCGCGGGAGGCCCTCGCACTCCATGGCGAACCCGGTGACCGGCCCGGTCAGTGGTTCACAGCCCACCGGCCCGTGCCGTGCCGGCAGAGCGGTGACCCGCAGTTCCCGGCCGTCGGGCAGGGCCAACCCGGTGCTCTCCCACGGCTCCAACCCGGTGATGCCGTCGATCCGGGACGCCGCCAGCGGGGTTGACAGCACCACGGGCACGGAACCGAGCAGCGACCGGCCGGCTGTGTCGAGGTTGTCCGGGTGCTGGTCGTGCGACAGCAGAGCCAGGTCGATGTGCCCGAGTGCGTCGGCCTCGACAGCGGGTGCGGTGAGCTTGACCAACTGACGGCCCCTACCGATCGGATAGGCGCCCGGCGGGTCGAAGGTCGGATCCGAGACGATCCGGAAGCCGGCAAGGTCCAGGACCACGGTCGGACCGCCGACGTGTGTGATGGTCAGGGCGTCAGAAGGCGTCATACCCGTGACTTTCCACCAGCGCGGCCTCCATGACCACCAGGTTCGGGCATCTCGTGCCGAGGGCACCCAGGAAGAAAACCGACCAAAGCACGTGACGGCAGTCCAGGTCACGGACACGAGAAGGACGGCAGATCGGCGTTGTCGTCGGCTGTCCACCCTGCGACGCACCGGTCCGGCGTGTGGTCCTCGCCCCCGTGGGGCAGAACACTTCCGTCCGGTGGCTGGGCGGCCCACCCATCCCACCGGATCCGACCAGATCCGACCGGGCGGCAGTCAACGGGAGAGCAGAGAGGATCTGGCATGGCGCGAACGAGAGAGAAGACCAAGGAGGACGTGGTTGATCTGTTGGTCGCGCAACACAGCCAGATCCGGGAGTTGTTCGTGGCGGCGGCCGACGCCACCGGTTCGGAGCGGGCCGAGATCACCAACCGGCTGGTGCGTCTGCTGGCGGTACACGAGACCGCCGAGGAGCAGGCGGTGCATCCACTGGCCCGGCAGGTCATCCCCTCCGGTGATCCGGTGGTGGACGACCGGCTGACCGAGGAGCGTGAGGCCAAGGAGATGCTGGGTCGGCTCGACGGCATGGACCCGCAGGACGAACGGTTCCTGCCCCTGCTCGAGGAACTGCGACAGGCGGTACTGGAGCACGCTCGCCGGGAGGAACGGTACGAGTTCTACTGGCTGCGCCAGCGCTGATCCCCGATGCAACTCCAGGCCGCTGCCGAGGCGGTGCGCAAGGCCGAGCGGCTCGCACCCACCCACCCCCACGCCGGCGCCGAGTCGGGCCCGGCGAACGTGCTGGCCGGGCCGGTACTGGCCATCGTCGACCGGGTACGCGACGCCCTCCGGCGGAAGCCCGGCGGCGACTCCTAGCCGGGTGACTCCAGGCCGTCGCCACCAGAACAACCAGCAGATACCGTGGAATCCATCATCCGACCGCCTTCACGCGGCCACACGGGCGCCGGTGTCTGTTGGAAACGTCACTTACCTGTCGCCCGTCAAGCGTGGGTACCATGAACGCCGGCATGGTCGGAGGCAGTCAACCGGTCCGGGCCAGAACCGATCCGAACCAGCGGGGGGTGCCACCAGGTGAGCCGACGTCCCAGGCTGGGACGACACCGGGGCCCGGATTTTCCGGACGACGTCGGGTGTTCGCCGACCATGGCTCCCCAACGCTTCCCAGGCGGGGAACGCACCGCTCACACCGGTCCGGGGCGCCCTCGCACCGCCGGGCGAGCCCGGTTCTGGCCGCCTGGTGCTGGTCGGCGCGAGACACGTTGTTCCGCACCGACCCACCGACCCTGCCGACGGTCCGACCCATGACCCGCGCCCGACCGTGACCTTCCGAACCGAGGGCAGCGACCAGTGCGGCCTGCTGACTACTTCGGTCGTTCCCTACCACTCTCACCCAGTTTGTCCGATCCCTCGAAGGACCGCCGGTGACAACCGCACCGCCCACTGTTCCTGAATCACCCACCGCACCGAACAAACCGAACGACCAGAAGCTTGACCGCGGCCTGTTGGTGGTCGCTTCGGTCGTCGTGCTCGGTGCACTGATGTCGATCCTGGACACCACCGTGGTGATCGTGGCCCTCAAGACGCTGTCAGAGGACTTCGGCACCCAGCTCACCACGATCCAGTGGATCGTGACCGGCTACACCCTCGCGTTGGCCACCGTCATCCCGCTCACCGGCTGGGGTGCGGACAGGTTCGGCACCAAACGGCTGTATCTGATCTCGATCGTACTTTTTGTCACCGGATCGGTGCTGGCCGGCCTCGCGTGGAACGCCGAGTCGCTGATCGCCTTCCGGGTACTCCAGGGCTTCGGCGGCGGCATGCTGATGCCGGTCGGAATGACCATCCTGACCCGCGCGGCCGGCCCGCAGCGGGTCGGCCGGGTGATGGCCGTGATCGGTGTGCCGATGCTGCTCGGCCCGATCTTCGGTCCGATCCTGGGTGGTTGGCTGGTCGACGACTTCTCCTGGCGGTGGATCTTCTTCATCAACGTGCCGGTGGCCGTGGTGGCGCTCATCGCCGCGGCCCGGGTACTGCCCCGCGACGTGAGCCAGACCGGCGAGCGTCTGGACCTGCTCGGCGTCCTGCTGCTCTCCCCCGGTCTGGCCGCGCTGATCTACGGCCTGGCCCAGTCCAACTCCGCGGGCGGGTTCGGTTCGGCCAAGGTGCTGGTGCCAGCCGTTGCCGGAGCGCTGGCGATCGCCGCGTTCGTCTGGCACGGACTGCGGACCAGTGACGCGCTGATCGACCTGCGACTGTTCGCGAACAAGGTCTTCTCCGGTTCGATGCTGACCCTGGCGCTGATGGCGATCTCGGTGTTCGGCGGCATGCTGCTGCTCCCGCTGTACCTCCAGACCGTCCGCGGCGAGGACGCGCTCAGCGCCGGCCTGCTGATGGCCCCACAGGGACTCGGCGCGATGCTGGCGATGCCGCTCGCCGGCAGGCTCAGTGACCGAACCGGTGTCGGCCGGATCGTGCCGGTCGGGTTGACCGGGGTCGCGGTGGCGTTCGTCGGCCTCACCCAACTGCGGGCCGACACCTCCTACTGGCTCTACGCCGGCTGGCTGTTCATCCTCGGGCTGGGCATGGGGGCCACGATGATCCCCACGTTCAGTGGGGCCATGCAGACCCTGCGCCGCGCGGACATCGCCCGGGCCAGCACCACCCTGAACATCGTCCAGCAGGTCGCCGCGTCGATCGGCACCGCGGTGCTCAGTGTGCTGCTCGCCAACGCGCTGACCGACCGGCTCCCGGCCGCGCCCGGCCAGGGCTCCGGCGGTGCCGGGGCCACCAGCACGCTGCCCCCGGCCGTCCGTGAGAAGCTCGCCCCGCTGATGGCCGACGCCTTCGGACACACCTTCTGGTGGGCGCTCGGGCTGGTTGTTGTCGCCCTGGTCGTCGCGTTGGCGGTCCTGCCCAAGCACAAACCGGAACCGACAGTCGACGACGAGTCGGACGGCGACCCGGAACCGGCGGCTCTGCCGCTGGGTTGATCCCCCGATCCCGGGCGCCGAGACCTCCGGGCCGGCGCCCGGGTCAGGCTCCGCCCATGCCCGGGTTCGCCGTGTCGATCCAGGCCACCGCGTGGCCCTCGGTCAGGTCGGGGGTCTGCCACCTGTCGACGAGCTGGTCGAGAACACGGTCGGGCACCGGGTCACGGCGAGCTCGGTTGCGCGACCGCACGACGGCCGGCGGCGCCTCCAGAGCGACGATCTCCACCCGGGCCCAGTAGTTGGCGGCCAGCCCAACACACCGGTCGCGCTGCTGCCGCGACACGTTCGTCGCGTTCCACACGAACGATCGTCCGGCCCGGAGATGTGCCCGGGCCCGCTGGTACGCCACGGCAGCGACCGGACGCTGGTCCCCATCCGGTGGCACCCCCAGTTCGGCACGCAGGGCGTCCAGGCTCACCACTGGTGAATCCGCGGCATGTGCGGCGATCCAGGTGTCCTTCCCCGAACCCGGCAGACCCGACAGTACCGTCACCACGCCGCTGGTGTCGTCGTGCGCCGCGTGACATCCTCCCTGCCCCGAATGGCGGGGATTCCCGTCTGCCCTGTGGGCTTCGGGTGGGTTACTGCTTCACGGCGCGGCGCCCGAACGGGTTCGGGTCTTACCTGCGCTCCAGTAGGTACCCGGGGGTTGTCGATCTTCCTCCCGTCCGAGAGGACCGCGAAATGGGTCAACCCCAGGTCGATGCCCGTCTCGACGTCGACCGGCGGGAGCGGTGTGTTGTCGACCTGGACGACGAACGATACGAAGTACCGGCCCGCCGCGTCCAAGATCACCGTCACAGACGACGGCTCGCAGGGCAGTACCCGGGACCAGCGCACCGGCACATCCCCGACCTTCGGCAGCCGAAGCCTGCCGTTGGGCAGCACCGTAAACCGGGAGTTGCGGGTGAACCGGACCGCCTGCCGGGTGTCCTTACGGGACCGGAACCGGGGCGGTGCCACCCGCCAGCCCTTCCGCTTCCCCGACACCGAGTTGAAGTAGTTCCGATACGCGGTGTTCAGATCAGCCAGGGCCTGCTGCAACACCACCGCCGACACCGGCGGGCGGCCAGACCGTCGTTGAACACCACACGGGCGCACCCGAACGCCCGGGCCAACGCGACCTGTTGGGCCGGTGTCGGGTTCAGACGGAAGTTGTACCGAAGCTGCACAACACCCTTCTACACGCCACCACCGACAACAACACGCCAGCGCCCGCACGCACCCACCCGTGCCTTCGCCACCAAATACCGGCACAACCTGTCTACCGGTACCCACCCTCAACGCAACGGGAACCGGCCAGGTGTGGCGTGCGCGGGTACTTCCTCACGGCCACCACACCTACCAGTCCTCATCGACTGGTCTTCCTGGCCAGGGTCGGCCTCGGCGGGGTGCCTGGCGGAACGGGCCCGTTCGTTGGCGCGTCTGACCGACCGGTGACCGTATCGAGCCCGAAACCCGGGTCAGTACTGGTTGGAGTGGGTATCGGTATGGTCTGGCGGATTAATGATGACAAGGCTGTTGGCTGGGAGAAACGGAGCCGCCCCCGATGGACAACCCGACCCGCCCCGAACCACCCGGGCCGACCGGTGCCGCCGACCTGGTGGAACTGGTCCGGCGGGCTGGTGACCTGTGGCGATGGGCCGGACAGCCGTCAGAGGAGCAGTTGCGCTCCGCCGCCGAGGCGCCCGGCGCGACCGGTGGGCCGCCTCCCGGTGAGGTGGCGGAAGGGATCATCGAACTCGTCCTGACCGGAAACGGTCTGACCTGGGGCACGCTGGAACCGTTCGTCCTGGCCTGTCTGCGCTGCGGTAACCGACCACCGGACCGGACCGACATCGACCTGGGGAACTGGCGTACCACCTGGGCGGCGGTCGAGTCGGCCGAGACCTGGTCCACCGGGTACGACCCGTACCCGGCGACCGAACCCGCCCCGGTCTCCGACCCGACCCAGGCCTCTGACGTGACCCAGGCCTCTGAACCGACCCAGGCCTCTGACGTGACCCCCGGTCCGACGACCGAACCGGTCGCCATCAGCGCGCCCTCCTACTTCACGACCGAACCGATTCCCGTCGTCAGTGCGCCTCCCCCGGTCCAGCCGGTCCAGCCGGTCCAGCCGGTCCAGCCGGTGAGATATTCGGCCCCGCTCACCGCGCCAGAACCGTGGGTGGTGAGCCATGCCACGCCGCCGCGGTCGTCACGGCGACTGCCGGTGATCCTCGGGTCGGTGGTGGGCGTGGTCACACTCGTCGCGGTGGGTATCACCGTCGCTGTCGCGGGCGGCGACCCACACCAGAGCGGCTCTGGGTCGGCATCGGGATCGACCTCAGCCGGATCCACGACGACCCTGCCCGACGGGATGGCCCTTCCCGCGCAGGCACCACTGCCTTCCACGTCGGCGTCGGCGTCGGCGTCGCCCTCACCGAGCCACACGACCACCACGGCAACGACCGCCTCGGGCAGCCAGACCGCACCGGGCGACGTCCTCAGCCCCGGCAGGACCACGTCCGCGGCACCGCCCGTCGGTGCGGCGTCGAACCCACCGGCCACCACCCGGCCGACCACGTCGTCGCCCACTCCCTCACCGAAGCCATCCCCGACCGCCGCTCCCCCGACGGTGTGCACATCGGACGGTCACTGCGCCGGCAAGGCCTACTTCGTGGCCGACGGTGAACACCTGTGGGTCTGTGACCAGTTGGCCGACGGTCACGGGGTGGTGGCCCAGTACACCCGGACCGACGTGCCAGGACAGAACAACGAGGCGGTGAACACCGGCGGGGCCGGTACCTGCATCGACCACAACATGAACATGCCCGAGGGCGCGAAGATCACCTTCCGGGTCTGCCTGAAGGAGGGCAGCTCAAGCGACAGGTTCAGTTGCGGGTCCTGGAAGACCGCCGTGTCCTGAGGAGCACCAAAGCAGTGCTCGGCAACACTGACGGCCGAGAGTCGCCGGCCGACATGGTCGAACTCGTCCGTCGCGCCCAGCGTGGGGACGCGCTGGCCATGGACGAACTGCTCGGCGTGCTGGCACCCTACGTCGGTCGGTTGTGCGCGCCGATCGCACTACAGGACGGCGCGGACGCCACCCAGGAGGCGCTGATCGCGGTGTTCCGCGGGATCCGGCGACTCAGGGAGCCGGCCGCCCTGTTCGGTTGGGTGCGGGTGGTCGCGGTCAGGGAGGCGGTACGGGTCGCGAAGCGTAACCAGCGTGCCACGGTGACCGAACTGGGTGAGGTACCGGCGGCCGGAGACGCGCAGCTTGCGGTTGACATCCGGGACGTGTTGGCCCACCTGTCGCCCGAACACCGGGCGGTGCTGGTGCTCCGCGACCTGGATGGACTGGACGAGGAGTCGGTCTCGGCACTGCTGGCGGTTCCGGTCGGGACGGTGCGCTCGCGCCTGTTCCGGGCCCGACGCGGCTTCCGGAAGGCATGGGGACGATGAGTGAGAACTGGCCGGCCGCCGAACTGGACGACGTCCGGCGCCTGCGGGTCATCGCAGCCGCCGTCAGGAACACCACCACCATGTACGCCGAGGGTGTCGTGCCGGCCCCGTTCGAGGACGTGTGGGCGGTCGCCAGCGACCTGGAGAACGAGCTCCCCCGACTGCTGCCCGACGTGCGCACCCTCACCATCCGGTGGCGGGACGGCGAACACCTCGGTGCCGACGCACGGGGTCGTCTGGGGTTGCGAGCCCGGCTCGATGTGGTGCTGCGTCCGGGCTGGTGCCTGATGCGGAGCCGGTTCCTGCTCGGCGGTATGGCGGCCGTGTCCGAGGCCAACGGCACCCGGTTCGCCTTCCTCGGCGGCCTTCGGGTACCCGGCGCACGGCTCGCCCACCCGGTGTTGCACCGGATCGCCGACCCACTCGCCGGCAGCGTCGTGGCCCGCATGGCGGCCCGCGCCACCGCCCGGTAGGCCGGCTCGTCTCGGGAAAATTCTCGGATCGACGGGATAGTGGGCCTCTGGTCAGCCCTCTTCACGGACGGCACCACCGTCAGACGCGGTAGGGGCGATTCCACCCGACCGCGCACCGCAGCCGTTCAAGGGAGCATCACATGTCACCCCGACCAGTCGGATCTTCGGAACCAGCCGGACGCTCGGTACACCCAGATCACCTGGTGATGCCGGTGTCGGGCCGTCCGCTACCAGACCTGCCCGGCGTACGGCACAGCATCGTCACGGCACGCGGCGTCAGGTTCCACGTCGCACAGGCGGGCGACGGCGAGCCGGTGCTGATGCTGCACGGCTTCCCGCAGCACTGGTACGCGTGGCATCGGGTCATCCCGCTGCTGTCGAAGGAGTACCGGCTCATCTGCCCGGACCTGCGCGGGTTCGGCTGGTCACAGGCGACCCGGCGCGGATACGACAGCGGCACGCGAGCCCAGGATGTTCTGGCGATCATGGACGCGATGGGGCTGGACCGGGTGCGGCTGGTGGGCCACGACTGGGGCGGCTGGGCCGGGTTCCTGTTGTGCGCCCGCGCTCCGGAACGGGTGAGTCACCACCTGGCGCTCAACATCGTGCACCCGTGGCCCCTACACCGGAACCTCCTGCCGCAGGCGTGGCGTTTCTGGTACACCGCGATCCTGGAAAGTCCGGGGCTCGGCCGTTGGGCCCTGCGACACCGGCCGTCGTTCACCCGGTTCCTGATGTCGCGCGCGGTCGGCGACCACCCCTGGGACGCCGGTGACCTCGACGAGTACGCGGCGGCCAGCCGCGAACCCGGGCCGGCACGGGCCGGTGAGGCGTTGCACCGCCAGTTCGTCCTCCACGACATCACCGCCCTGGTGACCGGCCGGTACCACCGGATGCGGCTGACCGTGCCCACGCTGCTCCTGGCCGGAGAACGTGACCCGGTGATCTCGCCGAGGATGCTGCCCGGCGGCGAGCGATTCGCCTCGGACCTGCGGATACGGGTGGTGCCGGGTCGCGGCCACTTCCTCGCCGAGGAGGACCCGGCGCTGGTCGCGGGGGCGGCCCGAGAACTGTTCGGTGCCAGGTAGCGTCGCCCGGAGTCAGGCCCCCTCATCCCCGTGCTGGAGCCGCCTGACCACGGCCAGTGCGTCGTCGACGTGCCGACTGATGTTGGTCATCGACGAGAACACATGCTGGACGACGCCGTCCCGGTCGATCACATACGTGACCCGGCCGGGCAGCACGCCCAGGGTTCGGGCAACTCCGTAACGCCGGCGCACCACGCCGCCCGGATCGCTGAGCAGCACGAACGGCAGCCGGTGGCGACTGCCGAACCTCTCGTGTGATCCGACCGAGTCCGAACTGACTCCGACGACCTCCGCCCCCGCCTCGGCGAAGACCTCGTGGCTGTCCCGGAACGCGCACGCCTCGGCCGTGCAGCCCCGGGTGTTGTCCTTCGGGTAGAAGTACAGGACGACAACGCGCCGCCCCCGGTAGTCGGCGAGGCTCACCGTGGTCCCGGACTGGGACCGCAGGGTGAAGTCCGGGGCGACGTCGCCCACCCGCACGCTCCTGCTGTCAGTCTCCATGCTCACCTTCCGTGCCCTGGCCGGCGGGAACTCTGTCGGACGAACCACGGCCACGCAGGCCGAATTCCGGCACTCCGACGAGGCCGACACCCCGACAGCGGACGCGACCGGCGAGCCGGGCAGGATCTGGGCTGGACCGCAGGCTCGCGAACGGACGGAGGGCCATGACACCGCCCCTGGAGGGAATCGTCGTCGTCTCGGTCGAACAGGCCGTGGCGGCGCCGTTCGCCAGTCGCCAACTCGCCGACCTGGGTGCGCGCGTCATCAAGATCGAAAGGCCCGGGTCCGGTGACTTCGCCCGTGACTACGACCACGTGGTGAACGGACTGTCCGCGCACTTCGTCTGGCTCAACCGCAGCAAGGAGTCGGTCACGGTCGACCTGAAGAGCCCGGCCGGTCGCCGGGTGATTCATCGCCTGGTCGACCGGGCCGACGTGTTCCTCCAGAACCTGGCTCCGGGCGCGACCGACCGGCTGGGCCTGGGGGCAGAGGAACTGCGCTCCACCCGCCCACGGTTGATCACCTGCGACGTGTCCGGCTACGGCCAGGGTGGACCGTACGAACAGCGTCGAGCCTACGACCTGCTGGTCCAGTCCGAGGTTGGCCTGCTGTCGGTGACCGGGTCGCCGGACGCCCCGGCCAGGGCCGGCATCTCGGTCGCCGACATCGCCGCCGGGATGTACGCGTTCAGCGGTGTGCTGTCCGCCCTGTACGAACGAGAACGCACCGGCGTGGGCCGTGGGGTCCAGGTGTCGTTGTTCGACTCGCTGGCCGAGTGGATGGGCTTCCCGTTCTACTTCGGCCGCTACGGGCCGGCCCCGTTGCCACGCGCCGGTGCCGCACACGCCGGCATCGCCCCGTACGGCCCGTTCCGGACCGGTGACGGTGGCACCGTGGTGCTGGCCGTGCAGAACGACCGTGAGTGGGCCCGGTTCACCGAGGTCGTGTTGGGCGACGCCGAACTGACCACCGACCCCCGGTACGCGACGAACAGCGCACGGGTGGCGCACCGGACCCTGCTGGGCGAGCGGATCGAGGAAAGGTTCGCCGATCTGACCATCGGGGCGACCGAGGAACTGTTGGAGGCCGCCGGGATCGGTCACGCCCGGATGAACGACGTGGCCACCCTGGACTCGCACCCGCAGGTCGTCGGACGCGACCGGCTCCGCCAGGTCGGCTCGCCGGTGGGTCCGCTGTACGCGCTGGAACCACCCACCGGCGGCGACCATCGGCCTGCCCCGATGGGGCCGGTGCCCGCCCTCGGGGAACACGGTCGGGCGGTGCTGCGCTGGGCCGGCTACCAACCCGAGGAAATCGAGTCACTGGTGCGCGGCGGCGTGGTCGGGGTGCCCGACGAGTGGAACGGAGAGTCCGGATGAGTGAGGTACAGCAGGGCTGGCACGGACGATACTTCGAGGACTTCGCGGTCGGTGACGTCTACCAGCACCCCCTGGGTCGAACCATCAGCGGCACGGACAACACCTGGTTCACCCTGCTCACCCAGAACACCGCACCGCTGCACTTCGACGCCCACTACGCCGCCGCCACCCCGTTCGGTCGACCGCTGGTCAACTCCACCTTCACCCTGGCGCTGGTCACCGGCCAGAGCGTCACCGACATCTCGCAGAACGTGGTGGCCAACCTCGCCTGGACCGACATCCGGCTGCCCGCGCCGGTGTACGAGGGCGACACGATCTACTCCCGGTCCACCGTGCTGGCGCTGCGTGAGTCGGCCAGTCGGCCCTACGCCGGCATCGTCACCGTGCGCACCATCGGGTTCAACCAGGACGGCCGCACCGTCATCAGTTTCGAACGCACCCTGATGGTCTACCGCCGCGGCCACGGCCCACAGATCCCCGAACCGGTCGACGAACAGACCCGGGACGCGACCAGTCGCACAGCCGAGGACACAACGGGCCGGACAGAACCTCCGGCGCCGGGAGAGGGGTTGCGATGACAGCCAACCTGAGCGACGACGAGAAGACGATCGTGGCGACCGTCGCCGAGTTCGTCGACCGGCAGGTGCGGCCGGTCGCCACCGAACTGGAGCACGCCAACACCTATCCCGAGGCGCTGATCGAACAGATGAAGCGGATGGGGGTGTTCGGACTGCGGGTGCCGGCCGGGTACGGCGGGCTGGCCGTGTCCACCGCCTGCTTCGCCGCGGTGACCGAGGAACTGGCCCGGGGTTGGATGAGCCTGGCCGGGGCCATGGGCGGGCACAGTGTGATCGCCACCATCATCGCCCGGTTCGGTACCGACGAGCAGAAGGAGCGTTACCTGCCCGGCATGGCCACTGGCCAGATCCGGGCCACCATGGCGCTGACCGAACCCGACGGCGGCTCGGACCTCCAGGCCATGCGCACCGTCGCCCGCCGGGACGGGGACGGATACCTGGTCAACGGCGCCAAGATGTGGATCACCAACGCCCGGCGGTCCCAACTTGTCGGACTGCTGTGCAAGACGAACCCGGACGCCGACCCGCCGCACCGTGGCATGAGTGTCCTGCTGGTCGAGCAGGGGCCGGGCATGACGGTGTCCCGGGACCTGGTCAAGCTCGGCTACAAGGGCGTGGAGACCTGCGAACTGGCCTTCACCGACTGCCGGGTGCCGGCCGAGGGTCTGCTCGGCGGTGTGGAGGGCCGTGGCTTCGCCCAGATGATGGCGGGCCTGGAACTGGGCCGCATCCAGGTCGCCGCCCGGGCCACCGGGGTGGCCCGGGCCGCCTTCGACGAGTCGCTGGGGTACTCGACCCAACGGAAGGCCTTCGGCGTGCCGATCTGGCGACACCAGTCCGTCGGCAACTACCTGGCCGACATGGCCACCAAACTGGCTGCCGCCCGGATGCTGCTGTTCGCGGTGGCCGACCGGTTCGACCAGGGCGGGCGGTGCGACCTGGAGGCCGGCATCGCCAAACTGCACGCCTCGGAGGTGTGCCTGGAACTGTGCCAGTTGGCGGTGCGGGTGCACGCCAGCAACGGCTACTCGGCGGAGTACCCGGTGGAACGCTTCTACCGGGACGCACCGCTGATGGTGGTCGGTGAGGGCACCAACGAGATCCAGCGCTCGGTCATCGCCCGGCAGTTGGTCGAGCGGGGTTCGCTCCCGCTGCTCTGACCCGACCGACCGACTCACCAGGGCGGGGGTTGGTCCACCAACCGGACCCACCCCCGCAGAGCAATCGACTGGTCCTGGTCTGCCAGCTCTGGGAGCAGCAGGTCGGCCCGTGGGCTACCCAGCCCGGTCGCCGCGTCCCAACCGCGGGTGGCGGCGAAGCCGTCTGATTCTGCCGTTCCGGAAGGTGAGACACCCCCGAAAGTACGTCGCCGAGTCGGTGGTCCTGCCCTTCTTCTTGAACGTCGGGTGGTTGGCCCGCTTCGCCCGGACAGCCGACAGGTCGGTCGAACGGCACGCCGTGCGAGCCTCGAACGCCTGCGGACGGCCTCGTCCGGGGACCTCCATCCGGAGGATCAGGGAGAATGTCGTGGATTCCGGCAATACAGGTTGCGGCGGACGATGAACCACTCCGCACAACATTCTGGTTCACAGTCTGAGGAGGGTTGCCATGGAACACCGCCGACGCCGGCCCGGGCAGACCCCGGACCCGTCGCCGAACCCGGAAGCCCATCCGGATGTCGTGTCGTGGTGCGACCCGCGCCTACCTCGTCATCTCGCCACGGTGCCAGTAAGGTGAGGCGCTGGTTCGCCCACGCAGGGCACACCAACAACAGTGCACACCAACAGCGGTCACACCGGGGGACCCGTCCGTCGTGCAGGTGTCGTACGGCGACCTACCGCCGGCATGCCCTGGCCGGTTCACGGGCATCATCGCAGCAAAAGGGGTTCACCGTGCCGCCTCAGCCACCACAGCGGGACGCACTCACGGTAGACGACGCGCTCGGCGAGCCGGGTCCCCGCGCCGTCGGTACGGAAGCCGCCCGACGCAATGCCGACTTCCCGTGGGACAGCTTCGATTCCGAGTGGTACCTGGAGCACAACTACCGGCGGCTGCGGGACGACGACCGACAGATCATCAGACTGGTCCGTGAGTTCTTCGCCCGGTCCTTCGCCGGCAGGTGCTGGCACGGTATCGACGTGGGTACCGGCACCAACCTGTATCCCGCCCTGGCCATGCTCCCGATGTGCCAGCGGATCACCCTGCGAGAATACGCCGCCACCAACCTTGGGTGGATCACCCGTGAGGTGGCCGACTACTCGTCGAACTGGGACGAGTTCTGGGCTGTGCTGGCCGAGGTACCGCCCTACCGCAGGATCTCCGATCCCCGCACGGTGCTCCGACAGGTCGCGACCGTCGAGCGGGGCAGCATCTTCGAGCTACCTCGCTCGACCTGGGACATCGGCACCATGTTCTTCGTCGCCGAGTCGATCACCCACACCAGGGACGAGTTCGATCAGGCCGCCCGATGTTTCGTGCGTTCGTTGAAGCCGGGTGCACCATTCGCCGCCGCGTTCATGCGGGACTCCCAGGGCTACCCGGTGGGTACTCATCTGTTCCCGGCAGTCGCGATCGCCGAGGCCGACGTGCGAGAATGTCTGCTCCCTGTCGCCGACGACGTCGAGATACACCACATCACCAGCCGAACACCGCTCCGAGACGGTTACAGCGGAATGATGCTCGTCACCGGGAGAGCCTCCGGACCATAAACACCGAACAGGAGGGTTGCGGTCCAGATGAAGCTTCAACCGCGCCAACAACTCCTGGGGATCTGGCGCGCGATCGCGCACACCTGCTACCAGGACGGTGGCTGGGTGTGGGGTGGGCGCGACCCGAGCAACTCGATAAGCGACGCCGAACAACTCCTCTGTCTGATGTCGCCGGCCACCGGTGTACGGGCGTTCAGGTTGGACCGGCCGGACGAGACCGGCGAGGATGTTCTGGGCGCGCTGAGGAATCTCGGTGACAGCGTCGAGATCCCCCGACTGCTGATCCGGGTGCTCACCGAGTACATGGAGAGATACACCGACGAGTCGGGTCGGCCGACGTTCTCCGGGGACGGCTTCTTCCTGAGCGAACAACCAGACGTCGAGCCGACCGAGCGGCAGCGCAACCTGGAGGTGGTGGACTCCTTCTCGACCTCGGTCGCGCTGTCGCTTGCCACGATCGGTTTCGTTCGGGTCTTCCGCGAACTGGTACGGCGGGAGGGCACCCGGCGCGAGATCGATGCACTGGAGGCGATGGCGAGCCGGCGGCTGAGCGCGGCCATGGTGGGCCTGCTGCGCAGCTTCACCGTCAACGTCTTTCCGGCCGACACCGGCCAGGGGCGCATCCTGTGCCGGACGGTCAACCAGAACGGCCTGCCCGAACGGGAGGTCGTCCGGGAGTTGCGCCAGTCGCTGCGCACGATCAGCGCCCGGCTGCGTGACGTGACCATCGGTTCAGGCTCGGGTAGCGCCGACGACCTGGACGACCCGAACCGGCTGTTCGAGTGCGGCTGGTCCTGGGGCACGGTACGAGGCGCCCCGCGGATCGCCACCACCGAGGACGTCGGAACACAACCCGACGGAGTGGCCGAGGAGGCGCCGTACCTGTACTTCACCGTGGTCGCGCTCGACGGCATCGCCGCGCTGTTCTCCGAACGAACCCGGCTGCTCGGGCTACTCAACGAGGAGCAGTCCCGGCTGGCCCAGGCCCTGCAGATCAGGTGGGAACTCACCCAGTCGTACTGGTCCACGATCGCCAGTTTCGGAACCCGTCGGTGGCCGCTGGAGGACATCCCGTGGCGCACCACCGACGGCGAGGAGTCCGACTACTTCAGCCTCCTGGTGACCACCATCACCACCCAGGACCTGATCCGGCGGAGGGCGGCCGACCCTGAGTTGAGCCGGGTCGGGCAGGTCCTGCTCGAACTGGCCACCCGGGCCCGGGTCACCCGACGCCCGTTCGACGCCGACCCGGCGGTTGCCCTGCACTCACCGGGGGTGCGGATCACGCTGGTTGGCAGTGCCGACGCGGGTGACTGTCAACTGGCCTGGCAGGTGTCCGACTTCTCGCCGCGGTTACTGTGGCGGGCGGTGAGCATCGCGGGCCTGCTTCGCGGTACCGAGGAGCGGGACCGGCTGCTACGGCTGGCCGACGGCGTGTGGGACCACCTGTCCGGTCGGCGGCTGACCGCCGAGGCCGGGCAGGGCCTGTGGGACGAGCCCGGCAACGTGTTCACCCAGATCCCAGATCGCTACGGCATCACCTCCTGGTACTACACCAAACGGGTGGTCGACTGTCTGGTCGCCGCCACGCGCATGGTCAACAGCCCGCCCCCGCGCAGCGACCGGGTGTACGGGCTGGCCGCGGACATGCTCAGCGAGGCCGACCATCGGTTCGACCAGGAGCTGCTCGGCGGGTCGCCGGACGCGGGCCCTGCCATGCGTAGGGAGCTGCGCAGGGTCGCGGACATGCTGCGACGCGCACACGAGCAGCTACCGGACCATCCAGGGACCACGCTGGCCCTGGTCAGCGAGGTGTTGCGTGAACTCGACCTGCTGGAGGCCGCCCGACAGAACGCGTCCAGGACCCTGTGACCATGCTGATCTTCGCCACCTCCGACAAGGGCGGTACCGGACGATCCGTCACCAGCAGCAACATGGCCTATCGGCGGGCACTGCGAGGTAGCGACGTGTGCTACGTGGACTTCGACTTCGGTTCCCCCACCGCCGGGGCGATCTTCAACATCAACTCGCTCCTGCACGGCACCACGTCCGGCGGCCTGCACTCCTACCTGCTGGGCAGGATCGCCCAACCCGACAGCGTGGACGTGTGGACCAGTTCGGACCGACGGAGTCTGCGCAATCCACCACCCGGAGTCGGGCGACTGGTACTTCTCCCTGGTGACAGCGGCGGCAGTGAGTTCTTCTCCACCGGTCCCGACCTGGTGCGGCGCTGCGCCACCCTGCTGTCCCGGTTGGACGAAGAGTTCGAGATCTGCCTGGTGGACCTCAGTGCGGGGCGCTCCTACGCGACCGACGTGGTGCTGGCGGCGACGGCCACCGCCGAACTTGCCTCGGTCACCACCCGGTGGCTGGTGTTCCATCGCTGGACGCGGCAGCACATCGTCGCCGCGGCGGGACTTGTCTACGGCGCACACGGGCTGCTCGACACCGGCACGGCCTACGGTCATGACCGGGATCGGCTCACCGACTCCATCCGCTTCGTGCGAACCGCGGTGGTCGATCCCAACTCTCCGGAGTTGGAAGGTCTGCGGGCGGCGCAGGTGGCCTGGCTGCGCGACTGCAACCGGGACCTACAGGAGATGGCCAGCCAGCGGAGGGTGGGACGGACCGCGATGTTGGGCTCGGTGCCGCTCGACCCGGTGCTCCAGTGGCGGGAGCAACTGATCTCCGACAACGACGTGCTGACCCGGCGAATCGCCAACCAGCAGACCGTTGACGCGTTCATCCGACTTGCCGAACTCCTGACCGACGACGCGGCCTGGGTGGGCCTGTGATGTCCGACGGGTCCGGCTTCCATGAGGCGACCGCCGAGCCACGGGTCGAGTCGGTGCCGCTGGCGCATCTGTCCATCGAACTGGGTCACCTGTACATGGAGGACTTCGCGGCCGGTGAGGATGTCCTCCACCAGCACTTCCACCGCATCGCGCCCTGGGTGAACGCAGCCCGTCAGTCCTGTGTGGATGAACTGGGCGGACGTACGGCCCGGATCAGCAGTTGCTTCCTGGTGGACGACTACTTCACCAGGTTCAGCTCACCTCGGGAACTGGTGCCCCGGTTGGTTCGGGCGGCACAGGCCGCCGGACTGCGGATCGACTACCTCGCCCGCGAGTCGGGTTGCGCACAGACCGACGGGGTGCGGCTGGCCGAGCTGGTACGGGCACGACTGGTCGCCGAGCCCCCACCGGGCAGCAACGGGTCCCGGCCGCCGTCCACCGACAGCGGTTGGATCTGCAACGGCCAGCGTTCCCCGACCGCCGACACCGGCGAGGCGATGGTGCCGGCCCGCCCCTGGCAGCCACCCGTCCAGAACGCGGCCAACCGCCACTCGATCTTCCTCGACGTCGAGATGTGGGACCAGCACGGCGGCCACCACACCTGGTCATGTCCGTTCCTGGCCGCCGTCTGGCAACTCCTGCGGCTGGGCCTGCTCCGCGACAACGGGCGTCGGGTGGGCCAACCGTGCCGCTGGAACGGCGAGTTTCCCGACGACTGGGATGACCTCCCCGGTGTGGTGCAACTCCACCCGCAGGCCCAGTCGTTCAGCGCGTACCGAACCGTGTCGATCCTCTCGGCCCGCTTCCTGCCGGTCGAGCACGCGGTACGGACGATCCTCGGCCAGGTCGCCGTGGACCACCAGGTGACCCATCAGGTTGCCGAACGGGGCGCCGCGGAGGGACTCGACCTGCCCATGGAGCCGGTCGATCGGATCGAGTACGTGTTCGCCGGGCCGAGCGTGGTCCGGCGCTGACCCCCCGCCCCGAAGATCAGTCGAGGTCCTGAGCCGATGTCCACAGGTCCTCGAAGCGCTGGATGCGGTCCCTCACCCGTCCCTGCCGTACCACCAGCCGGGTGTGCACGATACTCGGTCGCATGCCCTCCTGGATCCAGGCCGCCGGAGTGCTCTCGTAGCTGACCCGGGCATCAAAGACGATGAAGTCGAACATCGACGTCCTGCGGGTCCCGGGCAGCGTTATCGGATCGAGAATGCGCACCCTTATCCCCATCAACTGGTGTTCCTTGCATATCCGCAACAGTTGGGGGTCGCTGGCCTGGTCGGACCGGTCCATCACGAAGATCCGACGGATGGTCACGCCTCGTTCCACCGCCCTGCGCTGCGCGTCCAGGTATCGCTGACCGAGATCGGTCAGCCAGAGTCCGTCGTCAAAGCCCTGTCCACCGGCGTCCACCGCGGCCAGGCTGGTGGCGTCGATACTGAACCGGGCGCTGCTGGTGAGTCCGAGCAGCCAGTCATGGTCCTCACCGTCGCGGGTGATGTCCACTCCGTCGCCAAGCTCCTTCACCACCTCCGAGATCCGGCTGATCTCCGACCGGACGAAGGTGCCGACCAGTTCGGGTTCATCCGGCGTCAGCCTGGTCGAATGCCTGAGGAGATCGGTGAGCACCGTCCGTAGTTCGGTGTCCTCCACCCGCCCGAAAAGTTCGGTGGCCTCGTTGATGCTGGTGAACTTCTCCCTAAGCAGATTCTCGATCGTCGCGAAATGATCGACCTGCTCGGCCTCGACCAGTTCGAGTCGGTTCTCGAAATCAGCCAGATACTCGACGACGAGTGCCACCCCACCGACGAACACCGACAACATCACGGCCCAGATCTGCGGCATCTGGAGGATGGTGGTGACCAGGTACGTACCGCCACCGAGGACCAGGGTGACCAGCACCCTACGCAGCACGTGCAGCCGTCGCGCGCCGGCGCCCACTCCTGCCCTGGCCGGGTTGCCCGGCTCAGCACTCATGCCTGCCTCGTGTCGCCGTGCCCGCCAGCACCGAGCAGGGTAAGCGTGTTCACGGCAATATGGTCCCGAACCCGAGCGACTGAGGCATTCCACTGCCGGGTGAAACCCGGGCGTCGTTCCAGGCCCTCCCACAACGCGGCAAAGGGTTCGTCGAGTCGCGCCGCCGGCATCCACAGGTGCAACAGGTGGTCGACGGCCGGACGAAGTCGCTCGACACTGCGCGACGCGGGTCCGGCACCGATCCGGCTGCGTTCGATGACCCTGAGCAGGGTGGTCAGCAGCCAGTCGTGCAACGCCAGGTCCTCGGCCACCTCGGCCAGTTGCGCCAACCCGGCGTGGGCGTGCAACCGGACGGTACGGAGCCTGTCGTTCTCGATGGTGAACCGGACCGCCGACCCGGGATTCCCGTCCGGGTCGGTGCACGTGGCCACCCAGCGCAGCCAGGTCCGGGTCATCCGGATCGGCGGTTGGCGGTCCAACCCGGCCGAACCCTGCACCGAATCCATCACCCGTCCACTGATCGCACCGAGATCCAACGCGGCGGCGGACCGTTCGACGGCGACGAAGCCGTCCGCGAGATCGACCGGGTCGACGCGGCCGATCGTTTCGACCGTTCCGGGTCGGGACAGGTAGTACGACCACGGCAGACGACGGGTGGTCGTACCCGCGACCACCCGTAGACAGGTCGAGCCCTGTAGTACGTGGCCGCCGGTGATCATGGCGCGCGACACCGCCGTGCCAACCGCCCGACTCCGTGCCCCCGACCGGCTCGGCAGTGGGCAGTCCAGACCGGTGAGCAGCCGTGGGGATGCCGCGTGGGCGATGGGTCGTTCCCACCGCGCGACCCGGTCCCCGACCAACAGCGTGAGTGCCCGTATGCAGCCCAGCGGTGACACCGAGGTCGAATTCTGCAACAGTCCGGTGTGCACCTCGCCCAGAACCAACATCAGACCTCCGCCATGCACCTGGTTGCGGGCGTGGACGGTTGCCAGTCGAACATCAACCTCGTGTCGAACACGACAGCCTCCCCGGTTCGAAACAACCACCGACACGGGACGGGTTCTGGTGATCACCTCCAACACATGACGACGTCGACGTGCAGGGTGGCGCCTGATTATCACGGTGATTGTTGGTGGCGCGAGCTGGCACACCCCGGTCCGGACTGATCAGTCGAGTCCATGCTCATTACTCTCGCCCGAGCATACATTGACGACTACCGTCAGGTTATGACTGGCGCCGAGGGTGACATTCTTGTCATTGGTGCGGGGGTCTCCGGACTGACCACCGCCGTGTGTCTGGTGGAGGCGGGATTCTCGGTACGGGTCTGGACCCGAGACTCCCCCGCCCGGACCACATCCTGTGCCGCCGGCGCGATCTGGGGGCCCTTCCTCGCCGCGCACGACCAGGCCGACCGTTGGTGCGGCGAGACCCTGGCGATCTTCGAGGAGTTGGCCACCGACGCCGGGTCGGGTGTGCGCATGGTCGACGGTGTGGAGGCGGGCCGGGTGGTCGCCGAGCCGCCCACATGGGCGACGAGGGTGAGTGGCTTCCAGCAGTGCGAACCCACCGACCTGCCCGACGGTTTCGTCAGTGGGTGGAGGTACTCCGTACCGGTCATCGACATGCCCGTCTATCTCGACTATCTGACCCGACGACTTTCCGCGCAGGGGGTCACGCCGGAACCGGTGCTGGTGCACTCGCTGGACGAGGCTGGCTCACACGCGCCGGTGGTGGTGAACTGCACCGGCATGGGTGCTCGCGAACTGGTACCCGACGCCGAACTGGAATCCGTGCGCGGCCAACTTGTGGTGGTTGACAACCCCGGCATCGACCGGTTCTTCGCCGACCACACCGAAGAGGACGACGAACTGACCTACATCCTGCCGCAGGGCCGCCATCTGGTACTCGGTGGCAGCGCGGAGCCGGGGCGGCTCGATCTGGATCCGGACCTGGAGATCTCGGCCGCGATCCTGCGCCGGTGCGCCAGGGTGGAGCCACTGCTGGCCCACGCCAGGGTGCTCGAACACCGGGTCGGTCTACGCCCGACCCGCGCCCGGATCCGGGTCGAGAAGATGGCCGCCCGGGACTACCACCTGCTACACAACTACGGACACGGCGGCTCGGGGGTCAGCCTGTCCTGGGGATGTTCCCGTGACATCGTGGCGATGGTCGCGGACCTGTGAACTGGCCCACCCCGGCGCACACCGGTGGTGGTCACCGTGACAGGGCGGTTTCTCGTCGACCGCAGGTGTCGTGCGACCACCGGCACGGTGGCTGCCAACTTCTCAGGGATTTCACAGCCTGGGCTCATCATTCTCTCAGGTGCCCAACAGATGCTTTCCACACCGGAAGAGCGGTGGCGTCCTCCGCCAGCGCCACCGCCCCTTCCGCCACCTGACCAGGTCACCGGCCGGCACATCGCGGTGTGTGCCGACCGGTGTGCCGCACGTTGGCTGAACGCGAAGATCCGACGCCGAGGCACCGAGGTGAGCCCCATGCCCCCGAGCCACCCGAGTGATCCGAGTGATCCGAGTGACCGTTCGGGCCATAGCCGGCCGGAGCACCCGGCCCCACGGCGAGACGGTGGCATCCGTGAGGACGGGCTGCGTCGACTGACCACGCTGACGGTCACCGCCAGCCTCGCCGCCGTCGCGGCCACCGGCATGGTGTCGGTGGCGGCCTACCACGCGAGCACGTCCCGGGCGCCGTCCTCGGTCGACGCCGGTGGTACCGACACCCTGGGCACCACCGACCAACTCCGGGGACCGGCCGAGGCCCCCCGCCCGGGCAGCCAGCCGCCGGCCGGTGTGTCGAGCGGCTCGTGATGTCCGGCGGCAGGGTCGCGACCACCCACGACCGGTCCGGGACCGCCCTAACCGGCGGCGACCCCGGGCATGCCGCGGTCGACTGGCGGGCACTGGGCAGCACCGTTCGGCTGGTGGTCACCGATCCGACCCGGTTGGAACTGGGCAGGTCCCTGCTGGCCAGCGAGTTGGGCGCCCTGGACGCGACCTGTAGCAGGTTCCGGGACGACTCGGAGTTGCGTCGGTTGGACCGCAGTGCCGGTCGGCCCACCCGGGTCAGCCCGCTGTTGGCCGAGGCGATCGGGGTTGCGCTGCGCGCGGCCCGGCTCACCGACGGCCTGGTCGATCCCACCGTAGGGCAGGCCATGGTGTCCATCGGCTACGACCGTGACTTCGCCGCCGTACCGGCCACCGGGCCGGCGCTGCCCCGTGCGGTCCGGCCGGTGGTGGGCTGGCAGCGGGTGGTGCTGGACCGATCCGGGTTGCGGGTCACCGTCCCCGAGGGTGTGCGGCTGGATCTCGGCGCGACCGCCAAGGCCCTGGCCGCCGACCGGGCCGCGGCCCGACTCGGCCGGGTTCTGCGCTGCGGTGTGCTGGTCAGCCTGGGCGGAGACATCGCCTTCGGCGGCCAGGTACCGCCCGACGGCTGGACGATCCGGGTGCAGGACACCCCCGGGCATCCCCGGGACCTGCCCTCCGAACCCACCGCCACGGTGACCGTCAGCGGCGGTGGCCTGGCCACCTCCAGCACGGTGGCCCGGCGTTGGCGTCGCGGTGGGGTGGTGTCACACCACATCGTCGATCCGCTGACCGGCCTGCCGGCCCAGTCACCGTGGCGAACCGTGACCGTGCACGCCGGTACCTGCGTGGACGCCAACACCGCCAGCACGGCGGCCCTGATACGCGGCGCCACCGCCCCGTCGTGGCTGGCCAGCCGTGGCCTGCCGGCCCGGCTGGTCGGGCTGGACGGGCAGGTCCACACGGTCGCCGGTTGGCCCGAGGACCCGCCGTGACCGCCGGCGCGGCGGCCCTGTCCGGGCCGGACCCGGCTCTGGCGGCGAACGGGCCACTGCCCGACGGCGCACTGTGGTACCTCGACCGGGGCACCGGTGTGGTGTCCCTGCTCCTGCTCACCGCGGTGGTGGCGGTGGGCGTGCTGGTCCGGCGAGGCGGCACGGTGGCCGGGCTGCCCCGCTTCGTGGTCGCCGGACTCCACCGGAACCTGTCCCTGCTGACCCTGGTCCTGCTTGCCGGGCACGTGACCACCTCGGTGGTCGACCCGTACGCGCCGATTCGACTGCTCGACGCCGTGGCACCGCTCGCCTCGGACTACCGACCGCTGTGGTTGGGGCTGGGTGCGGGCGCACTGGACCTGCTGCTGGCGGTGGTGGTGACCAGTCTGCTGCGGTTGAGGATCGGCCTGCGAGCCTGGCGGGCGGTGCACTGGTCGACCTTCGCGGCCTGGCCGGTGGCGTTGCTGCACGGCCTGGGCACCGGCAGCGACATCCGTTCCGCCTGGATGCTGGCGCTGTCCGCCGGCTGTCTGGCCGTGGTGCTCGTCGCCGTGCTGTGGCGGATCACCACCGCACGCCACCTGGACCCGTGGTGGCGCGCCGCACTGGTCGGCCTGACCGTGGCGGCGCCCGGCCTGCTCGCCGGATGGCTGGTGGTCGGGCCACTCGCACCGGGCTGGGCGGCCCGGTCGGGGACCCCGCAGGCATTGGTCGCGCACGCCACGGTCGAGCAGGCTGCGAGGGTGTCTGCCGGGGTGGTGATGGTGTGAACGATCCGCCACACCGGCTGCTCGCCCGGCGGGGTGTCAACCTGGTGACCCTGGCCAGTCACCTGGCCGAGCATGGTCCACCTCCCCGCCTTGGCGGCCCACACCTGCTGACCGGACTGGTGGAGGCGGCCGGTCTGACGGGGCGGGGCGGCGCCTTCTTTCCCACCGGTCGGAAACTGCGCGCGGTGGCCGCCGCGCCCGGCCCCAGGGTCGTGGTCGGCAACGGTGCGGAGGGCGAACCGGCCAGCGCCAAGGACCAACTGCTGCTGGCCACCGCACCGCACCTGGTTCTGGACGGGTTGCGGTTGGTCGCGGAGGCGGTCGACGCACGGCAGGCCTACCTGTACCTCCCCCGGACACCAGCCCTGATTGGGGTGGTGCGCGCCGCGGTGGCCGAGCGGACCGCGGCCTGGGGTGAGCCGGTCCCGGTGGAACTGGCCACCGCACCGCACCGGTTCATCGCCGGTGAGGAGTCCGCGCTCGCGTCCCGGCTCTCCGGTGGCCCGGCCAGGCCGCGGTTCACCCCGCCACGGGTTTCCGAACGGGGTGTGCGGGCACGTCCCACCCTGGTACAGAACGTCGAGACGTTGGCGCACATCGCACTGGTGGCCCGGTACGGTCCGGCCTGGTTCCGAACCCTGGGCACCCCGAACGAGCCCGGCACCATGCTGTGCACGGTGGGTGGCGCGGTGGCCCGGCCAGCCGTGGTCGAGGTTCCGGTCGGCACACCACTGCGTGAGGTCCTGGCCGCCGCCGGGGGGATTGTCGGTCGGGTGTCGGCGATCCTGCTGGGTGGCTACCACGGCACCTGGCTGGACGCCGACCAGGCCGTCGACCTGCCGCTGTGTCAGGCCGCGTTGCGGCCACACGGCGCCGCCCTGGGCTGCCGGGTGATCGTTGCCCTGCCCGCCGACGTGTGCGGCCTGGTGGAGACCGCACGGGTCGCCCGGTACCTGGCCGAACAGTCGGCCGGGCAGTGCGGACCCTGCCACAACGGACTGCCCGCGCTGGCCGCCGCGTTCGTCGAACTGGCCGGCCCCGGTCCACACCGGACCGGTCGGGCCCGCATCGACCAGTTGACCACCCTGGTGGAGGGCCGGGGCGCCTGCCACCATCCCGACGGAACGGTGCGCTTCCTGCGCAGTGCGCTGCGGGTGTTCTCCGGCGAGATCGCCCGGCACGAGCACGGCCGTTGTGTGGGACTGGAGGCCCGGATCGGGCCGCACGCCCCTGTTGGGCAAGTCGGTGCGGGGCTGCTGCCCGTGCCGGCATGCCCATCCGGACCGGACAGTTGGCGGTGAGTGCGATGCCGGTACGCGTCCAGGTCAATCCGATCGCCTGTGAGGGTCGGGGGATGTGCGCCGAGTTGCTGTCCGAGCTGGTCGGCCTGGACGAGTGGGGTTACCCGTTGGTGGACCAAAGGCCGGTCCCGCCGGACCTGGAGCGACACGCGCGGCGAGCGGTGGCTGCCTGCCCGACGTTGGCGCTGCGTCTGGTTCCGGTGCACCAACGGTGAGCTGACCTCCCCCCTCGACAGGTCCGCGTACACCCTCGCCCGTTCGGGCGGTGTCCGCGCGTCGCCCGCTCGGTGGGGCCCGTGTCGGTCCGGGCCGGGGGCAGGATGGGCGCGGTGGTCGGACGGTCCCGCATGGACACACGTCAACCCACATACGCGTGGCGTGACCCCGGCCACCGGTACGCACCCGACGGTGCGATGACCACACCGTCGGGTGGACGGCTACCACGGGGAGTGGTCCATGAAGGTGCTGCCCGCACCCATCGTCGCGAACCCCACGGCCGGGCCGAAACCCGATCGTGGCTCCAGGTTCACGTACCTGCTGCGCACCACCGACCACAAGATGATCGGTCGGCTGTACCTGGTCACGTCGTTCGGGTTCTTCTACGTCGGCGGCCTGATGGCGCTGCTGATGCGCGCGGAGTTGGCCAGGCCGGGGCTACAGTTCCTGTCCCAGGAGCAGTACAACCAACTGTTCACCATGCACGGCACGATCATGTTGCTGCTGTTCGCGACACCGCTGGTGTTCGCGTTCGCCAACCTGGTCCTGCCGGTGCAGATCGGTGCTCCAGACGTGGCGTTCCCCCGACTCAACGCACTGGCCTACTGGCTGTTTCTCCTGGGCGGGCTGGTCGTCCTGTCCGGATTCATCACCCCGGGTGGGGCCGCCGACTTCGGGTGGTTCGCCTACGCGCCGTTGAACAACCTGCAGCACTCGCCCGGGGTGGGTGCCGACCTGTGGATCACCGGCCTGGTCGTGTCCGGGCTCGGCACCATCCTGGGTGCGGTCAACATGATCACCACCGTGGTGACGTTGCGCGCACCGGGCATGACCATGTTCAGGATGCCGATCTTCACGTGGAACATCCTGATCACCAGCGTGATCGTGCTGATGGTCTTCCCGGTGCTGGCCGCCGCACTGCTGGTACTGCTCGCCCAGCGGCACACCGGGGTCAAGGTCTTCGAGGCCAGCACCGGCGGGGCGATCCTCTGGCAGCACCTGTTCTGGTTCTTCGGGCACCCGGAGGTCTACATCGTGGCGATTCCGTTCTTCGGGATCGTCACCGAGGTGATCCCGGTGTTCTCCCGCAAGCCGGTGTTCGGGTACAAGGGTCTGGTCTTCGCCACCATCGCCATCGGCTTCCTGTCGATGACCGTGTGGGCACACCACATGTTCGCCACCGGTGCGGTACTGCTGCCGTTCTTCTCCTTCATGTCGTTCACGATCGCGGTGCCGACCGGGATGAAGTTCTTCATCTGGATCGGGTCGATGTGGAAGGGCTCGATCACGTTCGAGACGCCGATGCTGTTCTCGCTCGGATTCCTGGTCACCTTCCTGTTCGGTGGGCTGTCCGGGGTGATCCTGGCGTCTCCGCCACTGGACTTCCAGGTCTCGGACACCTACTTCGTGGTGGCACACTTCCACTACGTGCTGTTCGGCACGATCGTGTTCGCCGCGTTCTCCGGTATCTACTTCTGGTTCCCCAAGTTCACCGGGCGGTACCTGGACGAACGGTGGGGTCAACTCCACTTCTGGACCACGTTCCTCGGATTCCATCTCACGTTCCTGGTGCAGCACTGGCTGGGTGACGAGGGGATGCCGCGCCGGTACGCCGACTACCTGCCCACCGACGGGTTCACCACCCTGAACACGGTGTCCACCATCGGGTCGTTCGTGCTGGGGGTGTCCATGCTGGCGTTCGCCTACAACGTGTACAAGTCCTACCGGTTCGGGCAACGCACCGCCGCGGACGACCCGTGGGGACACGGGAACTCGCTCGAGTGGGCCACCGGTACGCCGGTGCCGCGGCACAACTTCGTGGAACTTCCCCGCATCCAGTCGGAACGCCCGGCCTTCGACCTGCACTTCCACACCTTCGACGGAGGCGCCACGGACACCCGGTACGCGCCGTCGGTGCATGCCGCCCGACGCTCTGCCCCCGGTCCCGCGCCGGACCGACGCACCGACGCACCGAACCCGGACACCCCAGACACGCCGGACAGCCCACCGGACACCCGAGGCTGAGTTCCCGGTTCTGGTCGGTCAGTCCTCCCGGACAGCCCGCCGGGCAGCCGCACCGATGTAGCTGTCCGGCGGCACCCGACCGGCCCGAGGCAGCGAGATCCACAGCGCGAAACCGATCGGGTCGCGTCGTTCCAGAGCGTCCAGGTAGGACTGCCGAAGCCCGACCAGCCTGGTGCGGACCGTCACGTTCGACACCGTGCGCAGCATCGCCTCGGAGCGACGCCAGGCCCGGCACAGTTCACCGGTCGTGCAGTGTCGCACCTCCGCGGTGCCCGGAAGTCTCAGGTCCGGTCGGTGCCAGCGCAGCCAGCCGACCATGAGCAGGTAGGCCGCTGCCGGCGCACCGGCCGTGACCAACGCGAAGCCTCCGCCAAATATCACCGCCGTCGCCGCGGCCGGCACGTACAGGCACAGCAGAAACAGCACGACGAAAGGCTCGATGAGTCGTCTCACCGGTCTTCACCTCGCAGCGTGAGATGTGCGTCTCGAACCTCACCCGGTTGGCTACCCGACCACGTACCGGTTATGCGCCCTGGCCGCTGCGGCTGTCGACACCCGCTGTCAGCACATGCCGCTGATCCGCCCAGATGACCGCAACACGTCCATACCCGTTGGTAGGCCCTCCTACCAGCACCACGGACCGTCACCGACGCTGTGGTCCCCGCCAACGCGAGGGCCTGGAACCAATCGTCTAGTCAGACAACTCGGTCACCCTGCTCGCGCAGGCGTCCTGCGGTCTACAACCGTCGTTACAGGCCCCCAGGACCGAGGCGGTGTCGTGCTCGTTGGCCCGTACCACCTCCACGGTGTTGCGGACGACCACCGCGTCACTGGTCCACAGCGGCACCACGACCACGAACCTGTTCCGCCTGCCCGGAAGGATATCCGCCATCGGGAAGGTCACCGCGAAAAGTCGCTTACACGTCGACGGTGCGGTGGCCGCGCAGCGAAGAACCGACTGTCTGACCACCAACCCGGTGGCCCGGTCCGGTCCAAGATTGGCCACCTCGACCTGGTAGATCAGGTCGTTCTGGTCTCCGAACCGGGCGGGATCGACCCTGACCACCAGGTGGATCTGCCCCACCAGCGGCTGGGCGGAGGCCGGCTGCTGGAGGCCGCACAGGATCATGACCGAAAGCACTCCTGACAGAACCTTCGCGGCCGACATGGCTTCCCCCGATCAGCTTGGCAGGTCAACCACCGCGGTGTCGCAGGCGTCCTGTGGCACCTGGCCGTAGTTACAGGTACCCGGCGTCGAGAAGTCATCGTGTTGGTCCACGAACACGACCTGGATGGTGATCCGCAACACCAGACCATGGGACGCCGGTACCCCGGCGATCGCGCCGTAGACGTTCTCCCCGTCCTTCGGGATGTCGCGCATCCGCAGCACGAAGGGTGCCGTGTTGACGCACTGGTCCAGTGGCGTGCTCACCGTGGCGCAGAACAGCGCGTTACGCATGGTTCGGACGTGGGTGGCCGTGTCAGGTCCGAGGTTCCGCACATTGATCTTGAAGACGACCTGGTTGAAGTCGTTGTACACCGGATCGACCATCCGGAGCACCAGGTGCACGTGCCCGGTCTGCGCGTACGCCGGAGCCTGCCCCGAGGCGGCCATGATGATCGCGCCCAGCACCGGCAGGACGGTGCGCCTCACACCCATCTGGTGCCCCCGTTCTGTTCGGACGGTGGCACCGTACATTCCTCGGTGGACGGTCTGTCGGATCAAGGGCGGCACGGCGCGGTGACGCGCGCGTATTCCGCCCGAAGGCGTGAATCTGCGGCGCCCCGCCGACCGACTGCTGGTGGGTTGCCCGGACCGGGACGTACCGTGCCGGCCACAGAACGGCGCCACCGGCGCGCGATCCAGACTCCCAAGGGATTCATGATGAGTAGCAGGCGGCTGAAACTACTGTTCCCGCTGCTGGTGGCACCGCTGGTCTCGACGCTGGTCACGCCAGCGTCGGCACAGACTGTCCATCCTGGCCAGCCCACGGTGGGTCGGAATCTGTCCCTGCTCTACGAGGTGTTCTCTCCGGACGGCACGATCACCCGGCGCCGTGGGATCACCGACACCGCGCCGGTGACCGCCGTCCCGACACAGACCCCCGGGGTCGTCACGATCCTCAACAACGGACGCCCGAACAATCGACTCAACGTTGTCTTTGTCGGGGATGGCTACACGGCAGGGCAACTGGGAACCTACGCGCAGAACGTGTCGAGCCTGTTGAACACCTCCCTGCTCGCGGTCTCCCCGTTGAACGTGTACCGCACCTACTTCAACGCCTACCGGATCGACATCGCCTCGCCGGTGTCGGGGATCTCCAACGACCCGATCAACGGCGTCATCCGCAACACCCCGTTGGGCATGCGGTTCTGGTGTCACGGGCTCGACCGGTTGTTGTGCGTCAACAACACCGTCGCACTGTCCTACGCGGCGGCCGCTCCCGGCCACGACGAGGTGGTCGCGGTGGCCAACACCACGACCTACGGCGGCTCGGGCGGCCAGGTGACCGCGGTCGCCGGTCGCAACACGGCCGCCGGGGCGATCCTCTCGCACGAGGTGGGGCACACCCTCGGCAAGCTGGGCGATGAGTACGACACCCCTTACGATCGGGCGATCGGGGTCGAACCGGTCTATCCGAATGTCACCGCGTACACCGCCGCGCAACTGACCCAGAGTCGACTCAAGTGGTACCGCTGGCTCGGGGTCGCCACCCCCGACGGCGGCACCACCAGCACCTTCGAGGGGGCCAACTACTTCCGCCTCGGCTACTTCCGCCCCAGCCTGAACTCGCTGATGCGGTCACTGGGCCGACCGTTCAACACGGTGGGCCGGGAGGCGATGATCGAGGCCATCTACCGGAAGGTCCGGCCGATCGACGCGGCCACCGCGGTCGGATCCACCCAGACCCGCACCAGCAGGGTCACCGTGGTGCCGATGCGACCCACAGACCACACCCTGGCGATCACCTGGCGACTGGACGGACGGGCACTCACCGCGGCGAACAACATGACCACCCTGAACCTGGCCACCGTGGCCATGACTCCCGGACGACACACGCTCACCGCCACCGTGGTGGACCGGACCGGCATGGTGCGGGACGAGGCGTTCCGCAACCAGTACATGACCCAGACGCTGTCCTGGCCGGTCAACGCCTGACTCTCGCCCCGTCAGACCGGATGTCACGGGCGGGTGGCACGATCGCCGGGTGGCGGCGGAGTCGATGTTGTGGTGGGCCGAGGTGCGAACCCCCACCGATGGGTTCGTGTTGGTCGCTGGTGTGGCCGGGTTGCTCCGGGTCACGTTGTCGGCCGAACCGCGGGTGGTCCAGCGGTTGACCGAGGAACTGACCCGGACCGGCCGGTCGCTGGAGTACGCGCCGGACCGGCTGGACGAACCGGTCCGCCAGTTCCGGGAGTACCTCGCCGGTACCCGTCGGGAGTTCGACCTGCCGCTGGACTGGTCGCTGACCACCGGCTTCGGCCGGCACGTGCTGCACACGCTGTACCGCTCGGTCGGCTACGGCCAGGTGCTGAGCTACCAGGACCTGGCCGCGCGGGCTGGCCGCCCGTCGGCCGCCCGGGTGGTCGGTGCCGTGATGGGTGCCAACCCGCTGCCGGTGGTGGTGCCCTGCCACCGGGTGGTG
>DATCWR010000301.1:0-3105 GCA_036566245.1 Mycobacteriales bacterium | reverse complement strand
CCCACCCTCCCCCCAGGTTGACGTTTTCGCGCGAAAACGTCGCCTCCGACCGCCTGTACCGAGACGTTTTCTCGCGAAAACGTCTCGGTATCGGACCGCAGATGCGGCAGTGTCGGAGGTAGAAGACGTCGCCGGGCGGCTGGGCCTGGTCCTGAACCAGTCGCCCGGCGACCTGTGCCAGGTCGCCGACCGTCTCGACGAGGTGGTGACCACGCTCGGCGGGGTGGCCGAGGGCAGCACCGACGAACACCTGCTCGGTGCCGTGTCGGCGTTCACCCGTGCCAGGCGGGCCGCCGAGGACGCCGCCCACGCTCTGCGCGCCGCCGTCGGGCACGTGGCCGACTACCTACGCGCACTCGGCTTCGACCACGGCACCGGCAACGGCCACCAGCCCGGGACTGCCACCGCCACCGTCACCACGCCGCCGCAACCGCCCGACCCAGACGCCACCGCCAGGCGGTTGCTGGACGAACTGCCCACCCGTTCACCTCGCGACAAGACCCGCGGCCTGTGGGTGGACGACCACGGCACCAAACACCCCCTGATCAGCGGCCAGCACGAAGGCTGGTACCACCATGCCACCACCCATGCCGTAACAATCGGCCTGGTACGCATGGGTACGTTCCTGTCCATTGCCTCACACGTAGAGATCAAATTCGCCATGCGGATGCGCACCCACAACATCACGAAGGCCACGATCGTCGTCAACAAGGCCCCATGTGAGCGGGACTACGGCTGCCACAAACTACTGCCGCGGTTCCTGCCTGAGGGAGCCGAGTTGACGGTGTACGGTCCCGATGGTTTCCGCCACACCTACCACGGCAGGGGGCAGTGAGGTATGACCAACGGTGTCAAGGCGTACTACCTGCACGGGCACGGCGACAACCCGCTCGTCCTTCACAACCCGGCCGATGTGGACGCGCTCGTGGACGCCCTGCTGGAGCAGACCTGGGAAAACCGTGTGGCGGCGCTGTACCACCGAGGCCATCCGGTCAACGCCCTGGGACTACCTGATCACGAGTTGGAGGTCGCCGTGGACCCCGACACCCACACCGGCGCACTGCGGTACATGGGCGAGTGGCAGGGGCAGGGCGGCACCTGGTTCTCCCAGGGGGACAACGGCAGGACCGGTGTCGTCCTGCATTTCTTCATGGGTAGCGACAACGAGTGGCCCGCCGACTCGGCAATCCCGCTCGACGCGGTCCGCACCGCGGTCAAGGAATTCCTCGTCACCGCCGGCCAACGCCCCACCAACGTCGCCTGGCAACCCCACTGGTCCATGATCTACGACCACTACCCATACGCCGAATGTTGACCAATCGTGGCGGCCCACCAGAAGACCCGACCCCCGCATCCAAGGGCGTCGAGGCGTACTACCTGCACGGGCACGGTGGCAACCCGCCCATCCTGCACACCCCGGCCGATGTGGACGCGCTCGTGGACGCGCTGCTGGCGCAGACCTGGGAGAATCGGACCGCCGCGCTGTACCACATGGACCGACCAACGACGGATCTCGGCCTGCCCGACCACGAGTTCCATGTCGCCGTGGATCCCGACACCAACACCGGTGCGCTGCGCTACATGGGTGACTGGCAGGGACAGGACGGGACCTGGTTCTCCCAGGGCGACAGCGGAAAGGCGGGCACGGTCCTGCACTTCTATGCCGGCAGCGACATCGAATTCCCGGCCGACTCAGAAATCCCACTCGACGCGGTCCGCACTGCCGTCAAGGAATTCCTCGCCACCGCCGGCCAACGCCTCACAAACATTACCTGGCAACCCCACTGGTCCATGGTGCACGAAAAATACCCCTACGCAGAATGCTGACCCACGCAGCCCGCCCCAAGGAACCACACCAGAGCGACCGAGGACGAGGCCACACCGGTGGACGGTGTGGTGTGCCGTTGGGGCGGCGAGGAGGGCTCCGGTGTCATCGACATGGACGGGTACCGGAACTCCGGCCGGGTCAACCGACCTGTGGGGCGCAAATCATTGGACAACGCGTAGCCGTGCCCCAGATCATCGCTGGCATGCGACAGGATGAAATCTGGGACGTCGATGCCGCTCAGCGCTACGACACGCCGGGCTCTGGCGCTTTCGCGCCCGAGGTGCTGGGGCCGACCGTGGACCGGCTCGCCGAACTCGCCGGTGACGGACGCGCGCTCGAATTTGCCATAGGGACCGGCCGTGTCGCCGTCCCACTCGCCGAGCGAGGGGTGCCCGTGACCGGCATCGAGCTGTCCCGCCCGATGATCGACCGACTGCGAACGAAGGCAGACGAAGCGACGATCCCGGTGGTCGTCGGGGACATGGCCACCGCGGTCGCTCCGGGGAAGTACACCCTCGTCTATCTGGTCTACAACACGATCTCCAACCTGCTCACCCAGGCCGAGCAGGTCGCGTGCTTCCACAATGCCGCCCGCCACCTCACGCCCGGTGGCCGGTTCGTGATCGAACTGTGGGTACCTGAGCTGCGCAGACTCCCACCGGGGCAGCACGCGGTGGTCTTCCATACCGAGCCCGGCTACATCGGGTTGGACACCTACGATGTTCTGCGCCAACACGTCGTGTCGCACCACTTCAGGTTTGATGAGAGCAGGCAGGCGCAACTGTTCCGCAGCCCGCACCGGTACATCTGGCCAGCCGAACTCGACCTCATGGCCCAGTTGGCCGGGTTCGAACTGGAATCCAGGCACGCGGACTGGACCGGAACCGAATTCACCGCCGAGTCACGCTCCCACGTATCCGTCTACCGCATCCCGACAAACCACTAGAATCGGTCGCCGCAGCGGCACCGAAGCCTGCCAGCATGAGCGCGCGTCGTGCAGCCGGCCGGGTGGCGGACGCCGGTGGACCGGTCATGCGGTGGTGGCAGCGTCAGAGGCGCCAGACCACGACGGCGATCTCCCGTGTCCGCTCGGAGAACTGCCCACGGTCCGACGTCTCCATCAACAGGCGACGCAGGGTCCGCCTCGAACATCGGCAGTTCAGCGGCGAACAGGTGCGGCGTCGAACTGGAGAGTGAGAACACCGCCGAGACGATGTCGTCGACCACCCGGTCCACGATCTGATGACCACCGACCTCCGTCCGGGTCGGGCCGGTGA
>DATCWR010000288.1:0-2185 GCA_036566245.1 Mycobacteriales bacterium | reverse complement strand
GGCCGGTCGGCGGGCCGCCGGCGCGTTGGCCGCCGACGTGCGGGACGGCAAGGAGGCGCTGTCCCGGTACCCGCGGGTTGACATCGCCCTGCCACCCCCGTTCGCCGACCTGCATCTGACCCGGACCGAGTTCGAGGAACTCATCCGGCCGAACCTGTCCCGCAGCATCGACGTGCTGCGACGGACCGTCGCCGAGGCCGGGTTGACCTCTGACCGACTCGCCGGGGTCTACCTGGTCGGCGGGTCGTCCCGGATCCCGTTGGTGGCGCGGATGATCCAGCAGGCCCTGGGAGTCACCCCCACCGCCCTGGACCAACCGGAGACCAGCGTGGTCACCGGCGCGCTCCAACTCACCGTCGGCCCGCCGGCGGCTACCACACCGGCCGGGCCGCCGTCCGTTCGATCTCCGGCGGTGCGGCCGTCGTCCCCGGTGCTGCCGGCGGTGCCGCCCCGGCCGAACCGTCGGTTCGGTTGGCGTACCGCGCTGGTGGTCGGCGCGGTGGCCGCGGCGTTGGTGGGGGTGGCGGTCGGGGTGTCCGTGGTCGGGTCGGGGTCGGCGGCCCACATCGCCACGCCGGCCGAACCCGGCTTCGACCGGTACCTCGACGATCCCCGGATCCGCGACTACCTGCGCCCGGTGTACGGGGACATCAGGTCGTGCACCGACCACGCGCCCGTCGAGGCGACCGCCGGGGCGGCGACCTGCACGTTCGACAACGGGGTACGGGTCACCGTGGGCCGTGCCGGTGACACCCTGCTGACCGTGGACCAACTCAGGCGGCTGATCTCCTCCACGGTGGAGGCGTCCGACGGTCTGCGCCCCGAGCCGGGCGAGTGGTCGGGTGGCTCGTTGGACACCTTCCGTCCCACCAGTTCCCAGCCGGGTGCGGCCCTGTACTGGGACCGCGCCCGGGACGGCATCTGGGGCTACGCCGTGTCAGACACCCTCGAACCCGACCGGCTCACCTCCTGGTGGCAGGACCACTTCGACCGCTGACCACCAGATGGCCGGGTTCAAGGCCCCGGTCGGAGCCCAGGTCACGCGGAACCAGCAGGCTAGCTCGTCTCGCGCAGCCTGACATAGGCCAACACCGCCTCGCGGGTGGTGGCCACGCCCAGCACGGCACGGGCCTGGGCGACCCGTCGGTTCGCGGTGCGCAGCGACAGGTACAGCCGGCGGGCCGCCTGCGCGATCGAGTGGCCCTCGGCGAGCAGGTCCAGCAGGGCACGCTGTTCGTCGGACAGGGCCAACTCGTCGAGAGCCGGTGTGGGCGCGTCCGCCGGCCGCACCCGGCCGAGGTCGGCCAGGAAGGCTGCCGCCCAGCCCACTGTGCGGTCCAGGGTCGCCACCAACCCGGCGCCACGTACCACGCAGAGCAGTGCGGCCTGGGCGGTGCCGGCGTCGGATATGGTGCCGACCACCACGATCCGGTGTGGCCCGACATCCCATGGTTCGGTGGGCAGGTCGAACCCCTGGTGTGCCCGCCATCCCTGCCGGACCAGGTCGTGCACGGCGGTGGCCGTGTCACCGTCGGCCGGCAGCACCAACCGCGGCGGTCCGAGTGTCTGGCTCACCGCGCTCCCTCCGGTTCCGTTGTGGGCCTGGCCAGAGCCGCGGCCCGAACCGCCGCCTCGGTACGGGTGTGTGCTCCCAGTTTGGACATGGCCTGCCTGATGTAGGTCTCGGCGGTGTTACGGGTCAGTCCGAGTAGCTCGGCGATCCGGCGGGTGCTGTGACCCTGACCCACCAGAGCCATGGCCTCGAACTCCCGGGCCGACAAGCCACCCGACGGCCGCACCGGCGGTGCGGTGGGCGGTGCTGGTCGGCGGACGATGCCGTGCTGGCGTAGCACCCGCCGGACCCGGCCGAGCAGAAGGACCAGCCCGGCGCGACGAGCCTCCTCCTCGGCGGTCAGCAGCAGGTCCACGGTCCCGGCCGTACCGTCGGGTTCGTCTCCGGTCCGGCGGTCCGTGCTGGCCGACTCACCGGCCGCCAGCAGGCAGCGCACCCGCTCACGAACCATGACGCCCCGCCAGCATTCGGCGGCCCGGACGAACCCGGCGGGGCCGTCGACCGCCCAGGCCCGCAGGGTGGCCCGTACCGGTTCCCGGTCGGCCATCGCCGGGTCCCCGGTCACCCACTGTTCGGTGGTGTCGCCCCGGCCCCGGGTGGCGTCGGCCGCGG
>DATCWR010000286.1:0-7278 GCA_036566245.1 Mycobacteriales bacterium | reverse complement strand
GTGCAGATGGCAGAACTGCACCACCTGCTGCAACCCCTTCTTCTTCAACAGGCCGTTGACGAACGGCATCACCGTCGGGAGCGACGTATTGAAGATGACGCGGCCGACGGTGGTGTTGATGATCTTGTTGGTGACCTCCTGGGCCTCGGCCTGGAGCACCGCCTGATCGTCGCGCGCCACCGTCATGTCGAGCAGCGAGCCGCTCCAGCGCAGCCGGATCGGCGTCAGCGTCTCCACTTCGCCCGCCTCGAGCGCCAGCAGCACGTCGTCGGCGTTACCGAAGACGCGGCCTTCGCCCTTGGCGCCGGCGCGCGCCTTGGTCAGGTAGTAGCACCCGAGCACGATGTCCTGCGACGGAATCGCGATCGGCGCGCCGCTCGCCGGCGACAGGATGTTGTTCGAGGACATCATCAGCACCGATGCCTCGATCTGCGCTTCCGGCGCGAGCGGGATGTGCACCGCCATCTGGTCGCCGTCGAAGTCGGCGTTGAACGCGGTGCAGACCAGCGGGTGGATCTGGATGGCCTTGCCCTCGACCAACTGCGGCTCGAATGCCTGGATACCCAGCCGGTGCAGGGTCGGCGCCCGGTTCAGCAGCACCGGGTGTTCGGCGATAACCTCCTCGAGGACGTCCCACACCACCGGGCGGGCCCGTTCGACCATCCGCTTGGCGCTCTTGATGTTCTGCGCGTGGTTGAGATCCACCAGGCGCTTCATCACGAACGGCTTGAACAGTTCCAGGGCCATCTGCTTGGGCAGGCCACACTGGTGCAGCTTGAGCTGCGGACCCACCACGATGACGGACCGACCCGAGTAGTCCACCCGCTTGCCCAGCAGGTTCTGCCGGAACCGACCCTGCTTGCCCTTGAGCATGTCCGAGAGCGACTTGAGCGGGCGGTTACCCGGTCCGGTCACCGGACGCCCACGGCGGCCGTTGTCGAACAGCGCGTCGACGGCCTCCTGGAGCATCCGCTTCTCGTTGTTGACGATGATCTCGGGCGCACCCAGGTCGAGCAGCCGCTTGAGCCGGTTGTTCCGGTTGATCACTCGGCGGTACAGGTCATTCAGGTCGCTGGTGGCGAACCGGCCACCATCCAACTGCACCATCGGGCGCAGGTCGGGCGGAATCACCGGAACGCAGTCGAGCACCATGCCCATCGGGCTGTTGCGGGTGGCCAGGAACGCGGCCACCACCTTCAGCCGCTTGAGCGCGCGCAGCTTCTTCTGACCCTTGCCGCTACGGATGGTCTCCCGCAGCGACTCGGCCTCGGCCCGCAGGTCGAAGTTCTCCAGCAGTCGCTGGAGCGCCTCGGCACCCATGCCACCCTGGAAGTACTCGCCGAACCGGTCACGCAACTCCCGGTAGAGCATCTCGTCGGCGATGAGCTGCTTGGGTTCGAGCTTGCGGAAGGTGTCGAGTACCTCGTCCAGGCGATCGATCTCACGCTGGGCGCGGTCCCGGATCTGGCGCATCTCCCGCTCGGAGCCCTCACGCACCTTGCGCCGCACGTCCGACTTGGCACCCTCGGCCTCGAGCTCGGCCATGTCGGCCTCGAGCTTGCGCTGCCGTGCCTCCACGTCGGTGTCACGCCGGTCTTCCAGGCGCTTGCGCTCGACCGAGATCTCGGCCTCGATGCTGGACAGATCACGGTGCCGCGCCTCGGTGTCCACCCCGGTGATCAGGTAGGCGGCGAAGTAGATGATCTTCTCGAGGTCCTTGGGAGCGAGGTCGAGCAGGTACCCGAGCCGGCTCGGCACACCCTTGAAGTACCAGATGTGGGTGACCGGCGCGGCCAGCTCGATGTGCCCCATCCGCTCCCGGCGAACCTTGGCGCGGGTGACCTCCACACCGCACCGCTCACAGATGATGCCCTTGAACCGGACCCGCTTGTACTTGCCGCAGTAGCACTCCCAGTCCCGGGTCGGACCGAAGATCTTCTCGCAGAAGAGCCCGTCCTTCTCCGGCTTGAGGGTGCGGTAGTTGATCGTCTCCGGCTTCTTGACCTCGCCGTGGGACCACTGACGGATATCGTCGGCCGTGGCCAGGCCGATGCGCAGCTCGTCGAAGAAGTTTACGTCGAGCACGTGTGTGTGTCTCCTTTGTGTCGCGTCGCGAATCGCGGAGGGAAAGGCCTCAGACCTCTTCGACCGAGCTGGGCTCTCGACGCGACAGGTCGATACCGAGTTCCTCAGCGGCGCGGAACACGTCCTCGTCGCTGTCCTTCATCTCGATGGAGACCCCGTCGCTGGAGAGCACCTCGACGTTGAGGCACAGCGACTGGAGTTCCTTGAGCAACACCTTGAAGGACTCTGGAATGCCCGGTTCCGGGATGTTCTCGCCCTTAACAATTGCTTCGTACACCTTGACCCGTCCGAGCACGTCGTCGGACTTGATCGTGAGCAGTTCCTGCAGGGTGTACGCCGCGCCATAGGCCTGCATCGCCCAGCACTCCATCTCACCGAAGCGCTGACCACCGAACTGTGCCTTACCGCCCAGTGGCTGCTGGGTGATCATCGAGTACGGACCGGTGGCCCTGGCGTGGATCTTGTCGTCGACCAGGTGCAGCAACTTGAGGATGTAGACGTAGCCCACCGCGACCGGGTACGGGAACAGGTCTCCGGTACGGCCGTCGAAGAGCATCGCCTTGCCATCCGAACCGACCATGTTGACGCCGTCCCGGTTGGGCAGCGCCGAGCCGAGCAGGCCGGTGATCTCCTCCTCGCGGGCACCGTCGAACACCGGGGTGGCCACCACGGTGCCCGGCTCGGCCTGGCGGGCCTGCTCGGGCAACTGCTGGGACCACTCGCCGTCGACCTCCACCTTCCAACCGGTGGCGGCCACCCAGCCCAGGTGGGTCTCCAGGATCTGGCCGATGTTCATCCGGCGTGGCACACCGTGCGGGTTCAGCACGATGTCGACCGGGGTGCCGTCCTCCATGAACGGCATGTCCTCGACCGGCAGGATCTTGCCGATCACGCCCTTGTTGCCGTGCCGGCCGGCGAGCTTGTCGCCGTCCTGGATCTTGCGCTTCTGGGCCACGTAGACCCGTACCAGCTCGTTCACCCCGGGGGCGAGCTCGTCACCCTCCTCACGGCTGAACACCCGGACCCCGATGACCTTGCCGGACTCACCGTGCGGCACCTTCAGCGAGGTGTCGCGGACCTCTCGCGCCTTCTCTCCGAAGATGGCCCGCAGCAGTCGCTCCTCCGGGGTCAGCTCGGTCTCCCCCTTCGGGGTGACCTTGCCGACCAGGATGTCGCCCGGCACGACCTCGGCGCCGATCCGGATGATGCCCCGCTCGTCGAGGTCGGCGAGAACCTCCTCGGACACGTTCGGGATGTCCCGGGTGATCTCCTCGGCGCCCAGCTTGGTGTCCCGGGCGTCGACCTCGTGTTCCTCGATGTGGATCGAGGTGAGCACGTCGTCCTGGACCAGCCGCTGGGACAGGATGATCGCGTCCTCGAAGTTGTGACCCTCCCAGGGCATGAAGGCGACCAGCAGGTTCTTGCCCAGTGCCATCTCACCGGAGTCGGTGCACGGACCGTCGGCCACCACCTGGCCGGCCTCCACCCGGTCACCCTCGTCCACGATGGGACGCTGGTTGATGCAGGTGCCCTGGTTGGACCGACGGAACTTGTGCAGCCGGTAGGTCTGCCGGGTGCCGTCGTCGGCCATCACCGTGATGTAGTCGGCGCACAGTTCCTCGACCACACCCGGCTTCTCCGCGACGATGACGTCACCGGCGTCGACCGCGGCGTGCAGTTCCATCCCGGTGCCCACCAGCGGCGACTCGCTGCGCAGCAGCGGGACCGCCTGACGCTGCATGTTGGCGCCCATGAGCGCACGGTTGGCGTCGTCGTGCTCCAGGAACGGGATCATGGCCGTGGCCACCGACACCATCTGCCGCGGCGAGACGTCCATGTAGTCGACGTCCTGCGGCTCGAGGTAGTCGACCTCGCCGCCCTTCTTACGGACCAGCACCCGACTCTCCGCGAAGTTGCCCCTCGCGTCGAGCGGTGCGTTGGCCTGGGCGATGACGTGCCGGTCCTCCTCGTCCGCGGTGAGGTAGTCGATCTGGTCGGTGACCCGACCATCGACGACCTTGCGGTAGGGCGTCTCGATGAAGCCGAAGGAGTTCACCCGGGCGAACGTGGACAGCGAGCCGATCAGACCGATGTTGGGACCTTCGGGGGTCTCGATCGGACACATCCGGCCGTAGTGGGACGGGTGCACGTCACGCACCTCGAACCCGGCCCGCTCCCGGGACAGACCGCCCGGCCCGAGCGCGGAGAGCCGACGCTTGTGGGTCAGTCCGGCCAGCGGGTTGGTCTGGTCCATGAACTGGGAGAGCTGGCTGGTGCCGAAGAACTCCTTGATGGAGGCGACCACCGGACGGATGTTGATCAGGGTCTGCGGCGTGATCGCCTCGACGTCCTGGGTGGTCATCCTTTCCCGGACAACCCGCTCCATCCGGGACAGACCAACCCTGATCTGGTTCTGGATGAGCTCACCGACCGTGCGCAGTCGCCGGTTGCCGAAGTGGTCGATGTCGTCCACCTCGACCCCCTCGTCGCCGGCGTGCAGCCGGATGACGTACTCGATGGTGCCGACCACGTCGTCCTCGGTGAGCACCCCCTGGGTCAGCGGCAGCGACAGGTTCAGCTTCTTGTTCACCTTGTACCGGCCGACCTTGGCCAGGTCGTACCGCTTGAGGTTGAAGAACAGGTTGTCCAGCAGGGTCTGGGCGCTCTCCCGGGTGGGCGGCTCACCGGGACGCAGCTTGCGGTAGATGTCCAGCAGCGCCTCGTCCTGGGTACCGATGTGGTCCTTGTCGAGGGTGGCCAGCAGGATCTCCGACCAACCGAACCGCTCGCGGATCCGCTCCTCGGTCCAGCCCAGCGCCTTGAGCAGCACGGTGACCGGCTGACGACGCTTACGGTCGATGCGGACACCGACGGTGTCACGCTTGTCAACGTCGAACTCCAGCCACGCACCACGGCTGGGGATGATCTTGCAGCTGTACACTTCCTTGTCCGACGTCTTGTCGAGCGTCTTGTCGAAGTAGACACCCGGAGAACGGACAAGCTGCGAGACAACTACTCGCTCAGTGCCATTGATGACAAAAGTGCCCTTTGTGGTCATCATCGGGAAATCACCCATGAAGACCGTCTGGCTCTTGATCTCTCCGGTCGTGTTGTTGGTGAACTCCGCGGTGACAAACAGCGGTGCCGCGTAGGTCATGTCCTTGTCCTTGCACTCCTCGACGGACGCCTTCACGTCCTCGAAGCGTGGGTTGGAGAAGGACAGCGACATCGAACCGGAGAAGTCCTCGATGGGCGAGATCTCGCCGAGGATCTCCTCCAGGCCGGACTGCGCGTCCGGGTCACCTTCGACGCGCGCCCGCCAGTGGTCGTTGCCGACCAGCCAGTCGAACGAGTTCGTCTGCAGAGCGAGAAGATTGGGCACTCCAAGCGGCTCGCGGATCTTGGCGAATGAGATCCGCTTCGGAGCGCCGGGGACACCCGAGGGGGTCGCAGTGGTGGTCTTGCCAGGGCGGGAGACTGCCAAGATGCGTCCTTCCGAGGACATGCGCCGTCGTTGCACGCGCACCCCAGACAGCCCACCTCAACGGCGGGATGACGGTGAGAGGGCAGCGCAAACGAGCAGTGTAGCCGCAGCGGACACTGCTGTCGAGGCGATGGTCACTCGTGATTCCACTTGGACCGTCAGAGTGACGCGATTGCCCGGCCTTAGTCAAGTACCCAGGGGTGCTGTGTCCGAATATGAGGCTTCTGTACACCGTGCTGTGGGGTGGTGACCCAGCGCATCCGACACGCCAGGCGGCCTCAGCGTGTCGGATGATCCTCACAGCGAGTCGACCCTGGACACCTTCCAGCCGTCGCCCACCCGAACCATGGTCAGACGCACCCGCACCTGGTCCACCCTCGACCCGGTGATCCGGGTGTTGGTCACGGTCTGGTTGGCGTACACCAGCACCACCACCTGACGGCCGTCGTCGCTCACGCTCGACACCCCTGCGTTGAGCACCTCGGCCTGGACCACCGCATGCACCTGCTGGGCCTGCGGGATGATCAACTGGTCCATACTCTGCCGGTACTGGTCGCGGTACCCACCGGTGATGACCCGGGTCGCCGCGTCGGCGTCGGCCTGGATGTGCCGGTAGTCGTAGGACAGGATCCTGGCCGCGTCGGTCCTGGCCAGGGCGGGCACCCGGGCCATCGCGTCGGCCCTGGCCTGCGCCCGTAGCCAGCCGAGTACCAGTACCGCGGTGGCCACGGCCAGAGCAACGACAAGCACCGTGAGGGCCACCACCGGCCACCAGCCACGGCGGTTCCGACCCGACCGGCGCGGTCGCGGTTCGGTCAGGTCCGCGGTGTCGGTCGAACTGGCCGCGGGCGCGGAGCTGGCCGCAGACGCCGAGCTGATCGCAGACGCCGAGCTGGCCGCAGACGCCGAGCTGGCCGAGGCGGGTTCGGTGGCCGGCGTCGGCTCGGCCGCGGACCGTCGTTCGTGCTGTCGGGAACCGGCGACCCGGGGCGGGCGGCGGGCAGAGGTTCGCACCATCACGACACCAACCCGGCGGCACGGAGCCCGGACGCGAGCCACTGACCCTCGATGTGCGTCATGTCGAGTTCGAGGCGATAGCGCCGGGACTGAAGCTGCTTGTCCTTACCGTCCGTCCGGACCACCTGATCGATCACCACCAACACGGTGGCCGCCCGGTCCCGCATGGTGACCAGGCCGGCCTCGGTGGCGTTGCCCTGCGCTCGCAGCTTGTTTCTGACAAACGTATCCCGGTAGGTGGTGCGCTGTTTGCGCAGATCCTCCCTCAGGTCACCGGTGGTGCCGCCGATCATCCGTGCCAGGTCCCGGTCAATGGTGGCGTAGTCCTGGCTGGTCAGGTTCACCGCCTCCTGCCGGGCCGCGGTCATCACGTCCTCACGCTGCGCCTGCGCGGCCGTGTGTTGGCGGGTGGCGAACAGGAAGTAGGTCGACGCGGTGACCAACATCACCGCGACCACGGCCAACATCCCGGCCACCGTCACCGGTGCCGGCGGTCGGCGCACCCGCGGCGACCGTGCGGTCTGATCGGTCATCTCACCCTCCGTTTCGGGTCCGGCAGGTGCCGTGCTCATCCGGACACCCCGTTCAACAGCAGGGCCAGCCAGGACCGGTCCCCGAGCAGGCTCTGGTCGCCGCCGGTCGATCCGGGTGTGGGCGGCGGGGTCGACGGCCGGGTGGCCGGGCCCGGGCCG
>DATCWR010000264.1:0-4398 GCA_036566245.1 Mycobacteriales bacterium | reverse complement strand
CGTGCCACGATCCAGTGTTCGCCATATCGAACGCATGTCCATTACAATGGACAGCAGTGCGCTTGTTCGTCAAGTCGAACAAATCTGCCGTTTGGAGTGAACACGTGGAAAGCGGTTCATCCGACCGGGGCGAGCCAGACTCGTCCCCCAACCTGATCGCGTTGATCGCGGCGTCGATCCGTCGCGAGCGTGACCGCGCCGGCCTGTCCATGACCGAACTGGCCAGGCGCGCGGGTATCGCCAAGTCCACGCTGTCCCAACTGGAGTCGGGGGTCGGTAACCCGAGTGTGGAGACCCTGTGGGCGCTGGGCGTCGGACTCGGTGTCCCGTTCAGCCGACTGGTCGACCCACCACGACCGGCCGTGCGGGTGATCCGTGCCGGCGAGGGGCCGGTCACCTACTCCGAACGGGCCGACTACGCGGCCACGCTGCTGGCCTCCTGCCCGCCGGGCGCCCGGCGGGACCTCTACCGGATACAGGCGCAGCCCGGTGAACCCCGGACCTCACAACCCCACATGCCCGGCACCACCGAGCATGTGGTGCTCGGCGCCGGCCGGGCGCTGGTCGGCCCCGTCGAGGACCCGATCGAACTGGACCCCGGCGACTACGTCACCTACCGCGGCGACGTGCCACACACCTTCAGGGCGCTCCAGGATGACACCACCGCGGTGATTGTCATGGAACACATCTGAGCTGAACAGGCACCGACGGGTGGATACGAGCCCAGACCCAGGCCACCGGGTGTCGCCTGCCCGCCGCCTGCCCAGGGACACGCAGCACCCTGGCTCAACGACGGAGAAAAGCGAGTGCTTCCCGGAGGTTGTGCTCGGCTATCTCCCGCATTGTGAGGCGGTCAGGAAAGTCGCCGTCGAGGGGCCTCAGAGGCCCGGCGACCAGCGACAGGCGCATCGCAAGCAGGTAGAACGTCAGGCGGGTCGAGGCCGCCTGTGTTCAACTGGTGATAGTGCGGACCGAAACGAATGCGCACGAACGCATGCTCCCACTCGGCATCGAAGTACATGAGGCCTTCGATGTCTATGAGGACCGGGCGCCCGTGCCCGTCCACCAGAACATGGTCTGGTCCCAGCTCTCCGTGGACGAGCCCGTACTCCGTACGCGGACGCACGGCGGCCGCCAGTTCACCAAGGACCTGCCCGAGGCGGTCACCGGCGGCGCGGGCCCGCGGGTCGCGGGAGGCTACTTCGGCGAGGTCTTCGAGCGCACGATCGAAAACGACCTGTTCGCAGGACCGGCCCGTGGAGACACCACCACGGTCGATCAGGGCCACCTTTCCAAAGCCGGGCCCGTGTGCCGTCCCCATCACCCCGAGCGCCTCGGCGAGCCCTGCCAGGACCGGTTCGACACCCCTCGGGTCGAGTCGTAGCAACGCCTCCAGTGTCCCGCCACGCACATCCTCGACCACCGCGACGTCGCCCGGATAGCGTTCCCTGGTCGCATCGACCAGGTAGGTCTGCGGGATACGAATACCCAGGGCATCCAGGCGTCGACCGGCAGCCTCGAACAGATCAATTCCTGAGGCGTGCGAGAACGGGTCGGCATGGTCGTCCGGGCCGGTCTGGGTTGTCGGCCAGTAGTTCTCGGTGTCGTTCCAGACGTAGGCGACCGCGGTGGAACCGTCGTCGAACGCGAGCCGGTACACACCCTTCTTGCTGCCACCCCGAAGCCGTGTCGCCCTGGCGATGCGCCCCCGGGCTCCAAGCCCGGCACGTACCACGTCGGACAGTTCATCACCTACGGCGAACCTGCGTCCCATGCCCACAACCTGTCAGAGTCCACCGGGGCGCCGCCGAAAACGGTGCCGGTCCCACCCCCTACCGCAGGGTTACGCCGGGGGTCTGGAGACTCGGTTCTCCAGTCCGCTGCGACGGCGGGTCTGGTTCCCACCACCACGGTGGCCTGTGGTTCCTCGGACCTGACCACCTGTGGGACCAGCCCGTCACCAGCGACGATGCCTACGGCCCGCGACGCCTGGTACCGGCTTGTCTCGACCAACAGGTGGCCACCCGGAGCCAGCCACCGCGGCGCGGCGGCGCTCACCCGACGCAGCACGTCGAGTCCGTCCGCGCCACCGTCGAGTGCCGTGTGCGGCTCGTACAGGCGGGCCTCGGCGGGCAGAAGGTCGATCTGGCCGGTGGGCACGTACGGCACGTTGGCCACCAGGACATCGACACGGCCCCGCAGCGTGGTGGGCAGCGGCTGGTAGAGGTCACCCTCATACACCCGACCGTTGGCGCCGATGTTCCGGCGCGCGCAGCGCACCGCGACAGGGTCGATGTCGGCAGCGTGCAGTTCGATCCGGTCCAGGGCCGCCACCAGTGCCGCCCCCACCGCACCCGAGCCGCAACACAGGTCCACGACAACGCTTCGCGGCCGGGCCAGGGCGGCGGCCTGGCCGACGAGGAACTCGGTGCGGCGCCGGGGTACGAAAACCCCCGGCTCCACCGCGATGCGCAGGCCGCGGAACTCCGCCCAGCCCACGACGTGTTCGAGGGGCAGGCCGACGACCCGTCGGTCGACCATCGCGGTGAGGTCGGCGGGTGTGCGTGCCGCGTCCAGAAGCAACCGTGCCTCGTCCTCGGCGAACACACACCCGGCGGCCCGGAGCCTGCTGACGATGACGGGGAGTGGAAGAAGTGACGGTGAAGCCGACATGGGAGCCCTTCGGAATACTGACGGGCGCTCCCTCGGTCACCTATGTGGCAGGGACCGTGCGGTCGTGCGAGGAGAGCACCCGATTTGACATTGCGGTAATGGGTCCCACCTCCTCGTTGTTCGCTACATCAGAATGGCAGCACTCTACCCGAGCCCAACCGCACACGCCTCCACGACAGTCGAGGCGGTACCCACCGCCACGTGCCGGAGGGACGGCACGACAGGTTGCTGGACTCTCGCCGGACCGGTCGGCTGTAGCGCCGTCAGTGCGGTGTGCCCGGGTGAATGAACGGAGTGGTGGTGGCCAGTTCGACGAAACCGAGTCGTCGCAGGATCGGTCGGCTTTCGGCGGTGGCGTCGACCTGGAGATAGCGGAATCCTCTGGCGGCGGCGAGGCTGGCCCGGTGGGCCACCATCGCGCGGAACACCCCACGGCCTCGCCAGGCCGGCAACGTGCCGCCGCCCCACAGGCTGGCGAAGTCGGTACCGGGGTGAAACTCCATCCGCCCGGCGGCAACCGGGGTGTGCCCGGCCACGGCGACCACGGCCGCTGCCGCGGTGGGCTGGTGGGTCAGGTCAGCCAACAGGATCGCCCCCTGGGCGGAATTGTCCCCGCCGAACACCCGGTCGTGCACCGACACGAGCATCTGGACGCCCCGCCGGTCAGCGACCGTCCGCAGTTCCACGCCGCCTGGCGGCGGCACGTCCAGGTCGAGGTCTGCGATCTCGGCGACGAGCAGGGTCTCGGCCGGTTGTGGGGTGAACCCGGCCGCGACCAGCCGGTCGGGCAGGTCCGCGGGCCGGTCGTAGGAGTAGAGCTTCCACTCCCAGGGGCGGGACAGTTGGTCGAACCGACGCACCTGCGCGGCGATGACCGCGTCAGCGTTGGACCGATCCAGGTCGCTCCAACCCACGCCGGTCCATCCCCCCGTGGCGGACAGGATCCGGATCACGGCACCGTCGCGTTCGACGTGTCCGTCTGGCGCCTCGGGCCGTGGGTGTCGACGGACCTGCTCGTCGAAGGCCGCCAGTACCGCCTGTGAGTCCATGCGGCCAGCCGACCAGACCTGCGTCGACTCCGGCAACCGGGTTTTCACCACCACCACCACCACCACCATCGGTGGGAGCCGAGAGCCTGATGGCCTGGTGGGCTGGGCGGTCGGAAGAGCTGATCGTGACGGTTTTCTCCTCCATCGGGTCGTCGTTGCGGCACGGCCAGCAACGAGTTTCGCCACCTTTCTGAGTAGGTCGTGAGATTGGAAGAATCTCACGACCTACTCTCTGGTAACTTTCTTCCTATCTTCATTATTTTCTTCATCATTATTATCATCTCCATAATGATGCTTCAACCAGGGTGCTGGAAGATCACCGGCCTGGGGACACCGGTACAGCCGTTGACGCCGAGAACGATCACGGTCCGGCTGTGGCCGAAAGAGCGTTGACGCGGTTCTCGTACTCGCGGCGGGCCCTGCGCTGTGCCGGGATCACCGGGGCGCCCTGGCCGCCCTTGGCCTCGGCGGCCCGTCGTAGGTCGGCTCGCGATGGAGGCTCGGCGAGATCCCCGGCATCCTGTGGACACCCGCATCCGCACCGGCGCCGTTGATCCTGATCGGCCACCCCGGCGGACTGCACAGGATGCGTCCCCGACTGGTGGCCCGGGCCCGGCACTCGGCGAAGTACGGCTTCGCCGCGGCCACCATCGAGCTCCCCGGCAGCGGTGACCGG
>DATCWR010000220.1:0-2043 GCA_036566245.1 Mycobacteriales bacterium | reverse complement strand
GGTGCCAGGCCACCGGCCGGTCAGGGCGGCCCGTCCGGCCATGGCGCACCGGCCGGGCACGGTTCCCGGGGTTCCTCCTCGCCGGCCTCCCGGGTCGCCTCGGCGATGCGCCGCTCGGTGTCCGCGGCGGCCAGGGGGCCGCGTCGGGCTCGGCTGCAGCTCCGGCACATCGACCCGTGGTCGACGCTGAAGCTGTCACTGGTCCTGGCCGTCGCACTGTTCGTCGTCTGGCTCGTGGCGATCGGTCTGCTCTACGGCGTGCTGGACGGTATGGGAGTGTTCGACAAGGTCAACGGGTTGTACCAGGACGTCACGGGTAAGGACGGGGCGGAGATCATCGGTCCGGGCCTGGTGCTGGGCACCGCGGCCCTGATCGGGGCGATCAACATCGTGCTGTTCACCGCGCTGGCCACGGTGGGCTCGTTCATCTACAACATGTGTGCCGACCTGGTCGGGGGGGTCGAGGTGACCCTTTCCGAACACGACTGACCGCTCGGCGGAAACCAGATCCGGTTGGGATCTGGCGTGCGCTGTGCGGTACCGTATCTTCTCGCACCACGGGCCTGTAGCTCAGTTGGTTAGAGCGCATCCCTGATAAGGATGAGGCCGCTGGTTCAAATCCAGCCAGGCCCACTGTCCGGTCACTGACAGTCGGGAGTTCTCGTGGGAAAGAAGCTCGTTCTGCTGGTGGGCGTGGTCGCGGGTGGCCTGCTGGTGGCCAAGAAGCGGCGGGACGCCAAGGCCGAGGCGGATCTGTGGCACGAGGCGACCTCCGGGTCGCGGAACTGACCGGATCGGCCCTGATCCCGAGGGCGGAGCTCGACTGACCGGTCCCAGCGCGCCGCGGCGGTGACCCGACCACGCCGGACAGTACGCTCTGGATCGACCGCCGGGGGACGTAGCTCAATTGGCAGAGCGCCGCCTTTGCAAGGCGGAGGTTAGGGGTTCGATTCCCCTCGTCTCCACGGACTTCTGGCGGCGCGCGGTCTCCAACGGTGCGAGACCGGCGTCGCCTGTCGCGTTCCGTACAGAACCTGGGGTGAACGTGCCTCGCCAGAACCTGCTCCGTACCGCCATCCGTACCGCCGTGCCGCTGGTGTCGCTGTGCATGTTGGCGGCCTGCGGGGCTTCTGACGGCACCGGTGGCGCCGCCGGTGCCGCCGCGATCGGTGACCAGGCGTCGCAGGGGTCGGCCGCCGGGAGCAACCCGGCGAGCGCACAGCCCACCCTGCCGAAGGCCACCGACGCCCGGACTCCCACTGCGGCACCGACACCGGTCGACGGGCCGTGCCCCTACCTCACCACCGACGTGGCGATGAACACGGTCGGTCAACACCTGACCCGCACCACCGTGACCGCCACCAAACCGCACCCGTCCTGTGCCTTCTACCGGCCGGACGGGGGACTGGCCATCCAGATCACGGTGTCGCAGGAGGCCAACCCGATCGCCGCCCAGAACGGTGCGGTGACCAGGGTGGGCAAGGACGCGAACCCGGTCAACGGCATCGGAGACTACGGGGTGGTGGCGATCGTCGACGACGGCGCGCTCCTGGCCGTGACCCAGGGCCCAACCCTGGTCCTGGTCAAGATCAACCAGAAGAGTTCGCTGGAGGCCAAGGAGATCGCGACCTCGGTCATCGAGGCGCTGTGACCAGGCCGCGTGCCACGGCCGACACCCGGGCAGGTGTGTCTCGCCCGGTTCTGGGCCTGGCACGGACGAGCGAGCAGCCTCTTCCGGGTGACCGGATTCCTCAGCGGCGCCGCTGACGACCCGACGGGTTCATGGTGCCGCCGTCCGGGTCGGCCGCCGTACCGCCGCCGGTTCGTCCCGACATCGGTGCGGACACGTTTCCGGACATCTGTGCGGCCATCTGGTCGGACATCCGGCCGGCCATCTCCTCGGACATCTGGCCACCCGATCCCATGGTGTGTCGACACGCTCGGGCCGCCATGCCGACACCCATACCGATGCCCATGCCGATCCCCAGCGCGGCCAGCATCCGTAGCCGGTCCATCTGGCGTCGCTCGCCGCGCGCCGCGGCA
>DATCWR010000208.1:0-16731 GCA_036566245.1 Mycobacteriales bacterium | reverse complement strand
CACCGGAGAACCCAGCGTAGGGGCAGGCCTGCCCGACCGAGGAGATGACCACTTGACCTGAATCCTGCGGTCAAGCCGCTAAGATCAACAACAGCGGGACACCGGGATCTGTCCATGGCCATGTCCATGAATCTGTCCATGAACACCTGTCCGCGACCGACATCGATGGCTTTTAAGGCAGTACAAATGCCACCAGAGTGACCGTGGGACATCGGGGTACGAAACGGACAAGGCTCTTTTAATCCGCGGGTTCAGGGTTCGAGCCCCTGGCGGCCCACCCCATCTGACCTGCGGTTTTACCCCGCAGCCGCCTCCAGAAGTTGATCAATGTCAATGGCTCTGTCAATGGGTACGCTCATGTCGTGGCTAGGAAGACCAGCGGATCCCGCCGCCAGCGGGGGCATGTCCGCCGCCGCGGTAACGATTCCAGGTGAGGCCGCGGACCAGGCGACAGTGTTGGCCGACGGCGGCTACCAAGGCACCGGCCTTGTGATGCCGCACCGGCGCAAGGCCGGTCAGCACCGGTTACCCGACTGGCAGGAGGGCAACAACACCGCCCACTGCAAGGCACGGGCCGACAGCCCCACCAGCACGTGTCACTCCCGGACCGCGCATTCGCCCGCCGCCGTAGCCTTGTCCGCCCAGGTTCCCGACGCGGACGTGGCTGTTCCCGGGGTCACCGAAGGGGTTGGGTGATGGAGGTCGAACAGGTGGCTCATGCCCGCCAGTTCGACCAACCGCCATACCGGCCCGCTCGCGATGACCGACCTCGCGAGAATGGCCCTAGTTGCGCAGCCCGATCAACACACCCAGGCCCGCGCAGTCCAGGAACGCGACCTGACCAAGGCAGGTGAACCTGGCCGGGACGCTCTGCCAGCGCGTCACGGGCGGCCGTCCGCAGCAGCGGGGCGGTGGCCACGTCGATCTCGCCCACCACCCGCAGCAGGACGTCCTGCCCGCCCAGGAGTTGGTCGACCTCGAACTCGATCAAGCCCGGCATGCCCCGGAGCCTGCCGGCATCGTCGTTGATTCTCGAAGGCCGCATGTGCGCTCCTAACCGGCCAGCGGTCCGGCTCGCGCACCGGGGTCCGTCCATCCCATCGCATCGAAGCAGGCGCGGCGGTGGAAAGAACCGTTCCGGACCAGGCTCATCACGTCGACCGATCATCGCCTGGGGATGTGGGTCGGCCGTGGGGACGCATCCGGTCGGCGACGACTCAGGACAGCCGGTCATGGGCGGGAGCGTCGCGGCGCGGTCACCACGACGGTGGGCGTGCCCGGTGGCCGCGCGGCCCGCACATGCCGGCGCCTGCGGCGACCCCTTCCGGATCGGCGGCATTCGGGAGGCCCCGCCCGCGTCGACACCGAACCGGTTCGGTAGGCGCGTGTCGGCGCACCGCGACCAGGTAACTCCCGACCGGTGCTGGCGGTCTGACGACCGCATCGGCGAACTCGGGCTCCGGCTGACCCTTGGCCGATCGTCCTTGCCGTCCCGGTCCTGTTGCCAGCATCGGACCGTGGCGGGTGTCGGGGCGACCGGCCGAATGAAGACAGCCGGAATCGGTCGCGGTGCGCGGTGGTCCGGTCAATGACAAGGACGCGTGGGGCATCGGATCGTCGAACCCGACCCGATGCGCCGCTACCAGCACCCGTACGCCCGCCGGGAGGCTGCTTCGCCTGCACTCGGGTGCTCAGGGCGTCGGCGCGTCACCTGAGGGGCTGCCGTCACGTGGTTGTGCTCGGCGTAGGTCGGGGCATGCGGGTCGTGACGAGGTCGGCGAAGACGACGATGTTGTCGTCGTAACTGCGCGCACGCCGGTCGAACAACCCTCCACAGGTGATCAACCGCAGTCCCGCGTGGTCGATGTCCCCGTACACCACGTCGGTGGGGAAGCTGTTCTTGAGGTACTTCTCGACCCGCGTCACCCGGAACGTCGCCACACTGCCGTCCTTCCGCGTGACGGTGACCGCGTCGTCCGGTTTCAGATCGCGCAGGTGGTAGAAGACCCCTGGGCGCCCGCCCCAGTCGACATGGCCGGCGATGATCGCCGGACCCAGTTCACCTGGGGTCGGCGCGCCGGTGTACCAGCCCGCAGGGAAGCCGTCGGGTGGCACCTCCATCGTCCCGTCGCCGCGCAGGCCGAGACCAATCAGTCCGGAGTCCACACCAATTGCCGGGATTCGCACGCGGACCGGCGTGGATCTCGCCAGCGGCGTCACACCGGCGGCGGGTGTGCCGGCGTTGCTCGATTCCGGGTCTGACGGTGTCGGGACTGACGATGGCGGAGCTGGCAGTGCCGCGATCGACGGTAGGGGGGTACGGCCCCATCGGCTGGAACACCCGGTACCCGCAACGGCGATCGTCACGAGTAGGACTACCGCCCCCGCCCTCGCCCTGGAGCGGGCCGGGCGGGGGCGGCTGCACCCGTGGTGACGGGGTATGCGTCGCACGCGCTCAGGCGCGCCGGAGGCGCCGTGCGGCGATCACCGTCATGCCGTCGAGCCTGGCATGCGTGGATGGGCGGACCAGTGGTTGAGGCACGCCGCCAGCCTCTCCGGCGGTGCTCCCGTCACCACTGTCGACCGGCCCGTGCGGGACCGGCGTGACCTGATGGTGGCGGTGACGACGGGGGCGGTGCGGGCGTGTCGGAGGACCGGTCGGCGGGGTCACCGGAGCCGTGGTCGGCGGAGTTGTCGGCGGAGTGGTCGGCGGAGTGGTTGGCCCTGTGGTCGGTGGTGTGGTTGGCGGTGTGGTTGGCGGTGGTAGGCACGCCGGCCTGGTGATGGTGTCCGAGTCCAGCGTGACGGCGCCGTTACGGGCGAGCACCCGGCCATCGACGATCACGCCGGTCGTGACCGTGATGCTGGTCAGGGCGAGGATGGTGCCACGGAAAGTGGAGCCGGTGCCCAGGGTCGCCGAACTGCCCACCTGCCAGAAGACATTGCAGGACTGGGCGCCGTTGACCAGGTTGACCTGGCTGGCCGATGCGGTGGTGAGGGTGGAGCCCGCCTGGAAGACGAAGACGGCATTCGGGTCGCCGCCGGCATCGAGTGTGAGGATTCCGGTAAGCCCGATCGAGGAGGCGGAGTTGTAGACGCCGGGTGTCAGGGTCTGCCCGCCGAGATCGGCCACGATCGGCGAGGTCGGCCCCTCGGCGGCCGCCGTGTCGTAGGCCGTGACCAGGTCGGTCTTCGCGCTCTGCGTGACCGCGTCGCCGCCGTGGTTCGTCCCGGTCAGGGTCAGCGTCCCCGTTCCAGTGATGGTCGTCGTCGGAAATGTGCCGATATCTCCGTTAATAGTGGTGGGGCCGGTGTTCGTGATGCCCGAGCCGGCCAGGACCGCGAAGCTGTCTGCGGTACCCAGTGACACCGCCATTGACGCCGCCTGGACACTGTGCGTGAGCGTGAACAGCGACACCGCCGTAATCAACGCGACCAAGGCGGTAACCGGCATCGTGGCGAATCGCACCCGTCTCACGCCCGGCAGGTACGTCGAGAGCCTCATCCCTCGCTCCTTCCCCGAAGCAAACGTAATCAGGGCGGTACTGTAAGTAGTTGACAGTGGAGGCAGCGGCTTCCCCTCGAACGGGTGAGTCCCCATCAGGTCACCGCATGTCGGGCTTGGCCTGGTTATCTCCGCCTGATGGCGCGGTGGACCGGTACGGGGTTACGGTGACCCGCGTGGTGTGTCTGTCGGTTCGCGAGTCGACCGACGCGGTCTCCCGGACGGCTGGCCGGCGGGTAGCTGAGCGATTCGGGAGTCGGCCACGGGGCGCGCAGGCAGGTTAGGGCCACAGCCGAGCCCGCCGCTCCCAGCCCCGACCACGACCGCGCGTTCCGGCCGCAGTGGCAGGGCTGTCGTCCGCGGATCGGCGACCGTGATGGGCACGCCGGCGACGGAACTGACTGTCGACGTGAACGGCGACCCGTGTCGCCCGTCCACGACAGGCAACCTCGGTGATGGCTGGTGGTGGTGCCCGTCCGGGGGTACCTGAGCGGGTCTCCGCCCCGAACACCCCCGCCTCCCGCATCGGGTGCTTCCATGTCTGGATCTGCGCCGGGGCCGCCGGCTGGGGCGGCAGGCCGCCACATCCGATCGGGATTCGTTGGGAGCCCGGTACGGTCCTGGGATGGAAACGTCGAAGTTCGTGGGGTGTCCGCTACACGGAAATGGCGTTGATCCGGTCCGGCTGGTCGGCCGGACAGTTGAGCGTGTCGTCGAGTCACGGCACGTGTATGACGGGGTTGCAGATGGCCCTGTCGACGTGTGGCTCGTCGACGATCGCGGGGCTTGGACGCATATCACGGCCGGGTCGGACCGGTGCCTGATCACGGAGCCGTCTGGTCCGTTCGAAGGGTGCGACATGGGCGAGTACGGCCGCATGGAAGTGCGGCAGATCCGGAGCGGAACGCCGTTGGCCGATCACGTCGGGGAGAAAGTGGTCAGGGTTCGGCAGAAGTTCGGGTCCCGGACCGGGCGGATGGGGCTCGACCTGGTCTTCGCCTCCGGGACCGTGCACTTCGACAGCGGCACCGGTGACCTTCACATGACGGAATAGGCGACGTCGTCCGCACGGTTGGCATGCCGGTCCGGTGAACCGTCGGGGTGTGGGTCGCGTGTCGTCACTCAACGACGAACCCACACGCCTGCGACACGGGCATGTCCGACAGGAGATTTCCATGAGCCGCACCGCCCGTATCTGTGCCGCCATCGCAACGGCCGCCGCAGCGGCGACGGTCACCGCCACGGTCGCGACCCAACCCGCTGACGCCTCGAACGGCGCGGTGGTGACCCGCGGCACCCTGGTCGAACTCAACCACTCCGGTGTGCACGGGGTCGTGACGCTGGTCGAGCAGGCCGGCCAACTCAGGGCGAACCTCAACGGCCACGGGCTCGAACCCGGGCAGATGCACATGCAGCACATCCACGGTTTCGGTAACGGCACCCAGGCGCACTGCCCCGACATGAGCCTGGCCGGCGCTGACGGCGTGCTCAGCTTCGCCGACGGCCTGCCGGCCTACGGTCCCGTTCTGATCACCCTGGGCCACGATGTCACCCCGGCATCCGACGTGGCGTACTCGCGCAGCTTCGCGTCCACCGACGCGGGCGCCCCGGAGACCTCGCTGGGGGCCTTCGACCAGTACGTCATCGTGGTCCACGGCATGACCACCTCCGGCAGCTTCGACCCGAGCCTGCCGGTGGCCTGCGCCGTACTCACCACGCACGGACACTGACCACCACAACGACTCGTACAACGTGCCACGGCGCGCGATCTCCCGTCTCGACGTGACGGGAGATCGCGCGCGTCGGCACCCTGTCGGCACTGTCACAAGGGCGCCGGGCAGACTGCTCAGTCGAAGAAGTCGAGAAAGGCGTCGATGACGGCCTCCGGTTGCTCCTCGACCAGGTAGTTGCGGCTGTCCTTCACCTCGACCACGCGCACGTCGGTACCCTGCTTCGGCAGTTTCTGTTGCATGTACTCGAAGAAGGGCCCGTAGGCCAGCCCCAGCATCGGCACGGTCACCTTGTCGTAACTGTTGAAGTCCTCGATGTCCTGCTGGTACGCCTGGAACCAGGACTTGCTCGCCCGGATCGCCTCGGGCGAGGAGTATGCGTGCGCGTAGATGTCCCGGTCGCGGGACGGGATCGCGTCCGGGTTCACCAGACTGAGGTTGAACATGAAGTCCACCATGTGCCGGTACCGGCCGGCGAGGACCTGTTCTGGAAAGTCCGGCACCAGGTTGAACCCGAGCCACCAACGGTAGGGTCCCGGTTCGCCCGGCCGCGGCATGATGCGGAACTCGTAGTAGCTTTCGTCGATGTGGGTCGTGTTCAGTATGGCCACCTTCTCGGTCGCCTCCGGATGGTTGGCCGCGTAACTGAAAGCGACCATGGCGCCGATGCCGTGCCCGGCGATGTTGATCTTCTCGTGGCCGAGGTGGCGAGCCAACTCGCGGATGTCGCCGGCCATGGCCTTCTTCTCGTACCCGGACCGCGGTCTGCCCGAACCGCCCATGCCGCGGATGTCCACGGCGATCACCTGGTGGCGGGCCGACAGGGCCGGCATGACCTTGCGGTACTCCCACCAGGTCTCGGGCCACCCCGGTAACAACACCAGCGGTGTTCCCCGGCCGCCGGTCACATAGTGCAGTCGGACCCCGTTCACCTCGGCGTACTCACTGCGGAAGTCGCCGGGCAGGGATGCGGCGAGTTGGGCGTTGCTGGGCACGTCGCTCACCCCGACGCGGCCCTCGACCGCCACCGGCTGATCTCCGTTCGACGACATGTCGGCTCTCCTCTTCTGTCCACGGCGGGTTTCTCGTCACGCGTCACGAGATACCGACGGTTCTTCTCACGACTCGAAACGAACCCATGGCGAACTCACGGCGCGGTACGGGTCAGAACAACGGGTCAGGGCAGTCGCGCGACCAGGCCGGCCCAGGTGAGGCCGGCGCCGAAACTGAGGAACAACGCACGTCCACCGCTTGGGGCCGTGCCGGCCTCCCGCAGTCGGGTGACAGCCAACGGAATGGACGCCGTCGACGTGTTTCCGGCCGTGACGACATCGCGCGCGACAGCGACCGAGTCCGGCAGGTTGATGCTCTTCGCCAGCCTGTCGATGATGCGCAGGTTCGCCTGGTGTGGAACGAACACGTCCAGCTCGGCAGCGCCGATTCCGGCCGCGGCCAGGGCCTGTTCGGCAACGTCGGGCATCGTTTCGACGACCCACCGGAAAACCTCGGGACCGGCCATGTCCATGGTCGGCCACGGCACGTTCGGACTGTCGCGGTACTCGCGCCAGGTGGCCGTATGTCGGATGAGGTCGCGCCGGCCGCCGTCCGAGCCCCAGACCCCCGGTCCGATCTCGTTGTGCTCGCGCGGTCCGATCACCATGGCGCCCGCGCCGTCGGCGAACAGGGGTGCGGTGGACGGGTTGTTCGGGTCGATGATGTCGGTCATCTTGTCCGATCCGACCACCGCGGCGTACCTGACGGTGCCGGACCGGACCATCAGCGCGGCCAGTCCGAGGCCGTAGCAGTAGCCCGCACACGCGGCGTTCAGGTCGAACGCGGCCCCGTGGCTGCCCAACCGGTACGCCACCTCGGGGGCCACCCCGGGGCTGTGCCGGATACGGGACATGGAGGCGACAATCACCGCGTCCAACTCCCTGGTGGAGACGCCCGCGTCGGCAGCCGCCTTGCTCACCGCCTCCACCGCCATGTCGGCGACCGTCTCCTCCGCGGCGGCATACCTGCGTTCGACGATCCCCGTCCGCCGGGTGATCCACTCGGCGGTGCGTCCGGTCCGCGCGGCAAGATCCTCGTTGCCCACCACCCGGTGCGGTCGGTAGCCGCCGATTCCCAGTATCCCCGCACCACGTAAGGAGGTCTGTCCGTTCGGCATCGTCGTCTCCGTCCCTCAGTGCGTCCTGAGTAGTCGGAACTGCTTAAACGGAATGCGTCATCGAGGTGACGTCACGGGGGTTGGGAATCATGGTGTCCACCATGATCAACCACACGGCTGGATCAACGCCCCCGGCGCACACTATCCAGCCTGACGTTACCGCCGCCTGTGACAAAGCTACACATAGCGGGTTGCATCGCACAACCCGCTATGCGATCCTGAGGCGCGGATCGGCCGGGGCTGAGAGAGGGAGACCAGGTGATTCTTGATCATATTGCCGTGAATCATGATCCTTTTTCTGCGGTGCGATCATGACGGCTGTCTCATCAGCGCTTTCTCCCGGCGCACTGCTGCGACAGCCGCCCGACGGCAGTATCGAGGCCGGCGCGCACCTGACCGGGTTCGGCGGCTTCCACGGCGGTCTCACCCTCGGATTGCTCACCTCCGCCATGCAGGCCCACGCTCCGGGCCAGCCGCTGCGCAGCGCCACCGCGCGGTACCGCCGGCCACTGGATGGGCGGTTCCGCATCGAGGTCGCTCCCGGTCAGGTGGGCCGTACCGCCACGATGCTGTCCGCGACCGCGATCGGCCCGAAGGGGCCGCACGTCGAGGCATCCGCCGTGTTCGGTGCCCCCGACGCCGGCACGTGGCCGGTGTTCACCCCGCCGGCACCGAACGCCCCACCGCCGCAGGACCTGGAGATCTTCGCCATCCCGCCGGAGTTCGTGCCCATCGCGGTGTATACGGAGATTCGACCCGTCGGGCCGAACCGGCCGTACGCGGGCGGTGCCGACCCCGAACTCACCGCGTGGATCCGACTGGTCGAGGATGACGAGCCACCGGACATACACCGGTTCACCTTTCTCATGGACGGGCTCGCGCCCTCCTACGCCGCGGTGCTGTCGACGCTGGCCCCGGTGCCGACCCTGGAACTGACCGTGCGGCCCGGTCCCGGTCTGGCCACCGCGTCGTCGCCATGGGTTCTGCTGCGGGCCACCACAACAGCCGCGGACGCCAGTGGGTGGACCGACGAGCGGATCGACGCGTGGGGACCGAACGGTGAGTATCTGGGCTCCGCCCAGCAACTCCGGATGGTTCGCACGGCCAAAAGAAGGTAGTGGGAACGGCCTCGGCATTCCCTGGAATGTCGGGAGCTGATCCATGACACACGTGGACCAGCATGGCGTGACGATCTCGTGTTCGGCGCACAACTCGGGTGGACCCTGGGGTGGAGCTATGAGCAGTGGAGACCAGGCAGGCTCGTTATCCGACATTCTGTACCGGCGCGCCGTCGAGCAGCCTGACCGGCTCGCCTACCGATATCTGCTCGACGGCACCAGCGACCATGCCGTGGACTGGACCCATCGCGACCTGGCCGAACATGCCGCGGTCGTCGCCGCGGACCTGCGCGACCGGGCACCCCGCCCGCGGCGGGTGATCCTCGCCCTCGACCCGGGCCTGCACTATGTGGGCGCGCTGTACGGAATCCTCCAGGCAGGGGCAACCGTGGTGCCCGCGTTCCCGCCGATGGGCCGGCGCACCAGGGACCGGTTCCGCTCGATCGTGCTGGACTGCCAACCGGACGTGATCATCGCCGACCCGCGGTTCGCCGCCTGGGTCGACCAGTTCGAGTCCGACCTGCCGCCCGACCTACACAGTCCACAGTGGATGTTCGTGGACGACGACCACTTCGCCAACCGTGGACAACCCGGTGAACTCGACCTGACCCCCACGGTGGCCGACCCGGCGCTGCTCCAGTACACGTCCGGTTCCACCGGAGACCCGAAGGGGATCGTGCTCACGCACGCCAACCTGGTCAGCAACTGCCGCGCCCTCGAGGCGAACACGGGCCTGGAGCCCGACCGGGTCGGCTGCTCGTGGCTGCCGCCCTACCACGACATGGGCCTGATGGGCACGATCATGCTCGCCCTGCACGGCGGTTGGCCGCTGGTGATGCTCTCGCCCGTGCACTTCGTGCAACGACCCTACCGGTGGCTGAAGGCCATCACCGACAACCGGGTGACCATCACCGTCGGGCCGAACTTCGCCTTCGACATGTGTGTCTCCGGTATCGACGACGACGAACTGGCCACCCTGGACCTTGGTTCGTTACGGCAGGTGTTCTGCGGCTCCGAGCCGGTCTCCCGGGTGACCCTGGACCGGTTCCGGGACCGGTTCGGACCACGCGGCTACCACGAGTCGGCGATGATCCCCTGCTACGGCCTGGCCGAGGCCACCCTGTTCGTGTCCGGCAAGCGCGCCCCCGGGCCGGTGCGCACCGAGCGACTGGACCGGGTGGCCCTGGAACACGGCCAGGTCAGCTCCGGGACCGGGCCCGACGCGGTGAACGTGGTCGGGTGCGGCGAGGTCGCCGCGGACCACGATGTGGTCATCGTCGACCCGGAGTCCGAACGTCGGCTGCCACCCGGTCGGGTCGGTGAGATCTGGGTGCACGGCCCCAACGTGGCGTCGGGATACCTGAACCGACCGGAGCTGAACGAGCGGATGTTCGCCGCGCGACCGGCCGACGACACCACGCGAACCTACCTGCGCACCGGCGACCTCGGGTTCCTGCACGACGGGGAGTTGTTCGTCACCGGCCGGATCAAGGACCTGATCGTCATCGCCGGCCGCAACCTCTACCCCCAGGACATCGAACGCACGGTCGACGACGTGCACGAGCGGCTGCGCCGGTCGGTCGCCTTCCCGGTCACCGCCGAGCAGGGTGAGCAGATGGTGGTGGTGGCGGAGTTCCGCGGCACCGCACGCCAACTCGCCGAGGAGTGCCACGGGCTGCGTGACTCGGTGATCGCCGCGGTGACCGCCCAGCACGGTGTCCGGCCGTATGACGTGCACCTCGCGCCGGTCAACTCGATCCCGACCACCACGAGCGGAAAGGTGCGGCGCAACGCGACCAGGGCCGCCTACCAGGCCGGCCAACTCAGGAGTCTGACCGCGCCCGACGAACCCGTGTCCGTGCGGTGAACGGAGGCCAGATGACCCACCCACCGGAAACCGACGTCACCGCGCCCCGGGCGGTACCCACCGCCGGCGCGGACACCGACGTCTCGGCGCGTCGGCTGGCCTACCTCACCGTCGGGGTTCCCACCGTCGGTGCCGCCGCCGCCGTGGTGTTCGCCGTCAACTACGGCTTCGGTTGGGTCGACGGCGGCCTGCTCGTGTTCATGTACCTGCTGACCTCGTTCGGGGTCGAGGGCGGCTTCCACCGGTTCTTCACCCACCGTTCGTTCTCGGCGAAGCCGGCGATGACGGCGTTCTGCGGGATCGCGGGGAGCATGGCCGCGCAGGGACCGATCCTGTTCTGGGTGGCGACCCACCGCCAGCACCACGCCTTCACCGACCGGGACGGCGATCCGCACTCGCCCCGGCCCATCGGCACCGGGCGGCTCGCCCGGGTACGCGGGCTCTGGCACGGCCACGTGGGTTGGTTGTTCACCGTGCGGCGGGGCAACTGGAGCAGGCTCGTCCCGGACCTGCTGAGCAACCGCCTGGTCATGAGGATCAACCAGTTGTACTTCGTCTGGGTCCTCGCCGGACTCGTGCTGCCCACCCTGCTGGGCCTGGCGCTCACCGGGTCACTGCGCGGCGCGGTCGGTGGACTGTTGTGGGGTGGCCTGGCCCGGATCTTCCTGCTGGACCACGTGACCTGGGGCGTGAACTCGATCGGTCACACCCTGGGCAACCGCCCCTACCGGACCCGAGATCGCAGTCGCAACGTCGCGGCGCTGGCCGGTCTGTCGGTCGGCGGGTCCTGGCACAACAACCATCACGCCCAGCCGGCGCTCGCCCACAACCGGCACACGTTCTGGCAGATCGACGCCACCGGCGCGTTCATCCGTCTGTTGGACCGGCTCGAACTGGTGTCCGACGTTCGCTACCCGAAGCGAACCGGTCCCGGCGGAGGGAAGGGGTAACCACCATGTCGTCAACCACGGTCGACCCGTTCGCGGCGGCCATCGTCAAGCTCGACCCGGCAAGCGCCCGTATCAAGCGGTTCTCCGCCCTGACCACGATGACGCTGCCGCTTCTGGGTACCGGCGTCGCCGTCTATCTGCTGTGGACCGGCAGGTTCACGGTCACCGACCTGGTGCTGTTCGGGGTCATGTACGCCGTACACATGGGTGGCATCACCATCGGGTTCCACCGCTATCTGGCGCACAAGTCCTTCAAGACCTCGCGGGCGTTCGAGGGCGTCATGATGATCACCGGCTCGATGGGTGCGCAGGGGCCGCTGATGTTCTGGGTGACCACGCACCGGCGACACCACCGGTTCTCCGACCGCGTCGGTGACCCGCACTCACCGAACCTGCACGGCAGCGGCTTCAAACACCGCATGCGTGGACTCTGGTACGCCCACATGCCCTGGATGCTCAGCGACGAGACCTCGAAGTGGACGGTCTTCGCGCCGGACGTGCTTCGCGACCGTCGGCTGATGTGGTACCACCGCACCTACCCGGCCTGGGTCATCGCCGGACTGGTGCTGCCCGCCGCGATCGGTTTCGCCGTGGGCCACACCGCCATGTCGGCGTTCACCGCGCTGGTCTTCGGTGGGCTGGCCCGGATCTTCGTGGCCAACCAGGCGGCGTGGTGCGTCGGCTCCATCTGTCACGCCTTCGGGAGCAGGCCGTTCGACAACGCCGACCGCAGCGCCAACAACTGGCCGGTCGCCGTGTTCACCTTCGGCGAGGGTCTCCAGAACAACCACCACGCGTTCCCCGGCTCGTTCCGGCACGCGGTCAACTGGTGGGAACCGGACCTGGCCGGCTGGGTGATCTCCGGGCTCCGCCGCATCGGCGTCACCTGGAACCTGCGGGAGCCGGACAGGGAGACGATCGCCCGGCGCAGGCGGCGGGCCGCCGTCAACACCGCCGCGAACGCCGCGGCCGACACCACCGCCGGGAGCGACGCCCGGAGCGACGCCGCATAACGCCACGGCCGCGTCCGGACCCGGGCCAGCAACCCTCTCGACAGGAGCGTGACACGACATGTTCAAGCGCAGCAGGAAGGCCCAACCGCTCGACGGCCCGCTCACCGAGGACTCGTTGCGACAGTGGCTGATCCAACACCTGGCCGACCGGGTCGAGGTGTCGCCGGAGGACGTCGACGTCAACAGGACGTTCGAGGAGTACGGGCTGGACTCCCGGGTCGCGGTCCAGGTCTCCGGCGCACTGGAGAAGGTTGTCGAGCGTCGGCTGTCACCCGGTCTGCTCTACGAGCACCAGACCATCAACGACCTGAGCAGTTACCTCAGCAAGGAACTGCACCTGACCCAACGAGCAGGCTAGGGAGGTGTCACGCCATGCCCGCACCCAGTTTCCCGACCGCTCCGGACCGCCACTTCGCCGACTTCCTTCGTAAGTCCGAGCAGATCGCCGGTGAACGGCTGGCCTCGGCGATTCCCCGGGAGTACTTCGAACCCCGCGTCGCACGCGGTCTACTCGGTTTCGGCGTGAGTTGGGTGGTGTACCTCGGCGCGATCGTCGGGTTGGCCCTCGCGCCGAGTTGGCTGCTGTGGGTTCCGCTGTGGATCGTGGCGGGGCTCGGTGGTTGGGGCCTGCACTGCATCGCGCACGACTGTGGGCACGGGTCCTTCTCCCGAAACCGCAAACTGAACGTCGCGATCGGACACGTCTCGCTGCTGCCGTTGATCTATCCGTTCCACTCCTGGCGGCACGTGCACAACATGCACCACAGCCACACCAACAACCTGGCGCTGGACACCGACTGGCGACCCATGCCGGCCGAGATGTACCGGCGGATGCCGTTGTGGGAGAAGGTGATCTACCACGGCACCCGGACCTGGGCGTTCTGGGGCGGCACGATCAACTACTGGCGGGTGTCCGGGTTCCGGCCGGGCTTCTTCCCGAAGCGGGAGATGCGGCGCGACGTGCGGCGCTCGATCCTGTTCGTGGTGATCGTCGGCGTGCTGTACTTCCCCCCGCTGATCTACTTCACCGGGATCCGGGGACTCCTGCTGTACTTCGTCGCGCCCTGGTTCGCCACGCACGCGTGGTTCAGCCTCACCACGTTGATGCACCACAGTTCCAGCGACGTGCCCTACCTCACCGAGGAGTACTGGACCCGTAACGCCAGCAGGCTGCTGGTGACCACCGACTACGTCTACCCGCGGTGGCTGCTCTTCCTGACACACAACATCTCCATCCACACCCCGCACCACGTCGCCCCGGTCGTGCCGTTCTACAACCTGCCCAAGGCGCAGGCCGCGCTGCGGGAGAGGTATCCGGAGATGGTGCGGGAACGCCGGCTGCGGTTCGGCCACGCGTGGGGCATCCTGCGCCGGCTGCACTTCTATGACACCGGGTCCGGTTTCTACGCCGACTTCCACGAGAACACCGTGGACCCGGTGGCCGGCAAGCCGGTGCCGGCGGCGGCGCCGGCGAACACCGCACCGGGTTCGACCGCCCCATGACGTCGGCGCGGGTTCGACGGCTCGCACACGCGGCCGTGGTGTCGGTGGCGCCCGGTGTGGGCGGCCGATGGGCGACCAACGTGTTCAGTCGGACCCGCACGTTCGGTGGTCGACCCGACGACGTGGTCCCGCTGGGTGCCCGGGAGTTCGCGGTGGACGGGAACCCGGACGTGCGCCGCGGCTACCTGTGGGGTGACGGCGAGGGACCCACCGCACTACTCGTGCACGGCTGGGGGGCGGACTCCAGCAGTATGCACTCGCTGGTCCGGCCGCTGCGGGAACTCGGGTTCACCGTCGCGGCATTCGACGCCCCCGCGCACGGGATCAACCCGGGCACCACGGCCACCATGACGCAGTACACCGCCGCGGTCGCCGCGGTGCTGCGCACGCTGGGCACGGTCCGGGTGATGGTTGCGCACTCGTTGGGTTCGGTGGCCGCGGTCAGCGGGGCGACCGAGGCCGGCACCGACCTGGACTGCGTCGCCATGATCGCGCCCACCTGCACCCTGTCCGGGGTGCTCGAACGCTGGGCGCCGACCGACATGTGGGTGACCCGCCCCGTGGTGGAGCGCATCTACCGGGAACTGCACGAGCGCAACGGTGTGCCGGTCAGCCACTGGGATGTCCGGACCCGCGGCGGCGGCATCACCTGCCCGATTCTCGCCATGCACGATCCACACGATCCGCTGGTCCCGTACGGCGACGCGGAGGCCATCGCGACGGCCCTGCCCGACGTGCGGCTGGTACCCGCACCAGGTCGGGGTCACCTGGCGATCCTGATGGCGCCGGAGGTGAAGGACGAGGTCTCGGCGTTCGTCGCCAAACACGGCTGGAGAGAGGGAAAGAAGTAGTGGCATGAGCGAGACACCGACGAAACAGAAGCGAGCGTGGATGTGCCTGATCTGCGGCTACGTCTACTACGAGGAGCTGGGCCTGCCCGAGGAGGGCATCCCACCGGGCACCGCGTGGGAGGACATACCGGACGACTGGCAGTGCCCGGACTGCGGGGTCAGTAAGGACGAGTTCGTCATGGCGGAGCTGTAACCCGCACACGTCCCCGGAGCCGGAGAGGAAGCGCATGACCGACGTGAAGATGGGGCCCGGCGAGACGCTCATGGCCCTGTTCAGCCCCCAGGGCAAGCAGAACCCCTACCCGCTGTACGAATCCCTGCGCGCGCTCGGACCTATGCTGCCGCTCGGCCCCCAGGTGGTGTTGGTCGGATACCAGGAATGCGCGCGTGCCCTGCGCGAAACCCGGCTGCTGTCCACCGACGCCGCCGTGCAGGACCAGATCCTGCCCGGGTGGCGTGACCACTCGTCATGGCGCTGGCTCACCAGGAACATGCTGTTCAGCAACGACCCGGACCACGAGCGGTTCCGTCGGTTCTTCGGCAGTGCTTTCGCCCCGCGTCGGATCGCCGAGTTCCGGCCGGTGGTCGAGCGGGTGGTCGACGGCCTGGTCGACCGCCTCGGTGAACTCGGCGCGGGCGGCGCCCCGGTCGACTTCATGTCCGAGTTCGCCTTCCGACTGCCGATGGCCGTGATGGGAGAACTGCTGGGCATCCCGGACGAGGACCGGATGGGTTTCCGGAACGACATCGGTGACATCACCCTGGCGCTGGAACCGATCCGCGACCTTGCGGTCCTCGAGCCGGGCGACGCCGCCATGGATCGGCTCGCCGAGTACTTCACCGACCTCGTCGCGAAGCGCCGCGCCGATCCCGCCGACGACCTGGTCAGTGCCATGGTGGCGGCCCGGGACGCCAGCGGTGACCTCACCGACGAGGAACTGGTCGCCAACTTCATGCTGCTGCTGGTCGCCGGAACCGAGGCGCCGATGGATCTGGTCGGCAACGCGATGCGGCTGGCCATCGACCATCCCGAGCAGGCCCGCACGATTGTTGACGACCCGCGGCGGGCGCCGGCGTTCATCGAGGAGACACTGCGTTTCGACCCGGCGGTGCACGCGCTCAACCGGTTGGCCGCCGAGGACCTGGAGTTCTTCGGACTGCCTGTCGGCGCCGGTACCAAGGTCACGCTGCTGATCGGCGCGGCCAACCGGGACCCGCGCCGCTTCGCCGAACCGGGGCGGTTCGACATCACCCGGCCGAACAACCAGGCACTGACATTCAGCGCCGGTGCGCATTACTGCCTCGGTGTCGCCCTGGCCCGGATGCAGGGCGAGGTCGCGTTTCCCCGACTGCTCGGCCGGTTCCCGGGTATCGCGCTCGCGGGAGAACCCAGCTATCGTGACCAACTTGTCCAGCGCGGCTATGCCCACCTACCGGTCACGCCTGGCTGATCCTGTGCCGATCTCGCACTGATTCCGCGCCGGGCTTGCGTTGTCGGTCGGCGGTGTGTTGGTCTTCCCAGGCCAGTCGGTGGGAAACTCCGGACCGGGAGAGAACTGATGGACCAGACCGCGGTCGGACAGGCCCGGGCAGCGCGTGGATTCGGATTCGGGACCGTGTTCGCGGTTGTCACGGCCGGGGTGGCAATGTCCAACCTCGACACGTTCATCGTCAACGTCGCGCTGCCCAACATCGGTGCGCATTTCGGCGGTACGTCACTGTCGTCGCTGTCCTGGATTCTCAACGCCTACGCCGTGGTGTTCGCGGCCGGGTTGATCCCGGCGGGCCGGCTCGCCGACCGCACCAGCGCGCGCCGTGCCTACCTGTTCGGCATCGGCCTGTTCACCGTGGCGTCGGCGTTGTGCGCGGTCACGCCGGACGTGTGGACCCTGGTGGCGGCGCGGGTGGTGCAGGCGGTCGGGGCGGCCGCCCTCATCCCCTCGTCGCTGGGCATCCTGATGGCCGCGGCACCGCCGGAGAAGCGGCTGCCGGCCGTGCGCGCGTGGACCGGGATCAGCGGTCTG
>DATCWR010000202.1:0-9637 GCA_036566245.1 Mycobacteriales bacterium | reverse complement strand
CGGCCACGGCCAGTCGGGCGAACCCGGGCAGGGTGTCCACCAGTGGGGTACCGGCGTCGAGCAGGGCTCGGGCGCGTCGCCGTTGGAAGCCGATCAACCGACGCACCCGTCGGTTGGCCACCGGCCGGGCCAGGTCGGCGTGGGTACATCCGAACCTACGTAGGTCCTCGACGGGCAGGTACACCCGTCCCCGGCGAAGGTCCTCGGCCACGTCCTGGAGGTGTTCGGCCAGTTGTAGTGCGGTGCACACCCGGTCGGACAGCACCACCCGTTCGGGTGTGGCCAGGTCGAAGATGTGCAGCACGATCCGCCCGACCGGGTCGGCCGAGCGGGTGCAGTAGGCGAGCAGGTCGGCATAGGTCGCATACTCGGTGACCTTCTGGTCCTGACGGTTGGCCTCGACCAGTCGGTGGAACGGTTCGGCCGGTATGCGGTGTGCGGCGATCGTGTCGGCCAGGGCGGCCACCACCGGGATGGCGACCGGCCGGGGTCCGGCTCGGCCGGATCTGGTGGTCCCTCCACCGACCGGTGCGGTCGGATCGCCTCGGGGTGGGCAGACCGTGGCCAGGTCCTCGGCCACCATGTCGAGCAGGTGCTCCCGGTCACCGGGGGCCTCGTCTCCCAGGTCGTCAACCAGTCGGGCGAACCCGTACACCGCGAGCAGGTCGCGACGCAGTCGTGCCGGCAGCAACCGGGAGGCCACCGGAAAGTTCTCCTGCGGGCTCTTGGCGACCAGCAACGCGGTGAGGCGCTCGTCAGTGATGCCCCGTGCGTCCAACACCGGCCCGGTTGCTGGCCTGCCCCGCCTGTCTGGCACCGGAGTCACGCCGACCATGCCCTGCCTCCGGGACTCGCGGGCGATCTGCACCGGTGCCGTGTCCGGGTTTCCCCTACCCTGGCTCATGCCGCGCTCAAACCTCCCTGACCACGGTTCGTGTCCGGACCGGACGGTCGGGACGGCGACCCACGGTCGTTCTGGTGATGGTCGCCGTCTCACCCAACCCGACCACGGCCGCGGCGGGATCCTCGGTGAACAGTGCCCGTGCCGCACGGATCTGCTGCCCTCGCCGGGTCGGGTGGCTCAGTGTGTCCAACGCCTCGAGTAGTTCTGACTCGGTGAAGGCGAGCAGGGACAGTCCGGCGGCGGACAGTTCGCGGGCTCCGGCCAGTCCGTGGCCGGGAATCGGGCGGTAGGTCACCACCGGAAGGCCGGCCGCGAACGCCTCGGCGCAGGTGAGTCCACCGCCGCCGTTCTCCACCAACACCGATGCCACACCGAACAGTGCCGGGATGTCGTCCACCCAGCCCAGGGCGACCACGCCGGGGGTCCGGGCCACCTCTCGTCGTAGACGTTCGTTCCGGCCACACAGGACGACCGGCAGGTGTGTTCCGGTTCCGGCGATCGCGCGCGCGGCCGACCGGAATCCCGAGCCGAGTCCCAACGAGCCGCCGGCCAGCACCACCAGGCTGCCGGTGTCGGGCAGGCCAAGTCGACGCCGGGTCTGCCGTGGGTCCCGGTGGGTGTCGACCGTGGTGTGGCGACAGGTGTGGAACGGTCCGGGAACCACCGGTCCGCTGGCCCGCGCCGGCCGGCCCAGGTCGGTCCGTACCGCCGTGGCCGCGGCCGGGTGGCTGCACAGGTAGAGGTCGTTGCCCGGGTGCAACCACAGTCTGTGTACCGCGAAGTCGACCAGCACGACGGCGGCCGGTGCCTCCAGTGCGCCATGGCGACGCAGTCGGCCAACCGCCTGGGCGGCGAGGTGGAAGGTGGAGACCACCGCGTCGGGCTGGTACAGCCGGACGGTACGGCGGAGTCGGGGTAGGGCCAGGGCCACCACCGGGGACACCGTGGGTTGGCGGCGGTGGGAGAGGAAGAAGGCACGGTAGACGAGTTCGTACAGCCATGGCGCGTGTCGCACCATTCCGCTGTAGGACCGGGCGAGAACGGCCCCGAGCCCGAACGGCATCAGATCGAGCAGGTCGACGATGGTGGCATGGTGGCCGGTCACCGTCAGTCGCCTGGCCAGTTCGCGCGCGACCCCGTCATGCCCGGCACCCATGCTGGCGCTGACGATCAGGCACCGCATCGCACCCTCCTGTCCTGGGGCGGGAGACTCCGGGACGGTCCAGTGGAGATGCGCACGTCCGCCGCGGCGTGGTTCCGGTCTGGCGGCGGTCCGGTCAGTCGTTGTGACGGGTTCGGTCCGACCGGTCGCCGGGAAGGTGACCGGAGTCGTTGATCGTGCGCCGCCCCACTGGCCGAGCCTCCTACCCAGAGCGGATGGCCGCATGCCGACGCAGGGCGCGGGTCCCACCGCAAACAGGGAAAGTCCGGGTGATTCTCGATCCTGCCGTTCCGTCTCAGCCTGGATCGCCGTGGTGGCCTCCCTTCGGCGTGCCGACCTGGAGCCGGCCGAGCATGTCGACCAGGAGACGGCGCTCCTCGGCGGTCAGCGAGGCCACCGCCTGTTCACAGATCTCGGCGCGGACACTCAGTACCCGCCGTAGGTGGTGGCGGCCCGAGGCGGTCAGTTCCAACAGCACGGCCCGGCGGTCGGTCCGATCGGGACGGCGGGACAGCAGGCCCTGGCCCTCCAACGCGTCAACCATGACGGTCAGGGTGCGGCCGGTGACGCCCAACCGTGCGGTGAGGGCACCCATCCGCTGACCGGGTCGGCGCCGAACCTCGGCGAGCAGCCGCGTACGCGGAACCGATATCCGGTACGTGGCGAGTCTGGCGTTTCCGAACTGTCGTAGGCCGTGTGCGGCGGCGATGATCCTCTCGACGACGTCGACGCCGGTCGGCGCGGTGCTCACCGGGCATGCGATATCCGCCGGACACGGCGAGCTTCGTCTCATCACGTCCCCTCACCCCGACGGACGGAACTTAGTGTGCATACACACTAACTCGAAGTGAGGTGGTCGTGGAATGGTCAGTTTGTTGATCAACCGGGCCGCGGGTGTGGCCGGGCGGCAGGTCCGGTGGTGGCACCGGTACAGCGGCCGGCACGGCCGGGTTGTGTGGACAACCCGGCCGGCCGTGGTCGATGTGTTGTTCGCCAGCTCCCGGTGAACAACTACATAGTTCTAATCAGTGGTCAAAATTCAGATAACCGCCGTGTGTGATCTGTGGTGGTTCGCTCGGATGCGCGGCGCAGGAGCAGGCGTGTCGGTCCGACCGGCCCCGCGAGGGTTCCCGGTTCGCCCGCGTCACCCCACCCGGGTGGCCCCGGCGAACGGAAAACTGTCGACGCTGGCGATCTTGACCACATCACCTGGTTGCGGAGCGTGTACGACGTTTCCCCCGCCGATGTACATGCCGACGTGGCTCAGCGACTCGTAGAAGAACACCAGGTCGCCGGGCTGCAACTCACTCATCGCCACGTGGGTTCCCATGGCGTACTGGTCACCGGTGTAGTGCGGCAGGGCCACCCCCGCCTGCGCCCACGCCCACAGCATCAGCCCCGAGCAGTCGAAACTGTCCGGGCCGGCGGCCGCCCACACATAGGGACTGCCGAGTTTGGACAGAGCTGCCGAGACCGCGACCGCGGCCCGGCCGGTTGCCGGTGCGGTGCTCACCGGTACCCGACTGTCGGCGCGGTCTGCCCGGTCCGTCGGGTTCAGCGCTGCCGCGCGCTGGTCTGCGGTCAGGCTGACCAACAGAGCCTGCTGTCGGGGTATCTGCTGGGATATCCAGGACTTCTTGGTCTCCAGGTCCGCGGCGATCCGTTCCGCCTCGGCGGTGGCCTGCGCCGCGGCCTGTGCCGCGGCCTGTGCCTGGGACCTGGCGGCCTGTATCTCGTCGATGATCCGATGCCGACGCTGTGACAGCGTGTCGAGCATGCTCAGTCGGTCGAGGAACTCGCCCGGTGAGCCGCTCGAGAGCATCGAGACGACCTCGCTGAAAGGTCCGGAGCGGTAGGTCGCCGAGGCCACCACCCGGAACTCACCGGCGTGGTGGCGCAACCGGGCGTCGACCTTCCGCTGGTTCGCCTCGGCCAGTGACCGGGCCTCGCGAGCCTCGCCGAGGCGCAGCACGGCACCGTTGTACTGCTCGGTGACGGCGTCGAGTTGGCGGCCCAACGTGGCGATCTCACGCTGTACCTCGGCCACGGTCTGTGGTGTGTCGGTGCGGTCGGATCCGGTGTCTGTCGGTGCGGCGCCACCGATACCCGGTAGCAGCCCGAGCACCGTTGCCGTGACCGCCACCAGCACGGCCGGTCTGAACAGGCGACGAGCGCCCCAGTGTCCCGCCATGAAGGCGGTCTCCCTCCCAGGTCAACCGCCTACCGGGTTAGCTGACGGGTTCGGGCTTGGAGGTTGCCCTACGGCCGCGACCGGGCGTGTCGCCTGGCCAACGTGCCGATTCACCCCAGGGGAAGGTTGGGTCCCCGGCTCGGGTTCGAGTCCGACTCGGCGGTGCCGCCCGGTGCCGTCGAGACGCGACGGCAGACTCCGGTGAGGCGGAGGAAGGCTATCGAAACGCTGGAGGGATCTGCGGCGATATCACACAACTCATCCCGCACGATCACCCAGAGTCGCCATGCTCTGGGCTCACGTCCACCTCTGGTCTGACTCCGACCACCCGTACAGGCGAATGGCGCCGGATCGGATGACACTGTCCGCAGACCAGTGCACTGGTTCATCCATTGTCACTGTCCGCTGCATTATCGAATAATGTCACTCTCACGATACACACGTTCGGTTGATTATTGCCTTCATTATCGGGCAAACAGCGTCTGCTGTGTGAGCGGTTTCTGTTCTGAGGGGTGACAGGCGTTCATCTCTGCGAAAATCAATCTTGCGCCGGTGACCCAACCGGCTGACGACCTTCGGGGGAAGGTGGTCCACGATGGACTGTTGGCGGTTGCCACCACGGATGACGGCGATCCTCACCACGGGCGCGCTGCTCCTCGCCGGATGTTCGGCCGGAGGCGGCGGGGATGCCTCGTCCGGCACACACGCGCAGAAACCAGCTCCGCCCGCGCGAATCACCATCAAACCCGGACCGGGCGCCACCCCTGCCAGCCCCGTCACACCGGTGGTGGTGCACGCCGACCCTGGCACCATCGACTCGGTGCGGCTCACCTCCGACCAGGGAGCAGCCGTCCAGGGCACCTTCTCGGCGGACCGGACCACGTGGACCTCGCGTGGGGCACTCGGTTACGGCAAGAAGTATTCGGTGACCGCCAAGGGGCACAACAAGGATAAGAAGGAGATAACAAGGACCGTCTCCTTCAACACCGTCAAACCGCGAACCGTGGCAGCCGCATCCATCTTTCCCAACAAGGCGGAATCCAGCGTCGGTATCGGGCAGCCCGTCGTGGTCAGCTTCGACCAACCGGTCACCGACCGGGCCGCGGCGGAGCGGTCACTGTTGGTCCGAGCCTCACCGCCGACGGTCGGGTCGTGGTTCTGGGTGAACGACAAGGAGGTCCGCTGGCGACCTCGGCAGTACTGGAAGCCCGGTACCACCGTCACCGTGCAGGCCAGCCTGTACGGCAAGAATCTGGGTGACGGGGTCTACGGCCAGCAGGACAGCGAGGCGTCCTTCCAGATCCACGACGCATGGGTGGCCATCGGCAACGTGAACACCCACCGGCTGGTCATCTACCACAACGGCAAGGTGGTGGAGGACTTCCCGGCCAGTTTCGGTCGACCCGTGTACCCGACCCACGACGGAGTGCACGTGGTGCAGGAGAAGTACAGTCTGTTCTACATGAACTCGGCCAGTTGGGGCCTTCCGGCCAGTTCACCCGACGGGTACAGCAACTTCCCGGCCTACTGGGCCACCCGGATCTCCAACGGGGGTGAGTTCGTGCACGCCAACGACGGCACGACCGGCTCGCAGGGATACGACAACGTCACCCACGGATGCGTCAACCTGACCAGCGAGCGGTCCAAGTGGTTCTACGACCACTTCAACCGCGGCGACATCGTCACCATCGTGGGCGGCACCCCGATGCTGCCCGAATGGGACGGCTACGGTGACTGGAACGTGCCGTGGAACAAGTACGTACAGGGCAGTGCACTGCACTGACAGCATCGTGTTCGGCCCGGTGGGGCGGCAACGGTGACCGTCCCCACCATCGACGAACCAGGGCCGGCGGCGCGTCCTGACGTGTGGCCGCTCAGCGGGCCAGGGCAAGGGACAGGGCGAAGCGCCCGGCCGCGTCGGTCCACCACTCGCGCGGCGTGAACCCCGCCGCGCCCAGTTCTCGGTCGACCCGCTCGCGGCGGAACTTGGCCGACACCTCGGTCCGCAGTTCCTCCCCCGACCGGAACCCCACGGTCAGATCGAGCGCCTCCACCCGCACCTTCTGGTCTGCGCAGGACCGGAGCCGCATCTCGATCCACTCATGGTCGGGGTCCCACAGGGCCACATGGTCGAACGCGTTCAGATCGAAGTCGGCGTCAAGCTCACGGTTGATCACACGCAGGACGTTCCGGTTGAACCGCGCGGTCACCCCGGCCGAGTCGTCGTAGGCCGACACCAGCACGTCCGGTGACTTGACCAGGTCGGTACCCAGCAACAGCCAGTCCCCCCGACGCATACCCGACCGCACCTCGGCCAGGAAGCGGGCCCGTGCGGGCGGTTCGAGGTTGCCGATGGTGCCGCCGAGGAACGCGGTCAACCGTGGGTGACCGGCTGGCAGCAACCCCAACTGGGTCTCGAAGTCGGCCACCACGCCGTGCACCGACAGGTCGGGGTACTCCGCGCGCAGGGCCTCGGCGGCCTGGCTGACCGCCGCGGTGTTCACGTCGACCGGAACGTACCGGCGCAGCGTGCCCAGGCGGCGCAGCGCGGTGAGCAACAGTCGGGTCTTGTCGGCCGAGCCGGCCCCCAACTCGACCAGTACGGCCGCTCTGGTGCGCTCGGCGATGGTGTCGGCACGGGTGGTCAGGATCTCCCGTTCGGCCCTGGTCGGGTAGTACTCGGGCAGTTGGGTGATCTGCTCGAAGAGTTCGCCGCCCACCCGGTCATAGAACCATTTGGGGGGCAGTGTCCTGGGTGTGCTGGTCAGCCCCTGGCGGACGTCCCTGCGCAGCGCCTCGGCCAGGTAGCCGGCCGGCAGGTGGTTGTCGATACGGATGCCGGTCACGTCGCTCCCGATGTCGTGGTCATGGCGAACACAGGGGTGTCACGTCCACGCCCCGCGCGGTGGCCAGCAGCAGCGAACCGTCGGGTACGTCGCGCCAGCCCGGTTGATCGTCGAACGGCTCGGAGGCGACCACCACCTCACCGTCGTGGCTCCGCCACCACAGCGTGTCGCCACACGCCGTGGCCACGATCGAGGCACCGTCGCCGAGGAGGAGGTTCAGTCTGCTGCCGGTGATCCGGGCCGCGCGCCGCACCACCGCGCGCACGGCCTCCGTCGCTGGTTGGCCGTGTTCGAGTCGCTCCGCGACCAGGTCCCACAGCAGTCCCGAGTCGGTGGGTGCGGCCAGTCCGACCAGCCGGCTCGGCGGTAGGCCGGCGGCCAGCTCGTCCACACAGGACGGCCAGTCCCCGAGCGCACCGTTGTGGCTGAACAGCCAGCGCCCCTGACGGAAGGGCGCCACCGCGTCGGAGGTGTGCGGCATGCCAACGGTGGCGTCGCGTACCGCCGCCACCAGCGCCCGGGTGCGGGTGACCCGGGCGATGTCGGCGAACGACCCGTCGCTCCAGATCGGACGGTCGCTTCGGTACCTGGCCGGTACCGGATCGGTCGGGACGTACCACCCCACGCCGAACCCGTCGGCGTTGACGGTGCCGTGGCGTTGCCGGCGTGGGGCGAACGACTGCTGGTACAGCGAGTGTGGCGGCTGACACACCACCTCCCACAGCGTGCGCGGTGGGCCGAGGTAGGCCAGGTGACGGCACATCGTGGCTCCCGGTGGTGGGGCGGTGGTCCGACCGTCGCGGCCGATCCGCGGCGGCCGGACCCGGCGGAGTTCGGCGCTCGTCTCAACGCTCATCTCCGGTGGCGTCGCGGGCGCACCGGAAGCCGGCGAAGATCTGCCGACGGATCGGGAGGTCCCAGTTGCGGAAGGTGCCGCGGCAGACCACCGCGCCGGTCGCCCAGGAGCCACCGCGCAACACCCGGTGGTCCGGTCCGAAGAACACCTCGGAGTACTCCCGGTAGGGGAAGGCGACGAAACCCGGGTACCCGCCGAAGGTGCTGGAGGTCCACTCCCACACGTCGCCGACCATCTGTTCGACCCGGTGGGCGGAGGCACCGTCCGGATAGCGACCCACCGGGGCCGGGCCCAGGTGCTGTCCGTCCAGGTTGGCCAGTTCGGGCGTGGGTGGCTGGTCACCCCACGGGTAGCGACGGGACCGACCGGTGACCGGATCGTGGCGGGCCGCCTTCTCCCACTCGGCCTCGGTGGGCAGCCGTCGACCGACGAACCGTGCGTACGCGTCGGCCTCGTACCAGCAGACGTGCTGCACCGGTTCGTCGGCCGGCACCGGTTCGATCCGTCCGAATCTGCGCCGTACCCACCAGTCGCCGTCGGGCTGCCAGAACAGCGGCGCGACCAGCCCGGCCCGTTGGCGGTGCTCCCAGCCCTGCGGTGTCCACCAGCGTGGGTCGTGGTATCCGCCGGCTCGCACGAACCGGGCGTAGTCGGCGTTGGACACCGGAACGGTGTCGATCCAGAACGACGGTAGGTCGACCCGGTGCGCCGGTCGTTCGTTGTCCAGCGCCCAGGGTTCGACCGACGTGCCCATGGTGAACGGGCCGGCCGGAACCAGAACCTCGGCCGGTCTGGACGCCGCCGAGGACCTGGCCGGACCGGGCCGGGGTGCCTCCAGCACCGGTGCGCCGGTCCGCAGTTGGTGTGTGGCCAGCATGGTCTCGACGTGCTGCTGTTCGTGCTGGGCGATCATCCCGAACATGAACCCGTGGCGGGTACGTGGTGAGGCGTCGTCCAGGGTGACCGCGTCCAGTACGTCGTGTACCTTCTCGCGCACCGTGGTGATGTAACGCTGTGCCTCGGTGGGGTCGAGCAGCGGCAACGTCGGTCGTTCCGAGCGGGGATGCTGGAACGCGTCGTACATCTGGTCGATGTCGGCCCGGACCGGTTCACGCCCGCCCACGTCGCGTACCAGCCACAGTTCCTCCTGGTTGCCCACGTGGGCCAGGTCCCACACCAGCGGAGACATGATCGTCGAGTGTTGGGCGACCAGTTCTGGTTCGTCCAACGCACCGGTGGTCAGCCCGACGGTGCGGCGGCGTGCCGTGTCCAGTTCGGACATGATGTGCCCACGCAGCGCACGGTCGGTCAGTTCGGTGGGTTCGGTGGGTTCGGTGGGGGTGGGCTCGGTCAGCACGCCATGATCTCCTCTCCGATCGGGACGCGACCCCGCGCCCACGCGTCGAGCAGGTCGTCGGCCGGGCACCGTCCGGCACTGACGTACCGGTCGGCGTAGTCGTCCACCTGCCGGCGTACCGACGCGGACACCCCGAGCCGTTCCAGCCCGGACAGTGCCGCGTCGAAACAGGTCCTGGCCGCGGTGGCCAGCGTCGGGTCGGTCAACCCGTGCCGGGCGGCGGCGAGCCATCGCCCCCGCACCGGGGCGGTGGCCTCCATCGCCACGTCGAACGCGCCGGGGTCGTCGAGCAGGGCCGCGGTCACCGCGGTGGCCACCGCC
>DATCWR010000171.1:0-11285 GCA_036566245.1 Mycobacteriales bacterium | reverse complement strand
TGGAGATCGTGGGCAACGAGAAAAGTTGGCCGCGGTCGGATTTCCACCAACACGCGCCGACCGGGAACCGACAACGTCGCCGGTTCCCGTGCACACTGCCCGCCCGAGAGGGCGGGCAGTGTGCATTGTCGGTGTTGTCCGGGCCAGACCTGTCGCTACCAGGACCGGATGGCCAGGATGCGCTGCCGAAGTTGCTCCGCGGTGGCCATCGGGGTCGGCGGTCCACCGCATTTTCGGCGCAATTCGGCATGAACCGCGCCGTGTGGCTTCCCCGTCCGGTGGTGGAACGCCGCCACCAACCCGTTCAGCTCCCGGCGCAGGGCCGCCCGCAACTCGTGTGCCGGCACCGACCGTTCACCCGGCCGAGCGTGGTCGGTCGACTGCGCTCCGGTGCGCCCACCAGCCTGCTCCCGGGCCTGCTGGCGGGCCTGTTCCCTGGCCTTACGAGCCTGCGCGGCCACCTGGCGTGCCTGTCGCTGGCGTAAGAGCAGGGCCACCTGGTCGGGTTCGAGCAATCCGGGCAGTCCCAGGTACTCCTCCTCCTCGGGGGTGCCGGGGGTGGCCACGGTGCCGAACGACGAACCGTCGAAGATGACCTGGTCGAGTTCGGCGCTGGCCGCCAGCGCCTCGAACCCGCTCTGTTCCTCCCCTGGGTTGTTCCGTTCGCGGTTCGCCTCGGCCAGCAGGTCGTCGTCCCACCCGTCGTCCCGGGCCGGCTGACCCAACACGTGGTCGCGCTCGGTCTCCATCTGGCCGGCCAGATCCAGCAGGGTGGGTACGGACGGCAGGAACACCGAGGCGGTCTCCCCACCACGTCGTGCCCGCACGAACCGGCCGACCGCCTGGGCGAAGAACAACGGCGTGGTCACGCTGGTCGCGTACACCCCCACCGCCAGTCGGGGCACGTCCACGCCCTCGCTGACCATGCGGACGGCCACCATCCAGCGGTCCGTCGAGTTGGCGAACGCACCGATCTTCCCACTGGCCCCCCGGTCGTCGGAGAGCACCAGCACCGGCGCGGTGCCGGTCAGTTCGCGCAGTATGCCCGCGTAGGACCGTGCCGCGGCGTGGTCGGAGGCGATCACCAGGCCGCCCGCGTCGGGCATACCCCCGGCCCGCACCTGGGTCAGCCGGATGTCGGCGGCCCGCAACACCGTGGGAATCCACTCCCCACGCGGGTCCAGCGCGGTCCGCCAGGCCCGGGCGGTGTGCTCGGCGGTCAGTGGCTCGCCCAGCCGGGCCGAGTACTCCTCCCCGGCGCTGGTCCGCCAGCGGGTCTCACCGGAGTAGGCCAGGAAGAGCACCGGTCGCACCACGCCGTCGCGCAGCGCGTCGCTGTAGCCGTACAGGTGGTCGGCCGCCGACCGCAGCAGACCGTCCGGACCCGGCTGGTAGGTCACGAACGGGATCGGGTTGTCGTCGGACCGGAACGGTGTGCCGGTGAGCGCCAACCGGCGGGTGGCCGGTGAGAACGCCTCGCGCACCGCGTCGCCCCACGACAGCGCGTCGCCAGCGTGGTGCACCTCGTCCAGGATGACCAGGGTGCGCCGGTTCTCGGTCCGGGCGCGGTGCAGCATCGGATGCGCCGCCACCTGCGCGTAGGTGACCGCCACACCGGTGAAGTCCCGGGAGGTGGAACCGGCACTGTTCCGGAACGTCGGGTCCAGCGCCAACCCGACCCGGGCGGCTGCCTCGGCCCACTGCGTCTTGAGGTGCTCGGTGGGCGTGACCACGGTCACGGCGGCAACGGTGTGGTCGGCGAGCAGTTCGCCGGCCACCCGCAGCGCGAAGGCCGTCTTACCGGCCCCGGGGGTGGCCACGGTCAGGAAGTCACGTGGTCGTCTGGCCAGATACGCGGTCAGCGCCCGCCGCTGCCAGACACGCAGCGGCGGAGTGGTCGGTGCGGGGTTGGGCGCGGTGGACACGTGCTCCTCGGGTCGGTCAGGTTCGCATGGCCTTCCGAACGCACGGCGAACGCCGGACCCGGCGCACGAACGCGGCGCCGAGGCGGAGGCCCCCCGAACTCTAGCGCCAGGGCCGGTGCCGATCGGCGTGCCGGACCCCGGTGGCGGGTTGGCGTACTGTGCCCGATGCATGCTTGGGTATGGCGGCCCCGGCATTCGGGGCCGGACCTGGCCGGCCCGGCGGCCGCGAACGAACCGGGCGTCCGACAGGATGGAGGCTCCGGTTGGCACTCGCCGGAGGCAGGGGCGAAGGCGGGGGCGGAGGCGGGCGGTTGGCGACACCCCGGGAGGTCCTGCCGGCGGCACGGCGCGCGATGGAGCGTGCGCTGGTAGAACAGCAGCGGCTCAGGGAGTCGGTGAGGGAATCCGTGCGGCCGGTCACCCACCATCGTCCGGTGCATCTGATCCGCCAGACGTTGAGCAAGTCCTGGCAGGACCGGGTCCTGGGCCTGTCCGCCGAGGCCGCGTTCTGGCAGTTGTTGTCGTTGCCGGCGCTGGTGCTGGCGCTGGTCGGCAGCCTGGGTTACCTGGGTGATCTGATCGGGCCGCGCGCGGTCGCCTCGATCCAGCGCACCCTGTTGTCGGTCTTCAGCCAGGCGTTCACCCCGGACGTGGTCGACGCGCTGGTGCGACCCACCGTGGAGGAGGTGCTCAACCACGGCCGCGCCGACGTGATCAGCATCGGCTTCCTGCTGTCCCTGTGGGCCGGGTCGTCGGCCACCTCGACGTTCGTGAACACCATCACCATCGCCTACGGGATGCGCGAACTTCGCGGTGCGGTGCGCAGTCGGCTCATCGCGCTGTGGCTCTACGTCGCCTCGGTGGCCGTCGGGGTGGTGGCACTGCCGCTGATGGTGCTGGGTCCCGGCCAACTCGCCGGGATGTTCCCCGAGGACCTCCGGAGGGACGTCTCCGCGCTCACCCAGGCGCTGTACTGGCCGGCCCTGGGCGGCCTGCTGCTGTTCGGGTTGACCAGTTTCTACCACCTGGCGCTGCCCAGACGGCTGCCCTGGCACCGTGGCCTGCCCGGGGCGATGTTCGCGATGGTGATCTTCCTGGCCGGCAGCGCCGGACTGCGTGACTACGTGGGGTTCGTGGTCAGCCGGGCGTTCATCTACCGCGCGCTGGCCGCCCCGATCGCGGCGCTGCTCTTCCTGTTCCTGCTCGCCCTGGCGGTCCTGCTGGGCGCCGAACTGAACGCCACCATCGAACAGATGTGGCCGTCCCGACCGACCCGACGCCAGCGGCGACGGCAGGCCCGACAGCAGGAACGGGAACTGCGGCGGGCCGTCGAACGCACCGACGAGGAACCGGCCTGACCCGAACGGGTGTCACACCGGGAACACGGACGGGATCAGGCGGGTGTCAGTTGCCGTCGCCGCCGCGCGGCAACCCGGCGTAGATCCGCTTGCAGTCCTCGCAGACCGGCGAACCGGGCTTGGGGGTACGGGTCACCGGGAAGACCTCACCGCACAGCGCCACCACGTGGGTACCCATCACGGCACTCTCGGCGATCTTGTTCTTCTTCACGTAGTGGAACACCCGGTCGCCGTGGTCGCTGTCACTGCGCTGCGGAAGGACCTCGGTCTGCGTGCTCACGGCCAACTCCTCGGAGCGGATCACTTGTGCCGGCTGGGGCTCACGGCCACCGACCGACGGGAACACGCTGGGGTGGTCGGGGTGACGGTGGCCTTTCGCCCATGATGCCATGCCACCGTTGCGGCTAACGTCGCGTACCTGGCGAGTGGAAGGCCCGAAGGGAGGCCGCGATGCTCGGTAAGCCGTTCCAGGTGGACCCGGAGGTGCGCCGGACACTGGCCGCACGCCGGCCGGTGGTGGCGTTGGAGAGCACGATCCTGGCGCACGGGCTGCCGTACCCACGCAACGTGGAGGTGGCCCGACAGGTCGAGGCCGCGGTACGGGCCGGTGGCGCCGTGCCGGCCACCATCGCGGTACTCGGTGGGCAGGTACAGGTGGGCCTGCCCGACGAGGCACTGGAGTGGGTGTGTCGGGCCGGGGTGGCCAAGCTGGGTGTGCGGGACCTGCCGATGGCCCTGGCGATGCGCCGGGACGGTGCGACCACGGTGGCCAGCACCATCACGATCGCCGCGCACGTCGGCATCTCGGTGTTCGCCACCGGTGGGCTGGGTGGGGTGCACCGCCAGGCCCGGGACAGCGGGGACTGTTCGGCGGATCTGGAGGTCCTGGCCCGCACCCCGATCGCGGTGGTGTGTTCCGGGGTGAAGTCGGTTCTCGACGTGGGGGCCACCCTGGAGCGACTGGAGACCCTGTCGGTGGCCGTGGTCGGATACCAGACGAACCGGTTCCCCGGCTTCTACCTGACCGACTCCGGGCACCCGATGGACTGGTGGGTGGACACTCCCGAACAGGCCGCGGCCGTGCTGGAGTCCCGACAGTCGCTGGGCCTGGGCCTGGGCGCGGTGGTGTTCGCCAATCCGCTTCCCCCGGCCGAACAACTGGACCCGGCCCTGCACGACCAGGTGTTGGCCGAGGGACTGGCCGGCCTGGAACGGGACGGGGTGCGCGGTAAGGCGATCACCCCGTACCTGTTGGACCACTTCCACCGGCAGACCGGCGGGGCCAGCCTGGAGGCGAACGTACGACTGGTCGTGCGCAACGCCCACCTGGCCGGCCTGATCGCCGCAGCCCGGCGTTGACCGAAGGTACGGTCAGCCCTCGATGGTGCGGGTGTCGTCCGGAGCGGGCGGCAGGGCCTGTTCGGCCTGCCCACCGAACCGGGTGAAGTCAGACGTTCGGTCCGGCAACCGGTCGTTCGCCATGATCACCGCGACCCACGGCAACACGATCGCACCGGCCGCGAAGGCGGCCATCAACCAGACGATGTGGTAGAAGGCCGCCGCCAGGATCAGGCAGACGATGCGGATCGCCATCATGATGGCGTACCGGCGACGTCGGTAACCGAGTTGCTCCTCCAGGCTGACCGGGGCGTCGGTGATGACCGGCGTGTCACGGCGATGCCTGCCCAGCCTCACTGCACCTCCCGAGGGCCGGTGGCACAGACCGGCCACACCCATGCTCCCACCACGGCCCGCGGCGTCCGCCACCCCTGCCGAACACGCCGGGTGACCCATTGTCACCGGTCACCCGACGCGGTCGGTCAGCGTCCGGTCAGAACGAGGAACGGGCCCCGAACATGTCGGCCAGCCGGGAGGCCAGTTTCAGGTCACCGTCCACGCTCATCCGCCCGTCCAGCAGGTAGGACAGTTGGTTCACGGTGCCCGCGACGACCCGGGCGAAGTCCGGCACGGTTCCGTAGATGGTCACCGCCGCGTCCGCACCGCCGGGGAACGCCCTGGCCCGACCGTCGGCGATCTCGATGGTCCAGTGGTGCACCTGGCCGTCCATACCACGCAACTGGTAGGCGATCCGCCCGGAGAAGCCACCGCCGAACGCCGGATCGTACTGGCGGGCCATCGCCCCGAAGACCAGTCGTTGCACGCTGGACCGGCCGAAGTAGCGGTCCAGTCGCTCGTCAGGAGCGTCCCTGACCATCCGGGCCAACCCGTCGCGGGTGGTGCGCAGCAGCGTGTCGCGGGCCTGCTCGCGGGCCTGCTGGCCCAGTTCGCGCAGTGGCATCCGGCGGCTGCGGTGCGCCCGGGCCAGTTCGGCGTTCTCGTCGATCGGGTAGGGCGCCGGCAGTTGCCGGGCCGGGGCACGCCGGGCCAGCGCGGCCTCGATCGCCGGGGCCAGCCGTTCGGCCTTGGCCGCCTCCTGCTCCTCCCGACCCTCGACGAACTGCGGCAGCACCTTCGAGCCGAGCAACTCCAGGCTCTCGCACACGTGCTCGTGCTGGTTGCGGCCGGACTGCAACACGAAGATCACCTGGTCCACCCCGGCCTGCTCGTAGCGGTGGACCAGTTCGGTGACCTGCTCGGGGGTGCCGATCGCACCGCGCAACGAACCGAGTCCCTGCTGCATCAGTCGGACCCCCAGCGGGGCCTGGTCCGGGGTGACGATGTGCCGGGCGAATCCGGCCGCGTCGCGGCGCCGGGCGAACTCCTCGGCCACCGGTTCGCCGCCGACCACGTGTTCCATGCCGTAGTAGTGGGCCAACGAGTACCCGAAGAAGTGGGCACCGTCGATGCCCCGGTCGATCGCGGTCTGCTCGTCGGGGTGCATCATCATCGGCACCACCACGGCCAGGTTCGGGTTGACCGCGAACCCGGCCGGCACACAGTCGGCCGAGCCGAGGATCTGGTAGTACTCCCTGGCCCACTCCCCGGCGTCCTCCGGTTCGACGAAGGAGAACGACAGCGCGCCGATGCCGTTGCGGGCGGCCAGCAGGATGGTGTCCCGGCGGCTACAGGCCACCCACAGCGGCGGGTGCGGCCGCTGCAACGGCCTGGGAACCACCTCGCGCGGCGGCATCTGGACGTACTGCCCATCCCAGCCGCCGAACGGGTCCTCGACGAACATCCGGGTGATGACGTCGATCGACTCCTGCCACATCTCCCGCTTGTCTGCCCGGGGCACCCCGAAACCGCCCAGTTCGGCGGCCGAACTGGACTCCCCGGTGCCGAAGTCGACCCGCCCACCGGAGATCAGGTCCAGGGTGGCCACCCGTTCGGCGACCCGGGCAGGGTGGTTCACCGCCGGTGGGAGTTGGATGATGCCGTGGCCGAGCCGGATCCGGCTGGTCCGCTGACTGGCCGCGGCCAGGAACACCTCCGGTGCCGAGGAGTGGCTGTACTCGGCCAGGAAGTGGTGTTCCACCTCCCAGACGTGGTCGACACCCACCCGGTCGGCGATCTCGACCTGCTCCAACGCGTTGGCCAACAACTGGCGTTCGTCGTCGGCGTTCCATGGCCTGGGGAGTTGGTGTTCGTAGAAGATCCCGAACCGCATGAGTGCCTCCTCGATCCGCCTCGACCACTGAGACTAGGTGCTCATGCCGGGTCTGGAATCCCCCATGTCGTGACAGTTGCCGGCTGTTTCGTCTGCTCGACGGCGAAGGACGGGAACTCTCCACCGATGCCACCGGCGTGTACGAATACCGGTTCGGCGGTGCGATCCAGGCAGAATGACCGGGTGCCTGTTGACGCCGTCGTCCTGCTGCACGGGCAGCCCTCGACCTCCGCGGTCTGGCTCGCGGTGCGCGACCGGTTGGGTGGCCTGCCGGTGTTGATGCCCGACCGGCCCGGGTACGGCACCAACCCGGAACCGGCCACCGACTATCCGGGCAACGTGGCGTGGCTGCGCGCGGTGCTGGACCGCTCCCGGATGGACCGGGTGGTGTTGGCCGGACACAGTTGGGCCGGTGGCGTGGCTGTGCTCGCGGCAGCCCGCCATCCCGACCGGGTGGCCGGGGTGGCGCTGGTGGCCTCGATCGGCCCGGGCTGCCTGCGCTGGCACGACCACCCGCTGGCCTGGCCGGTCACCGGCGAGGTGGCCGCCCTGGTCGGACTGCGGGCGGCCGGCCGGGTGTACGCGTACCAGGTGCGCCGGTTGCTGGACCGGCACGTGTCGGTCGCCGACCACGGTTACGTGCACATGGAGGTCTCCGCGCAGTTCCGCCGGCCGGTGTGGCGCAGTTTCCTCGCCGAGCAGCGGGCTCTGGTGCGCCAACTGCCGATGCTCGGTGACGCACTGGGTGAGGTACGGGTGCCCACCACGGTGCTGGCCGGGACCCGCGACTCGACCATCCCGCGCCGGTGCCCGGAACGGCTGGTCGGCGCGATCCCCGGCGCCACCCTGCGTCACCTGACCGGCGCGGGCCACGAACTGCCGTTGCAGCGCCCCGACGAGGTGGCCACCGCGATCAGGAGGCTGGCCGCGTGAACAGGCTCACCGACGCGGAGGTGGCCCGGTTGCGGGATGCGCTGCACGCTGCGTCCTACGACGTGGACACCGTCGACGAACTGCTCGGGCCGGTCGCGCACGCGGCACTGGCCCGGGGCGAGCGGGTGCCGGTGCTGCGCGCCACCACCGGCGGTTCCCCGCTGGAGACGCTGGTGCGGCTGTTCCTGGCCGGCACCGACGAACCGGAGTCGGCGGTGGCCGCGGCCCTGCCGTTGGACGTCTGTTACGCCGCCAACCTGGTGGAACCGCACGGCACCGGGCTGCGCGCCGCCCTGGACCTGCGCCCCTACCACGAGTGGTGGGTGGTCTCCGACGTGGGCGCGCAGTGGCGGCCCGGCCCGTTGCCCTGCGACCACGTGCTGGGCGTCGGCGGAGCCTCGGTGACCCTGGCCCAGGCCACCGTGCCGGCGCGCGGGGGCACCGCCCTGGACCTCGGGGTCGGCTCGGGGGTGCAGTCACTACACCTGCGCCAGCACGCCGGTGCGGTCACCGGCACCGACGTGAACCCGCGCGCGCTGGAACTTGCCGAGTTGACCGCCCGGCTGAACGGCGTCGAGGTGGAACTGCTGCGCGGCAGCCTGTTCGAACCGGTGCACGGGCGCCGGTTCGACCTGATCGTGTCGAACCCGCCGTTCGTGATGGGGCCCGGGGACGACTACACGTACCGCAGTACCCGGACGGAGGGCAACGACCTGTGCCAGCGGATCATCCGGCAGGCCCCGGAGATGCTCACGCCGGGCGGCTGGTGTCAGTTCCTGGCCAACTGGACGCACCGCCGCGGGGTGCCCTGGCAGGAGCAGGTGGCGTCCTGGTTCGAGGGCACCGGGTGTGACGCGTGGGTGTGGCAGCGGGAGGTGCAGGACCCGGCCGCCTACGCCGGGATGTGGTTGCGCGACAGCCAGGAGGACACCCTGCCCGACTACGAGCGCCGGTACGCCGACTGGTTGGACTGGCTGTGTGCGCGCGAGGTGGAGGCGGTCGGGTTCGTTCTGGTCACCATGCGGGCCAGCGGCGCGGCTGATCCGGTGGTGCGGGTCGAGGAGGTTCGCCAGCAGGTGAACCAGCCGGTGGCCGGGCCGATCATCGACTGGTTCGACCGGCAGGACCGGCTGCGCGCGATGCCGGACCTGCTTGACGCCCGGCTGCGGGCCGCGCCGGACGTGGTGCTCGAGCAGGTCGCCTCACCGGTTCAGGGTTGGCAGGTCGACGTGCAGCGTCTGCACCTGACCGGCGGCATGCGCTGGCAGGGTGAGGTCGACCAGCTCGCCGCGTCCCTGGTGGCCGGCTGCGACGGGCAGGTGCGGCTGCGCGACCAGTTCACACTGCTCGCCGCGGCCTACGGCTACCCGCCCGAGGAGTTGGTCGACACCGCGTTGCCGGTGGTGCGTCACCTGGTGGAGCGCGGGTTCCTACTGCCCACCTGACCGGCCCGCCCGCGTGGGTTGGCGGGCTGCGATCATGGCCGCCGCCCGGGTGTGGCCGGGCCGGGTCGGGAGGGTGGATGCGGCGGTGCGCACGGTCCTGCAACGGGTGTCCTCGGCGAGTGTGAGCGTCGACGGCGAGGTGGTCGGGCAGATCGGGGCCGGCCTGCTCGCGCTGGTCGGGGTGACCCACGGCGACAGCGTGGAGCAGGCTCGGACACTTGCTCGTAAGGTGCACGGCCTGCGCATCCTGGACGGGGAACGATCCGTCGGGGACACCGGCGGGCAGGTTCTGGTGGTCAGCCAGTTCACGCTCTACGCGGACACCCGCAAGGGTCGGCGGCCGTCCTGGATTGCGGCGGCACCCGGCCCGGTCGCCAAACCGCTGGTCGACGCATTCGCCGCCGAACTACGGGCCCTGGGAACAGCGGTGGCCACCGGCGTCTTCGGCGCACACATGCAGGTCTCCCTGGTCAACGACGGCCCGGTCACCCTGATCCTCGACGCCTGACCAGCCGAGGTCCACGCGAAGGGACTCCCCATCCGAGCGTCACACCAGTTCCTCGGCCGGCTCGGATCGCGTCGGCTCTGCTGGTGTCGCAAGGTTGGCGGGCCGAGCGGCGAGGATAGCGGGCACGGTGCTGGTCGACGCCAGGTACCGGGCCAACGTCGGGTTGAGCATGCCGCACAGGTCGAGGATCTCTCTGTGTCGCTCGTCCAGATCCTCCCGTAGCAGTGGCTCGTGATGGGCGATCCGGTTACGCAACGCATTGAGACATCCGAGGCGTTCGTCGACGTCCCGACGGCTGGTACCCGCGGGAAAAGCGTGATGCAGGTAGGGCACCCACAGCGTCTTCTCGTGGCCGGCGGAGGTGCAGTACCGCCAGAACCCGAACGGCAGCTCCGCGATCACCTTTCCCACCGGGGCGCCCGGTCGGGCCTTGGACACTGCCGCGTCCAGCAGTTCCCGCGACCTGCCGTTGATGTCGACCCGCATTTTCCCGCCCCGACCGGCCCGCCTGCTTCGGAAGATCGCCACGCGCAGCGGGGAATCAGGCGCGAGCAGCCAGTGCGAGCTCCCGGTCCATCGGGTCTGGACCACAGCGTCGTAGGTGTTACGTAGCGCGACTTCCAGGTGGGACAAGTCCCGCAGCAGTGCCCCACCGGTCCGGCAGTTCCACTCGTACAGATCCAGAGCGACTTCCCGGCGCCCACCGGCTGCCGTGAGATATGTGGAGAAACGGGACACGCTCAGCCACTCCTCCACCCACGGTCCGTCCGCAGGTCGCGGTGGCATCGCTCGTATGCTCCTGTATGCTGGATTACGAAAGCCCCGGATCGACCGCTGGCCTCGGCCATGTCGCCGGGGCTCTGATCTTATACAGACAGTGTCCGCCTCCCCACGGCAGGTAGCCGCTCAGGCGAGCGTGCACGAACCTGATTCTCGACGCCTGACCGAGCCGGGTCACCACCCGGTGAGTGGGCCGTGTCGCAGGGGGCGTCACTGGCTGCGGTGGTTCTGGATCGTCGGTTGGTTCAGGGTGGGTTGTGGTTCTGGGGGTGGGTGAGGTATCGCCTGCCGGTTGGGCTGGTCCAGTGGAACCGTCCGTTGGTTTGTGTCAACCGCCATGTGGTGTGGTGCTTGAGGCGGTGATGATGCCGGCACAGCGCACCCAGGTTGCCGGGTGTGGTGGGTCCGGTGGGCCAGGGGATCGTGTGATCCACATCGGCGTGGTGTGCGGAGTGTTGGCAGCCGGGGAACCGGCAGGTGTGGTCACGGGCTCGGATGAAGTCATCAAGTGCGGCCGGTGGCCGGTAGGTGTGCCGGGAATGTTCGATCAGTGATCCGTCGACCGGGTCGGTGACCAGTCGCTTCCACACCCCGGTGGGATCCGATGCGATCTTCCGGGCGAACACGGCCGGGATCGGACCGTACCGGTCCAACGTCCCCGGCTTGTGGTCTGCTCCGGCCAGGGTGGTGGCCGCAACGGTCACGTGTACCAACGGCCGCAACCCCTCGGACTGGCTGATCGCACAAGGATCCCGGCGGCCCAGGAGG
>DATCWR010000158.1:0-8466 GCA_036566245.1 Mycobacteriales bacterium | reverse complement strand
GCCGCCCGACCCGACCAAGCCGCGCGGCCCGGGAACCCCGCCTGTCGGACAAGCGACGGCGTGGCACCACCAAGCGCCTGCGCCGCCCCGCCGACGGCGACCAGTAACGGGCCGGCGCCGCTTCCGGGCCGAGGGGCAAGCCCCTCACGGATGTCGCGCTTCCGGGACTTCCGAGCCAGCGCTGTCAACAACGACTTTGGGTCGTCAAGTTTCTCGGGTTCATTTGGGATGAGTGTTGGTGAGACGCCGAGGAATTCTGAGATGGCCTCGGCGTCAGCCAGCAGCCATGCCTCCGCTTCGGTCACGGCAATACGAAAACACATCAGTTCCGTGGGGTCAGGCAACCATCTCCTGCGGGCGTCCACGACGCATGACTCGCGATCGAGGTCTACAAGCACCACCCACGGGCCATGAACCGCGGCCATGTTGTACCCGGGCAACCTCTTGAGCAGCTCGGACTTACCTCGACGTCCGTAGAAGCCACCTATCGATATATCGCAGGCCGAGAGAACAGCCTCAATGACACCTTCGTCCGAGAAGCCCTCAACCGCAACCGAGACAAGCATCGATCAGCGGCCAAAGAGACTCAACTGTGCCGCGTCACGCGGCGAGGTGACCGAGCGGAGGATCTCGCCCAGCTCAATGCCCGCCGAACGCATCGCCTGGACGTCCGGTCTGTCGGTCAGAGCCTGGACAGACGTCCCCTCTTTGCCAGGCAGGAGAGCCAACACCTCATCAGTCTCCAAACCAGGATCATTCAGCATCTCGGTAGAGTGTGAGCTCACCAGGATCTGCCGGCCGGAGCGACGCTGTACACGCACGAACATCTGCGGAATGTTCCTTATGATCTCAGGATGCAGCGACAGTTCGGGTTCCTCCAACAACAGCGGCCCGGTTCCGTCCGTAACTGCCCAGAGCAGTCCCAGCAACCGGAGGGTACCGTCCGAGAAATGCTCCTCCGACTGCCAGGCTCCATGCGGACGCCAGTGTTGGTACTTACCCATCAGATGGGGAGCTCCACACGCGTCCGACTGGAGTTCGAGCTCCTCCAACTGGGGTACCGCTACACGCAACGCATCGACGATCGCGCGCAGCCGTGAATCTCTGGTCCGCTTGTTTGTCCCGGCGATCTGTTCCAGGAAGTCCCCGCCGAACGGATCGTTCGTGCGGCCGACTGACCTGTCTGGCTCTCCGACAAGCTGCGGCACGATGTGCATGTATCGAACAGACGCCAGGAAGTCAGCGACGACCCGGAAGTCGCGGTTCACGTTGACCTGTTCCAGATACGTCTGTCGGAGTCGTTCGGGATCGACACCGTCTTCTGGTTCGGGCCGTTCCAACAGGACGGAGTCACGATGCTTGACCAGCTCGCGTGTTATCACGGCACGGCGCTGGTTGTCCTGGCCGAATGTCAGTTCGTACGTCCACTCGTCGGGTGCGTGATCGTTGCCGAGGACGATCTTGAGGCTCACCGTCGGGTTACGGCGGGCGGCGAAGGATCGCAGCATCTTCACACCACCGCGTCGGACAACCGCAGCCTGGAACCCCCCGCCGACACTCACGATGTCAGCCAGAAACCGGAAGGCGTCCAAGAAGTTCGACTTCCCGGAGGCATTCGGACCGACCAGGAACATTCGCGGGCGAAGATCCGCCTGGGCAGTTGTGAAGTTCCGCCAGTTACCCAGTTCGACCCGGGTGAATCGGAGGCTACGGCGATCGACCGGATCTGCGTCCACGGAGCGGCCCGCGCGCTCGGTCATGTCTGCCTCGGTCTCATGGCCGCCTCACCTCGTCCGCCGTCAGCCTCGTGTGAGTTTAGCGGACTTAGGCAGCAACATGACCGTCCATAACAGCCCCGCACCCGTCGGTATGCGGCATAACAGGACGCCGCGACCGGCGCAGCCATGCGGACATCTCCTGACGACAGTCCTCCGATGTCACCGGGGCACGGTCGGGATCATGCCTGGACCGTGCCCGGGTGCTGTGGGTCAGCCGCCCATGCCGGGCATGGCCGAGGGGTCCAGGTCGGACGCCCTGACCCGGATCACCACCAGGGACAGCAGCAGTGCGAGCACCGCGAACACCACGCCCATCTCCATGCTGGTGGACACCCCGTGCGCCAACACGTGACTGGCGTATTCCGGCGGCAGTTGCTGCGTCTGCTGGAACCGGGCCAGGTCCTGTGGGTTGGCACCGGCCAGGAACTGGGCGACCTGGTCCTTGGCCTCGTTCCGACTGGCGGTGCCGAACACCGTCACCATGATGGACAGGCCGAGTGAGCCGCCGACCTGCTGCATGACGTTGAGCAGGCCCGATGCCGCGCCGGACTCGTGTGGTTGCACCCCGGACAACGCGACAAGTGTCAGCGGGACGAACAGGAAGCCCATGCCGAGGCCGAACAGCAGCGACGGCGCGAAGATCCCGCCAACGAAGCTGGTGTGCACCGAGATGCGGGTCAGCCATCCGATCGCGGCGGTCGCGAGAACCGCACCGGTGACCATGAACGACTTGGCCCCGAACCTGGGCAGCCCCCGCGCGGACAGTTGCGCGGACAGGATGACCGCCGCGGACAGCGGCAGGAAGGCCAGTCCGGCGCGCAGCGGGCTGAAGTGCAGCACGTCCTGCACGAACAGGGTGAGGAAGAAGAAGATGCTGAACAGCGCGGCCGACAGGCAGAGCATGATGCCGTAGCTGCCTGACCGGTCCCGGTTGGCGAACATCCGCAGTGGCGTGATGGGTTGCCGGGTCCGTCGCTCGACGAGGGCGAACGAGGCCAACAGTACGACCGCGGCGACGAACGAACCGATCGTCACCGTGTCGTGCCAGCCGTCCTGGGCGGCGCGGATGAACCCGTACACCAGCACGGTCATGCCCGCGGTCGAGGTGAGTGCCCCGGTGAGGTCGAACCGGCCCGGCCGGCGCGGCGAGTCGTTGACGAACAGCGGTATGACCGCGACCAGCAGCACCCCGATGGGCACGTTGACGAACAACACCCACCGCCACGACAGCCAGGAGGTCAGCATCCCCCCGGCCAGCAGTCCGATCGCCGCACCCGACCCCGACACCGCGGCGAAGACCCCGAACGCCCGGTTCCGCTCGGGGCCCTCGGCGAAGTTCGTGGTGATCAGGGCCAGTGCGGTCGGTGAGGCGATCGCCGCGCCCACACCCTGCACGGCACGCGCGGCCAGCAGCCATCCCGAGGAGGTGGCCAGACCGCCAAGGAAGGACGCGATCGTGAACAAGCCGATGCCGAACATGAAGACCGGACGTCGGCCGAGGATGTCGCCGGCCCGTCCACCGAGCAGGAGCAGCCCGCCGAACGTCAGGGTGTACGCGTTGAGCACCCACGACAGGTTGGTGGTGGAGAAGTGCAGCGCATCCTGGATGCTGGGTAACGCGACGTTGACGATGGTCGCGTCCAACACGACCATCAACTGTGAGGCCGCGATGATCGCCAGTGCGAGCCCGCCATGGTGACCGCGCCGGGCCGCTCGCGGCTCCGGTGCCGGTACCGTTGCGGCTACCGCTTCGGGGATTGTCATCCCTTGTCTCTCCTGTGGTCCGACCCTACCGTAAGAAACGACACCGTTCACTATCGCGCCGACGGTACAGAGCCCGATTCGAGGAACGCAAGCGTTCACTAACTGGTGGTGATCTCCATCTCATGTCCGTCGATGTGGTCCGCGAGCCGAAGCAGTCGCCCGGTGCCACGCGTCGCCGTGGCGAGGCACTCGAGCGAGCGATCTTCGAGGCGACCGTCGAGGAACTGCGACTGGTCGGCTACGGCCGACTGACCATGGAGGGGGTGGCGGCCCGGGCCCACACCGGCAAGGCCGCGCTGTACCGCCGGTGGGCCTCGCGGGGTGAACTGGTGGTGGACACGCTGGAGTACCTGCTGCCCTCCCCCGGTGAGCTGCCCGACCACGGCACGGTCCGCGAGGATCTGCTCGACCTGCTGCGCCGGATCCAGACGATGGTCGACTGCCCGAGCGGCTGTGCGATCGAGGCGCTGATGGCTGACGCCAAGCGGGACGAGACGTTCGTCCGGGTGCTGCACGAACGGGTCATCGAACCGCGCAGGCAGCAGTTCGTGGAGGTGCTGCGCCGGGGCGTCGAACGCGGCCACGTGCATCCGGCCGCGGCCACTCCGCTGGTCGCCAGCGTCGGACCGTCGATGGTCCTGCTGCACTGCCTGGTCGGGGGCCCGCCGGTGACCGACGCCTATCTGGTGTCGATCGTGGACGAGGTCCTGCTGCCCCTACTCGACCGCGCCGACTGAACGACGCCCCGGCACGTTCCCCAGCGTGGTCAGCCGATGTCCCGCCGACACAGGCCGGCCAACCCCGCGACCACCAGCACGGCCGCCACCGCGACCAGCCAGACCATCGGCGCGATGGTCACCGTGCCACCAGGCAGCCGGGGCAGGTGGGTGAACGGCGAGAGGTCCATCACCCACTGGTCGAACCGCAGCACCGGGCCGAGTTGCCCGACCAGCACGCACGCGGCCAGCACGGCCCACCCGCCCACCACCGCCCGCGGCGCCAGCCCGACCAGGGCCACCGCCACACCCACGAGTACCCAGGCGGCAGGAAGTTGCGCCAGGGCGGCGCCGACCAGCCGAGGTACCTGGGTGCCCACCTCACCGGTGCGCAGTCCGTGTGCCAGCCCCGCCCCCAACCCGACCGCACCGAGAAGTACCGCGGTACCCACCCCGGCGAACAGCAGGTGGCTCAGCGCCCACCGGGTCCGGCCGACCGGGGTGGCCAGCACCGGTTCAGCCCGCGACGCGGTCTCCTCCGCCCGCAGCCGCAACATCGCCTGTACGGCGTACCCGGAGGCGCCCAGGCCGACGATTCCCATCGTCGCGGCCAGATAGGTGTCCGCCAGGCCGCCCTGCCCGCCCAGCCGTTCGAGCACCTGCGCCATCTGCGGGTTGTCGTTCACCAGGTCCCCCACCACGTCGGCGACACTGCCCGCCAGACTCCCCATCGCGGCCAGACCGACAGACCACCCCAGCAACGCGCCACGGTGCAGCCGCCAGGCCAGTGCGAACGGACCGGCCAGGCCAGCCGAACCGTGAGCCGGGCCGGGCCGCGCCGGCAGAAGACCGGCACCCAGGTCGCGGCGGGTGACCAGTACCGCGGCGACACCGGCACACACGGCCGCGACAGCCACCACCAGCCCGAACACCCACCAGCGTTCGCCAGCGAACGGCCTGACGTGCTCGATCCAGCCGATCGGGGACAACCAGGTCAACCAGGTCAGGGGCCCACCAGGTCCGACCCCGTCGCCGACCGCCCGCAGCAGGAAGCTGAGGCCGAGAACTCCGCCGGCCATTCCGTTGGCGGCCCGAGGACCGTTGGTCAGTTGCGCGGTGACCGCCGCGACCGTTCCGAAGAGCACTCCGGTGGCGGCCAGGGACAACCCGAGCGCGAACGATCCGGCGGCTGGCAGACCCAACCCGGTCAGCCCCAGACCGACCAGAACCGCGATGACCAGGTCCGCGCCGACAGCGACCGTCAGGCCGGCCACCAGGGCCGCCCGCTGACCCAACACGGTCGAGCCGAGCAACTCCAGTCGGCCGGCCTCCTCCTCCGCCCTGGTGTGTCTGACCACGACCAGCACGCTCATCAGCGCCACCAGCACCGCACCGGTCCCACCGATCCGCCAGGCGGTCAGGCCGCCGACGGAGGTCAGGTCGAATCCGGGGCCGTACAGGGCGCGCAGCGCCGGGTTCGCCCCGATGCCCGAGGCGAACTGCTGACGGGAGGCCAGTGTCGGGTAGAGCCCGGAGAACGAGGACGCGGTACCGACCACCGCCGCGGTCAACGACGCTATCCACACCGGCAGCATGATCCGGTCGCGGCGCAGGGCCAGCCGGACCATCGCGCCGGTGCCCACCGGGACGGTCCTCATGACGCTGCCTCGGCGACGGGTCGCTCCTGCTGGTAGTGGCGCAGGAACAGTTCCTCCAGGGTGGGTGGCTGGCTGACCAGGCTGCGTACCCCGAACCGGGTCAACGCCGCGAGCAGGCCGTCCAGCCCGGCCGCGTCAACCTGGCAACGCACCTGGCAGTCGCGCACGGTCAACCCGTACACACCGGGCAGGTCACCCAGCCCGGTGGGCGCACCGACCAGTTCGGCCGAGACCGAGGTGCGGCTGAGGTGACGCAGGTCAGCCAGCGTACCGGTCTGCACGGTCCGGCCGTCGCGGATGATGCTCACCCGGTCGCACAGCGCCTCGACCTCGGCCAGGACATGGCTGGACAGCAGCACGGTGCGCCCGTTTCGCCTCTCCTCGGCGACGCAGTCTCGGAACACCGACTCCATCAACGGGTCCAGCCCGGAGGTCGGTTCGTCGAGCAGGAGCAGTTCCACGTCGGAGGCCAGTGCCGCGACCAGGGCGACCTTCTGCCGGTTGCCCTTGGAGTAGGTCCGCCCCTTCCTGGTCGGGTCGAGCCTGAAACGCTCCAGTAGGTCGGCCCGCCGGTGCGGGTCCAGGCCACCGCGCAGGCGACCGAGCAGGTCGATGACCTCACCGCCGGACAGGGTCGGCCACAGTGTCACGTCACCGGGGACGTAGGCGAGCCGGCGGTGCAGGGCGGCCAGGTCCCGGCGCGGGTCGCCGCCGAGCAGTCGGACGGTGCCGGCGTCGGCACGCAGTAGGCCGAGCAGGATACGAATCGTGGTGGACTTGCCGGCGCCGTTGGGGCCCAGGAAGCCGTGTACCTCACCGGTCCGGACGCTCAGGTCCAGACCGTCCAGGGCCCGGGTCCGGCCGAAGTTCTTCACCAGACCCGACACCGAGATGGCGGTCGTCATGGCCCACACGATACACAGATTTCACAATCTCGTGAAGTTGCTAAAATATGTGAACTTGGTCGCCGTACGAGACGACGGGATGATGCGGTGGTGACACAGGCGCCCCATCTGAAGGAAGACGACAACCCGGTCGGGAGGTTCATCGAGCGCTTCGCCGCGGTGCTGACCGACTCGGGTATCCCACGCATGCCCGCCCGGGTGTTCGCCGCCCTGGTCTCGACCGACTCCGGCCGGCTCACCGCCGGCGAACTGGCCGACATCCTGCGGGTCAGCCCGGCAGCGGTGTCCGGCGCGGTGCGCTACCTGACCCAGGTCAACCTGGTCACCCGGGAACGTGAGCCCGGGTCACGACGGGACGTGTTCCGGGTGGATCCGCACGTACTGTACGAGGTGACCCTGGGCCGCGACCGGTTGATGCTCCGGTGGGAGAGCAGCCTGCGCGAGGGCATCGCAGCACTGGGGCAGGACTCCCCGGCCGGTCACCGCATGGCCGAGATGGCGGAGTTCTTCGGGTTCCTGCGCAGGGAGATGGTCGCCATGCTGGACCGCTGGCAGGCCATGCAGGCCAGCCGGACCCAACAGACACAGCAGGCTCGGTTGTCCGAACCCGACACGGACTGACGGACCACCGTGGGACAGTCCTCGCATCCCGACCGTCCGGCCAACCATGGGTACCGACGCCCTCGGACGCGGCGGGGTCAGGCGTGTCGAGGAGGTACCCATGTCCGCCGCTGACCAGACGAGCCCCGCGGCGAGCCACAGCCCGGCGAGACTGAGCCAGGCGCAGGTCGACAGGGTGGCGGGCACCATGCTGGCCGCCGCCTGCGGAGACGCGCTCGGCGTGCCCTACGAGTTCGGAACCCCGCTGGCCGCCGATGTGGAACCGCGGATGCTCGGCGGCGGTCTGGGCCCCTACGCACCCGGCGAGTACAGCGACGACACCCAGATGGCCGTGTGCATCGGCAGGGTCACCGCCACCGGCGCCGACCTGCTCGACACCGTCGCGCTGGACATGGTGGCGGCCAACTTCCTCGACTGGTTCCACGGCGGCGCCACCGACGTCGGCGCGCAGACCCGCAGCGTGCTCCTCGCCGGGGGCCGCGCCGGCGGGCCGCACCCGTCCGTGGCGCTACGCGAGGCGTCAGCCACGCTGCACCAACAGACCGGCCGTACCGCCGGGAACGGGTCGCTGATGCGGACCGCACCGGTGGCACTGGCCTACCTGCACGACGCCGAACGGATGGCCGAGGCGGCTCGGCAGGTCAGCCGACTCACCCACCACGACGGCCTGGCCGGTGACGCGTGCGTGCTGTGGTGCGCCGCGATCCGCCGAGCCGTACTCGACGGAACCCTCGAGGGCATCCAGGAGGGATTGGCGCTGTTGCCGACCAGCAGCCGGGACGCCTGGGCGGCCAGGATCGACGAGGCCGAGCACAACCCGCCCGGGCGGTTCTGCCCGAACGGGTTCGTGGTCCCCGCACTCCAGGCGGCCTACTCGGCGATCGTGCACACCGCCATGCCGGGTGAACCGGCCGGTCGACACCTGCGTACGGCACTGGCCGCCGCCGTGCGGGCCGGCGACGACACCGACACCGTCGCGGCCATCGCCGGCGCCCTGGCCGGCGCCCTGTGGGGGGCCACCGCC
>DATCWR010000152.1:0-2188 GCA_036566245.1 Mycobacteriales bacterium | reverse complement strand
CTCCCGACTCGCCTGGGGAAAGGGTGCCACGCCCACGGTGACCGGGCGGTACCGCGTCAACGGAGTTGACACTCCGCTGTGGAATGTCGACATCGGTGCCGAACCGGGAAAGGGCAAATTCTGGTTCTACCTTCCGGAGTTCGCGACCTGGCACTCTGGCCCGCGGTTGGCCGCTTACGCGGCAGCGGTGGGCCAGATCGGTGAACTCGCCGACCAGGTCCGACAGTCCGAAGCTGGCGGGTGGCGGTCCTACCCGCGCCTCTCCCTCGCCGAGGCCGCTGCCGTACAGGACAGGGTCCTTGCCGCTGTGGAGGCCGCCCGTCTGACGGCTCCGTCCGCGTAGATCCCGGTCCAGACTCCTTCCTTGGTCGCGCCACGCTCCGAGGTCAAACTGGCCGGCGCCGATCTTGGTCTTGTTGAACTGGCCCGCCAGATAACAGCGATAGGACCAAGATCGGCGCAGGGTGAGGGCCAGCGCACCAGAGGGTGTGGCCGGGTCTCACCCTGCCGGCGGGGGAACCGGCACTGGTGTGGGTGGCGAATCTGTGGTGGCGTGTGAGGTGTCCGTTTGTCGATTCCCCTCACTGGCCTTTCGGGACCCGCTCTATGGAGAATCTGCACACCCCCGATCCTGCTGACCGCCGCCCGCACACCCTGCGGTGTGCCCGTGAACTGCGGGTGAAACTGCTGGTGGAGGCCGGTGACCCGGTCCAGCCGAGCCCGGATCTGCTGCACGAGATCGCCCTGGCGATCTCGCAGCACTGCGGCTACTCGATCCTGCGCTCGTACCGGGTGGCGTGGAACTACACGGTGGAACAGGTGGTGGCCGCGTTCCACCGGATGTGTCGGGAGAACAACCTGGGCGCCCGTGGCCTGTCCGAGCGCTCCTGGAAGGGCTGGGAGGGCGGGGAGAAGCTGGGCCCGGACTACCAGGACCTGGTGTCCCGACTGTTCCAGACCAGCCCGATCCGACTCGGGTTCGCGCACGACTACATGCCGGCCGTTGACCCCGAGCCGGAACCGGCACCATCGACGCCCCTGCCGGGTGATCCCCGGTGGGGTGTCGGTTCGGTCGAAAGGCAACTGATCATGGCAGCCGAGGAATCCGCCCGCCTGGGTGACCAGCCCAGCAACGTGGGCCCATTGACGCTGGAACGGCTCCGAGAGGACGCCCAGGGCCTGGCCCGGGGTTTCGCGAACGCGCCCAGAGTGTGGTTGTTCGAGTCGGCGTCGAGGTTGCGGGACCGGGTGTTCACCCTGCTCGACGGTCGGCAACGGGTGTCCGAAACCAGGGACCTGTGCCACCTCGCCGCCCTCTCCCAGGGCATGCTCGCCGAAGCAACCGAGAACCTCGGGTTCGTCAGTCAGGCCATGACTCATCTGCGTACGGGCCTGATCTGCGCCGAGGAGGTTGGAGATCCAGACCTGACCGCGTGGTTGCGGGGTACCCAGAGCACCATCGCCTACTGGTCGGGACGGCCCGCCCAGGCCCTCGACTACGCCCGTCGAGGCAGGGATGTTGGCCCCCGGGGCACCGCCGCCGTGTGGATGGCTGCCCATGAGGCCCGTGCTGCCGCGCAGATCGGAGACCTGGCCACTTCCGGCGACGCACTCAACCGTGCCGACACCGCGCGTGACCAGATCCGGCCTCACGAACTGGACACCTACTACGGCGGAATCCTGTCTCTGCCCGCCGCGAAGGAGAAGTACTACGCCAGCGGAACCTGGGTCGCCGCCGGGGACGGCGCGCGGGCGCGTCGGGCCGCCGAAGCCGCGATCCAGGCGTACCAGTCAGGTCCGGCCGAGGAACGAGCACGGGACAACGAAGCGACAGCACAAATACACATCGCCGAGGCGTACCTGCTGGACGACGATCTGGACGCAGCCGACGCCGCATTGGGCAGGGCGCTGGAACTGCCGCACGCGCTGCGGGTTCCCAGCGTGGACGCGGGCCTGCGCCGCCTACACGCACGGATATCGGCACCCCGGTACCACGGCACCGGACCGGCCACCACCCTCCGCGACCGCGTCGAGGACTACCTCGCCACCCCCATCCCCACCCTCCCCCCAGGTTGACGTTTTCGCGCGAAAACGTCGCGGTGTGGGCCGTCTGAAGCGACGTTTTCGCGCGAAAACATGCATCACTCCTGCGTGCAGCAGCCCACCCGATGGAGCGATTCCCCCCGGG
>DATCWR010000141.1:0-6530 GCA_036566245.1 Mycobacteriales bacterium | reverse complement strand
GCCACCGGCGTCGCCCGCGCCGGACGGGTGGTGCTGCCCGGCGTGGGCGGGAACGGGGCCCGGGTCCTGGAACTGCCGCTGGTCGCGACGCACTGGGGGCGGGCCTCGGTCGGCCCGGTCGAACTGAGCCTCACGGCCGGGCAGGGCCTGTTCGCCGCCGGTCCCTGGAGCCTTCCCGCGCTGTACCTGCCGGTATGGCCGCTGCGGGAGGTGTTCAGCGCGGTGGACGCGGTGCCTCGCGCGGACGGGCTGGTCGGCCCGCACCGTTCCCGTCGACACGGCGAGGGAACGGACATCGCCGAGGTGCGGCCGTTCCACCCCGGTGACCGGCTGCGCCGCATCAACTGGCGGGTGTCGCTGCGCACGGACCGGTTGCACGTCACCTCCACGGTGTCCGACCGGGACACCAACGTGACGCTGTGCCTGGACACCCGGTACGAACTTCGCGGCGCGGAGGTGACCAGCCTGGATCTGGCGGTGCGCGCGGCAGCGGCGATCGGTGAGCACTACCTGCGGGCCGGGGACCGGGTCAGCCTGCTCGACCTGGGCCAACCGATGCGCCGGGTACCCTCCGGGGCCGGCCGGGCCCACCTGGTCCGGCTGCTCGACGTGCTGCTGGACGTGCGTGCGGACCGCCAGACCGACGACGTCGGCATCGCGCTGGCCACGGCCGACCTGCCGTTGGGTGGACTGGTCGTGGTGTTGTCCCCGCTGCTCGGCGACCAGGCGTTCGGCACGGTGGCCCGGCTGGCCCGCGGCGGTCGACCGGTCGTGGTGGTGGACACCCTGCCTCCCGACGCCGGTCCGGACCAGTACGGGCCGTGGACGCTGCTGGCCTGGCGACTGTGGCGGTTGGACCGGGAGAACGGGGTGGGCCGGCTGGCCGAGATGGGCGTTCCGGTGGTGCCCTGGCGCGGTTCGGGCAGCCTGGACGAGGTGCTGCGGGACGTGAGCCGGGCGGCCCGGGCACCTCGGGTCGCTCGATGACCACCGTGCGGGGCTGCGGTGCAGTGGCCGGTCGTGAGGCGGGTGCCCGATGGGTCTGATGGGTCTGGTCCGGGGGATGGTGCCCCGGGGTGGGTCGTTCGCGGTGTTTCGGGTGATGCCGGCCGCGCAGGTGGCGCTGCGGGTGGTGTTGTTGGCCACCGGCGGGGTGGCGCTCGGCCTGGCGCAGGGCGGATGGTCGATGCCCGGTGGGCTGGTCGTGCTGGTTGGTGCCGCGGCCCTGTACGGCTCGCTGGCCGCACCCGAGGGGGTCCTTCCCGGCATGGTGGTCGGCGCGGTGTTACTGGCCTGGTTGCTGCGGTGGGGACTGCATGACGCCGCGCCGGTGGCCGGGACGGTCGTGCTGGCCGTGCTGCTGTACCTGTTCCACACCACCGCGGCACTGCTGGCCGCGCTACCGCCGGCCGCCCGGGTTGGCCGGGCGGTGCTGGTGCGGTGGTACTCCCGGGCGTTCGACGTGTCGCTGCTTGCCGTGGTGTTCGGCCTGGTCACCATGACCACCGACCGGGTCTCCGGTGGGCTGTGGGTCGACCTGTTCGGGTTGGCCGGCGTGGTCGTGCTGGCCGCGATCCCGGTACTGCTTACCCGCCGGTGATTCACCGCTGACTGCCACCGGTCCACCGTGTCTGGCCGGGTCGGGTGTGGGGTCGGCGGTTCGGGCGCCAGGCGGTCCGGTGTCACTCACCGGTGCTTCAGGGCGGACCATCGGGCCCTGGGCGAGGTAGCCTCGGGGACATGGGGGAGAGCCCGCACATCCTTGTTGTCGGCGGCGGGTACGTGGGTATGTACACCGCGCTGCGGTTGCAGCAGAAGCTGGGCCGTCGGGAGGCCACGGTCACCGTGGTCGAGCCACAGAACCACATGACCTACCAGCCCTTCCTGCCCGAGGCGGCGGCCGGGTCGATCGAACCCCGACACGTGGTGGTGCCGTTGCGGCGGGTGCTCCACGGCTGTCGGGTGATCACCGGCGCGGTGCTGGGGATCGACCACGGCCGTCGGACGGCTCGGGTGACGGCCGCCGGTGGGCCGCCGTTCGACCTGCCCTACGACATCCTGGTGATGGCCCCGGGTTCGGTGGTCCGCACCCTGCCGATTCCCGGCCTGGCCGAGTGCGGCATCGGGTTCAAGAACCTCGGCGAGGCCATCTACCTGCGTAACCACGTGTTGTCCCGGCTCGACTTCGCCGCCTCCACCCGCGACCTGGACCTGCGCCGCGCGGCCCTGACGTTCGTCTTCGTCGGCGGCGGTTACGCCGGCATCGAGGCGTTCGCGGAACTGGAGGACATGGCCCGGTACGCGATCCGGTACTACGAGGAGCTGTCCCAACAGGAGATGCGTTGGGTGCTGGTCGAGGCGGCCGACCGGATCCTGCCCGAGGTCAGCCTGGGGATGGCCGCCTACACCGCCGACCGGCTGCGGGAACGTGGCATGGACGTGCGGCTGAGGACGCTGCTGAAGTCGGCGGTGGACGGGCACGTGGTCCTCAGCGACGGCGAGCGGTTCGACGCGGACACGATCGTGTGGACCGCCGGGGTGAAGCCGAACCCGCTGATCACCCGGACCGACCTGCCGGCCGACCGTCGGGGCCGGGTGGTGTGCGACGCGGACCTGCGGGTACGTGGTGTGGAGGGGGCGTGGAGCGCCGGGGACTGCGCCGCGGTGCCCGATCTGACCAGCCACGACCCGGAGGCCACCTGTGGCCCCTCGGCGCAGCACGCAACCCGGCAGGCCCGGGTGATGGCCGACAACATCATCGCGGTGCTGCGCGGCCGACCACCCAGGCCGTACCGGCACGCCTACGCCGGGTCGGTGGCCACGCTGGGACTGCACCGGGGCGTGGCCGAGGTGTACGGGGTCAAGTTCCGCGGCCTGCCGGCCTGGATCATCCATCGCACGTATCACGTGAGCAGGATGCCGACGTTCAACCGTAAGGTGCGGATTGTCGCGGACTGGACGTTGTCGTTGTTCTTCCGACGGGACGTTGTGTCGCTGGGGCAGATCCAGCAGCCCAGGGCCGACTTCGAGGCGGCGGCCCGTTCCGAGCCGCCGTCCCGTCCTCCCCGGGCTGATCCGCACTGACCCTGCGTGCCGGTCAGGGGTGGGCCGTGTCGACCGCGGGCAGGTCCTGGAGGTGGGCCAGCACCGCCGGGTCCTGCGCCTCCATCCACCGGATCACGTCGCGGTACGGCACACAGTGCACCTCGGGCTGGTGACAGGCGTCCTGGACGAACGTGGCCAGGGCCTGCGTGTAGGCGTTGTGGTTCCAACTGTTGAAGTGGTTCCCCAGCACCAGCGGCGCGCGGTTGCCGTGGTAGGTCGCGTCGAACATCCGCTGGTAGGTGGCCAGCACCTGCGCGGAGTCCTTCCTGGCGGTGGCCGGGTCGGCATCGACGGCCTTGTGCTGCCAGTAGTAGAAGTTGTAGTCCATGGCCAGCACGCCCCGGGTCGACCCCGCCATCGGCACCAGGGCGAGCGGGAACTCCCACACGCCGTTGGTCTGTGTGGGCCAGGCGATGCCGTTGGTGTTACCGCTGGAGTCGTAGGTCATCTGGTGGTCGCGTAGCGCGGAGAACAGTGCGTCCTGCTGGTCTTCCAGGCAGGGCGTGCGCTCACCCTTGATGGTGTCCGCTGGCACGATCAGGTCTGGTGCGTTGGGGATCTTGTTGATTTGCTGGTAATTGGCGAGGAAGTGGAAGAACTGATCGAGTTCGTTGTTCCAGTCCGCCCGGGACCACTGGCCTCCCGAATAGCCGCTGCCGGCACAGAAGTGGCCGTTGAAGTGGGTGCCGATCTCGTCGCCCCGGCGCCATGCCTCGTTCAGGTCGCCGATCAGGGTCGCGATGGTCGCACCGTCGTCGGAGAAACTGACGTCGCTGGCACCGGCGCGGTGCCCGGGTCCCTGGTAGGCGGTGGCATGAGCCTGGTCGAGCAGGTACACCCCGGACAGGAATCCGGTGACCCGCATCCCGGCCCGGTCGGCCACGTCGTGCCAGTACTTCCAGCGTTCGTGGGACCCGGCGCCGTCGAAGGACACGATGATGAACTGGGGTGGCTTCTCGCCCGGTTCCAGCCTGGTGGGGGTGAAGAACGAGTCCGGGTCGACCGCGGTGGTGTCACCGGGTCGACCGCTGTTCCCGGGGTGGCTGGTGCCCCCCGGGTGGCTAATCTGGCTGCTCGGGGTGGGTTGGTCTGGTGCGTCGACCCCGTTCGTCCTGCCACTGTGGCTGACCTGGTCGCTCTGTCCGGCCTGGGTGGTCCCCACCGAATGGTCACCTCGGTGCCCGGTTGCGATACGGCCCAGCGTGACAAACACCAGGGCGGCAACCAGTGCGGTGACAAGAATCCACGTGCGTCGCATGGCGAGGTCCTTTCGTCAACCTGTTGGTGGCGACCGACTACTTCCACAGCGCGTGTGGCAGCAAACGGATGCGTTTGACCAGGTAGCTAGAACAGACGTTTTGCTCTCCATCGCCGTTGACCCCGCAATGGCGGCTACTGAGGGACGTTCGAGGCGCTAGCCTCTCAACCGCCCCCGTAGCCCAACAGGCAGAGGCCAGCCCCTTAAAAGGGCTCTAGTGTCGGTTCGAACCCGACCGGGGGCACGGCCGCGTACCCGCGCACGGGGGCCGGGTGCGCTCCACGCGGCGACCAGTCTGGTCCGGTGTCTGGGTCGATCAGGTGACTGCGATCGATGGGTTGGGCCGAAGCGGATGGCCGTCCGAGTGGACCCAGGATAGGTCGCCTCCAGGCGCGACCCGCGCGCGTCGCGGCTCGTGTCGCGCACCGGCCGGGTGGTCCGTCCGCCGGTGTCGGCACGTCGGTGGCTGCCGCAACCGACCTGGCGTCGGCGACCAGCGGACCAGGTCGCGGTCCAGGTCTTTCCTGGCCGGCCCCGGCGGGCTACGTTCAGAGCGACCGGATACGTTGGCAAAGAATGCTTGGGGGTACGGGAACCGTGCCACCTCGACGGCGCGTTACCGTGTCAGCATCCCCGCGCCTCACAGCGCCCGTGAAGGAGTCGACGTGAACAGCAACAACCCCGTCTTCAACCGCGGGTTCCCCGACGGGCAGCGATACGCCACCTTCGACGTGGCCACTCCCGACGCCGCCCAGTTGCAGGACATGTACAACAAGCCGGCATACACGCCGTCGCGTTACATGACGTTGGACGACGTGGTGGTCCGGACCGGCGCGATGCTGGGCACCCTGGTGGTCACCGGAGGGTTGTCCTGGGCACTGGTCGCCAGCAGCGCCTCGGCGGGCGGCCTGGTCCTCGGCGCGGCACTGGTCGGATTCGTGCTGGCACTGGTGGTCACGTTCCGGCAGAGCACCAACCCGGCGTTGATCCTCAGCTACGCAGCGGTCGAGGGTGTGTTCCTGGGCGGGGTCAGCCAGTGGTTCAACACCTACTATCCGGGCATCGCGGTACAGGCGGTGATCGGCACCGCCGGGGTGTTCGCCGGCATGCTGGTGGTGTACAAGACCGGGGCGATCCGGGTCACGCCGAAGTTCACCAGGTGGATGCTGGGCGCGCTCATCGGCGTGGTGGTGCTGATGATCGCGAACCTGGTGGCCTCCCTGTTCACCCCCGAGGGTCTGGGCCTGCGGTCCGGCGGCAGCATGGCGATCCTGTTCAGCCTGGTGTGCATCGGGGTGGCGGCGCTGTCGTTCCTGTTGGACTTCGACATGGTCGACCAGGCGATCCGGCGAGGCGCACCTGAGCGGTTCGCCTGGTATGCGGCATTCGGTCTGACCGTGACCCTGGTCTGGCTGTACCTGGAGATCCTCCGGCTGCTCAGCTACTTCCGGGAGTAATCACCGGTTCCGTGCCAGGAGAGCGTCCACCCCGTGCACCCGGGTGGGCGCTCTTCTTGGTGGTACCTCCGTGGCTGGCCGGGGACGCCACCGCGGGTAGCGTCTGGTGCCATGTCCGCACGCGAGCAGCAGACCGAACCCGTCGACCGCCGGCTGTTGGCGGAGACCACCGCGCTGCTGCACCGGATCGGCCGGTGGACCGTCGACAGTTGGCACGTCGAGGTGAACGGCCGGGTCAGGTCAGAGACGGTGTTCGCCCTGGTGCAGCGACTCGCCGACGTGGCGGCCGACGCGGAGCACCAGCCCCGCCGGATCGTCCCCAGGTTGGACGATCCGATGCTGGTCGACCAACTCACCGTGATGGTGCACGATGTGCTGAACACCGGGTCGGTCCCGGCCTGGGACGCGGCCCGGGCCGCGGTGGCGCGGACCCACACCGACCTGTTCGACCGGCCGTGAGACGGTTCCCCCCGAGCCCTCGCCGGGGCGGAGCTCCGGACCGAACTACAGCGACGCGGGAATGCCGGCGGCCTCGGACACGGCGGGCAACAGGGCCTCGGCCAGCAGCCGGTAGCCGTCGGCAGACGGGTGGTAGCCGTCCTCACTGAACGCACCCGGGTCGGCCCGGAAGATCGGCCCGGTCCGGGCGGCCAGGTCCACCGGCACACCGCCGGCCGCCCAGGTGGCGTCGGCCTGGGCCGCGGCCACCG
>DATCWR010000110.1:0-3501 GCA_036566245.1 Mycobacteriales bacterium | reverse complement strand
CCCTCTCGGACGGCATCGGCCCGACGGCCGGCGCCATGCAGACGTGCTGCACGCCCGGTGGTGCCATAGGCGAGGAAGTTGCCCTGCGCGGCGACCTGGGACAGCAGCGTGCCGCCCACCGCCAGCGCCCCGAGCGGCAGGGCACCGAGGTGACCGACCACCGCGGTGTCGACGAGCACGTACAGCGGTTCGGCGGCCAGCACGCCCAGCGCGGGTATCGCCAGGGCCAGTACACCTGGTTGGTCGGACCGGGGTTGGTCGGACCGGGGTTGGTCGGACCGACCGGGCACGGTCTCGGCGGTCACCGTGGGTTCATCCGGGCAGGTGGGGCGCCTCGTCCAGGGCAGCCCGCAGCGCGTCCACCGTGTCGGTCAGGCTCCGCGGCGTCGAGCCAGTCGTAGTGGATCCGACGCATTCGCGGGTCCTTCTCGTCGATGGCCGCCAGTTGCTGGATCCTGTCGAGCAGCTCGGTGAGCTCGGCCTGCCGCTGCGGCGAGAGTAGGAAGTCGTAGAACGCCTGGAAGCTTCGCCCCTGGTCGGAACCGGTGATGACATCGCGATAGCCGAGCACTTCGTCGAGCAGCTCGCCCTTGGAGCCGCTCCACACCGCGACCCGTTCGCGCAGGTCACGATCAGGCGCCCGGGCCCGCGGCGCTCCGGGAAAGCCGGTATCGCTCACTTGAAGCCGGTGATCCCGTCCTGGTTGTAGACGACGATGCGTCCGGCCGCCGTGGTCACAAGGCCGCCTCCTCGGTTGGTCGAATGAGTGAACACCTTCTCGCCGTTGGTCGCGTTGATGATCGTGATGCCGTGTGCCAGCGCGAACAACGTTCCGTCCGCGATCCCCACATTGAAGCTTTCTGTTGTGGAACCGCTGAGGTTGGGCGGGATGGTGGTCCAAAGCTGCTTTCCGCTGAGCAGGTCGTAACCGAGGAACTTCTTCTTGGCGTTGTCTCGGAAGTCATGAACGATGATGACCTTGCCCAGGACGCCCGTGGTCTCCGTCAGGTCCGGAAGCTGCTTGCTCCACAGGCCGCGGCCGTTGCGGGCGTCGGTGGCCCAGATCACGTTCGCGCCCCAGGCGACGAGGACGTCGCCGCTGGCCGTGATCGCTTCGGGTTTGGCGTGTTCGGGGAAGTCCGACGAGACCTGGCCCTTCAGGTCGGGAGTGAACATGAACGCCGTCCGGACATAAGACGGTGCGCTGGGGTTGAAAGGCTCCTCAGTAATCACGGTGATGCGACCTCCGGCCACGACAGGGCCGGCGACAATGACATGGTTCTTGCCCGCCGTCTGGTAGCGGACGCGACCGGTCGCGGGGTCGACGCCGACCAGCTTCGGGCCGTCTCCGTAGTAGAACACGCCCTTGAAGAAGACGCCGGGTGCGTTGCCCGGTCGGGAAGTGACCGTCGGGAACGTCGCCCGCTGGCTTACCTTGACCCGCCATCGCTCGGCCCCGGTTGCCGAATCGAAGGCGATGTAGTTGGCGGCTTGGGGACCTGTGACCGAGCCATCCTCCTGTTTGCCGCTCGGAACGACGACAATCCCGTTACCCGCGACCGGTGAGGCGTCCTGGATCCACGGAAGCGTCTTGCGCCAAAGCCGTTTGCCGGACGCCCCGTCGTAGGCGGTCAGTTCCGCTTCGGGCTCCTGCCTGAGGCTCTCGCCCAGATCGCCGAGGGGCTTACGCAGGGTGAACACCCGCTGGTCATCGGAGGCCAGGCCGTAGGCGTGCGGAGATTTGTCCACCTGCGGTACGGTCCAGTCTTCACTCAGCGCCACCCAGGTATGGCTCGGCGCGTCCCACTGCGGCGAGGCGTCGTTGGCGGGTGGAGAAGGCTGCTCGCCGGCCACCCGGTGGGGACCGTTGGACCCGTTGCCCTTGTCGCCGGGCAGGACGAACACGACGACCGTCGCGGCGATCGCGCCGAGAACGACGATGACACCGAGGACCAGCAGCGACACGGACATGCGCCGCCTCTTGGGCCGCCTCGGCGGCGGCCCCGTGTACGGACCTGGGGGGCCGCCCTGATATGGCGAAGCCTGCCAGGGCGGCTCGCCTTGCGGCGGGACCGGCTGGTAGCCCCGCGGAGGCACCCCCGGTGGCTCTTGGCCATACCAGGCACCCCCTGCCGGGGGCCCCGCCGGACCCTGGGGTGGATGCCCTTGGCCGCCCACGGGATATGGCCTGTCGAGCGGGTTATTCTCCGACATAAGCCGTTACCGTAGCGCGGGTATCGCCAGGGGCCAGTACACCTGGTTGGTCGGACCGGGGTTGGTCGGACCGACGGGGCACGGTCTCGGCGGTCACCGCGGATTCACCCGGGCAGGTGGGGCGCCTCGTCCAGAGCAGCCCGCAGCGCGTCCACCGTGTCGGCCAGGCTTCGCGGCGAGGTGAAGCCGGCGGCGAACCGGTGTCCCCCACCACCGAGCCGCACACACACCGAGCCGACGTCGATTCGTCCCTTCGACCGCACCGACACCGACCACTGCCGGTCGGGTAGTTCCTTCAGTACGCACGCCACCTCGGCTTCTCGGGCGGTACGGACCACGTCGACCACACTCTCCGCCTGGTCCGCGCCCAGTCCCCGGTCGGCCAGGTCGGCGCATCGGACATGGGTCCACACCAGCCCCAGCCCGCCCACCGCGTCAGGCTCCAGTCGGGCTCGGCCCAACACGGTACCCAGCATGGACACCCACCCGAACGGGTGGCTGTCGAACAGTTCGCGGGAGATCACGTCGTGCCGGATGCCGGTGTCCAGCAGCCGCCCGGCCAGAGCATGTACCGAGGAGGTCGTGCCCAGATACCGGAACGATCCGGTGTCGGAAACCAGGCCGGTGTACAGACAGGCGGCGATGTCAGGATCGATTCCGACCCCGAGTCGGTCGACCAGTTCGGCGACCAGTACGGCCGTGGCGGGCGCCCGGGGGTCCACCAGGTGCAGCGTGCCGTACCCGGTGTTGGACTGGTGGTGGTCGATCACCAGCACCTGGCCGGCCCGCCTGGCCGGTGCGGCCAGGTCGCCGAGTCGTTCGGCACCGGAGGTGTCGAGGGTGACCAGCAACTCCGGCGCCTCGGGCACCCGGGTGGGATGCACCAGCAACTCCAGGCCGGGCAGTACCCGCAGCGGTTCTGGCACCACGAACGGTTCACCGAACGAGGGCACCACCCGCGGGCCCAGCCGGGCCAACGCGTGCGTCAGCGCCAGCATGCTGCCCAGTGCGTCGCCGTCCGGACTCACATGGCAGGCCAACACCACCTCGCGGTGGGTCCGCAGGGCGGTGACGGCACCAGACCAGTCGGACCGCGTCGGCGGTCCGGGCGGACTCACCGGGTTCATGGGTTGGTCAGGACCGTGGGCGGTCGTTCTCACCACCGGCACCGTCGGTTCGGTCAGCTTCGAGCCCTGCCGCGTCCTCGGTTTCGGGCTCGGTGTCCCGGTCCGCGGCGTCGGTGGACCGGTACGGCTCGGGGTCACCGGCGAAGGTGGCACCCTCGCG
>DATCWR010000079.1:0-10880 GCA_036566245.1 Mycobacteriales bacterium | reverse complement strand
GCCCGGGCCGGCTCGGCCATGCGGGCACCCGGACTGCGGGTCCTGGTGCCGGTGTTCGCGGCTGTCGGCGCCACGTTCGGGACCATCGAGGTGTCCATGGTGGCCTTCGCCGCCGAACGCGGCGAGACGGGCGCGTCCGGGCCACTGCTCGCGCTGCTGGCCTTCGGCAGTCTGGTCGCCGGACTGTTGTACGGGGCGGTGCACTGGCGAAGAGGAATGCGCGACCGGTTCGTGCTGGCCCTGGCCGCCTTCGCGGTGGGAACCGTGCCACTCGCGCTGGCCCCCTCGGTCGGGGTGATGGCCGGTGCGGTGGCGATGGCCGGACTGACCATCGCGCCCACCCTGGTGGCCGGCATCGGCCTGGTGGAGGCGCTGGTACCGACGTCGGCCCGGACCGAGGGTTTCACCTGGGTCAGCACCGCCTTGGGCGCCGGGTTCGCCCCGGGTGCCTACCTGGCCGGGTGGATCATCGACGCTTCCGGTGCTCACCAGGCGCTGTTCACCGCGGTGGGCACGGCCACCCTTGCCCTGGTGGTCGCACTGGCCGGTATGCGGGTGTTGGGCGCTGGTCGGCCCGCGCAAAAGTGATATCCACACGCCGTGGCAATGCCGGATGGGCCATGCTGTGCGGATCCGGCAGTAGGCGAGTCAACCAGGGGCGAAGGATGATCAGAACGTCCGAGGAGTTCATCCAACTGCGAACCAGCCTCGACCCGGAGGAGTACGAACGCACCGGGACCGAGCGGGCGCCACTGGCCGTCTGGTTCGACCTGGTGGTGCGCTACCCGGGGATGCGGACCTGGGTGATCCTCAACCAGACCGTGCCGAATGCGATCCTGGTGCTGTTGGCCCGTGACGCCGACTGGCGGATCCGGGCCATGGTGGCGTCGCGGCGCACCCTGTCGCTGGAGCTGTTCGAGAAACTCGCCGGGGACTCCGACCCGGACGTGCGCCTGCGCATCGCCTGCAACAGCGCCACTCCCTACCACGTACTGCTGTGGCTGCTCGACGACGACGTGGACGCGGTCCGGTTCGCCGCCAAGGCCCGACTGGAGGCCCACTACGCCAGCCGGGCGAGTTAGCCCGCGAGCCTGGCCGGTTCCACCCGCCGGGACGCGGTCCGCGGAACCGGTTGAGCCCGCGACCCATCGGGATCAGGTGGGCGGTTGGTCCGTGCCGGGCCGACCGGTGCACCCGTGACCCGCCCGTCGGCCCGCCCGTTGAACGCCGAGGTCACCTCGGCCTGGCGCGCCGGCCGGGTGCCGTGGTGGTTGCCGGGCGGTCTCGTGGTGGGCTGGGTGGCCGCCCTGGTGATATCGGTGGCCTCGGACAACCGACCGTGTTCGACGGTGGACCCGACCCTCTGCGGGCCCGACCAGGCCTTTGCGGTGTCTGCCGTCTTCCTCCTCGCCACCCCGGTGCTGTTGTTGTGGATGCCGACTGTCGGGTGTCTGGCCGGGGTCGTCTTCGCCGTGGCCGACGTGCTGTTCGACGGCCTGGAGCCGGCAAGGATCTCCTGGGGCGTGCACGGCGTCGCCTGCGCGATGGTCGGCACGTGGCTGATCCTGTCGCGGTGGCACCAACGCACCGTGGCCGACGTGTCATCCCATGCGTTCGCTCCGGCGACCGCACACACCGAACGGTGGGGACTGCGAACCGTCGTCGCCGGCCTGCTCGTACTGCTCGGCGCGGCGATGCTCGCCCGGTACGCCTACCGGGTCGTGGGTGAGCAGGACCACCTCAACCGCGCCGAGGCAACGGTGGCCATGGTGGTCGGGGTGAACGACGAGGACTACACGATCACCCTGGTGACCCGGTCCGGGCAGCGACACACCATCGAGGTGTTGGACGACTACCCGATCGACTCCCGACACACCGTGTTCACCGACCCGGCAGATCCGTCCTGGATTCGACTGGCCGCCGAACCGGACGACGCCACGATGTGGGAGACCGGAGGATTGCTGTGCCTGGTCTTCGCCGCGTTGCTGTGGTGGCGGGCGGTGTCGGCCCGGCGGGCCCGGGCCTGGTTGCTCACCGAGGCCCAGCCCGCGCTGGCGGCCCGGCTGCACACCGACGACAACGGCAACGTACTGATCGTCGCCGCCGACGACCGGTACGGCCGACACCCGCTGGTCGTGGTGCCCGGTGCGTGCGCCGTGCGGGCCGGGCTGTTGCCTGGGGACCCCGACGAGGTGTACCTGGACGAGGACCGTGAACCCGACTGGGAGGACGTCGCCGCCTTCGGCCGATGGTGGCGGGGCGAGGAGGTCGTCGACCACACGCGATGGTTGCCGGCCGACGCGGTCAGGGCGACCGTGCTGGGCCGGTTCGCCGAGGGCGACTGGGTTGCCGTGGTCACCGACGACGCGGTACTGCTGCCCAACGGGCCGCTACGTCCGGCCCGCCCCTCTCTCGGAATGCCGTGGGGCAACCGGTCAGGTGCCATCGACCGGTACGGCGCCCCACCGGGGCGGCTGGCCACGGCGACCGGGTTGCCCACCGTGCCCGAACCACCGATAACGATTCGCCAACCGGACCGGGTCCGCCTGGTCGGCCTGATCGGTGCGCTGGCCGGACTCGTCGGTGTGCCAGCCGCGATCCTGCTGGGATTACCCGGAGGCTGGTACGAGCACGGTATGGCGATCTGGACCGGAGGTTGGCTGACCCTCGGCGGTGTGTGGCGGATCAGTCGGCGTCTGGTACTGGACCGACAGGGAATTCTGGTGTTCCGTAGGTTGACGGCCCTGTATGTCCCGTGGGAACGCATACCCGGCGTCCGGCTTGACGGAGACCAGATCGCGCTGGCTGTCGAACCGGACGAGGTGTTCATGTTCGGGCCGTTGGCCGACCCTGACCGGGCCGGGCCCGAGGCTCGGGCCGAACGGGTCGCCGCGGTGATGTGTTGGCTGCGAGAACGCGCGCTGGCCGCGGGCCACACCCACGCGAGCAGGTACACCACCGTTCACCCCGTCGCCGTGGCGGCAGTGGTCGGCTACGCGGCGGTGGTCGCCGCTGCCCTGTGGTGGCACTCCCGGTACGGCTGAGTACGGCTGAGTACGGCATGAAGGGGCGACCCGGACCGTCCATACCTGACGTGGCACGGTCTGGGGTGGGTGGTCCCAGGCTGGGTCAGAATCGGAGGCGGAGTCGGTGACGGGTGGTTCGGAACTGTGTGGGTTGGACGCGGTGCGACTGGCCGGGTTGCTGCGGCGCGGCGAGGTGTCGGCCCGTGAGGTGGTCGCCGCGCACATCGCCCAGGTCGAACGGGTGGACGGCACGGTCAACGCGCTGGTCACCCGCACCTTCGAACAGGCCACCAGGCAGGCGTCCGCAGCCGACGAGGCGTTGGCCGGCGGGGTCGCACCGGGCCTGTTGCACGGCCTGCCGGTGGCCCACAAGGACCTGGCCGACACCGCCGGTATCCGCACCACCTACGGCTCGCCGATCTTCGCCGAACACGTGCCCGACACCGACGCGCTGCACGTGGCCCGGATCCGGGCGGCCGGCGCGATCTGCCTGGGCAAGACCAACACGCCGGAGTTCGGTGCCGGATCACAGACCTTCAACACGGTGTTCGGCGCCACCGCCAACCCCTACGACCCCACGCTGACCCCCGGCGGCAGCAGCGGGGGTGCGGCTGCCGCACTGGCCGCCCGGGAGGTCGCACTGGCCGACGGCAGCGACATGGGCGGGTCGCTGCGCAACCCGGCCAGCTTCTGCAACGTGGTCGGACTGCGCCCCTCACCCGGCCGGGTGCCCACCACGCCGAGTGCCGACGTGTGGAGCCCGCTCAGTGTGGTCGGGCCGATGGGCCGCACCGTGGCCGACACCGCCCTGCTGTTCCTGGCCATGGCCGGCCCGGACCCGCGGGTGGCACTCGCCCTGGACGGACCGGCCGGCCCGGCGTGCGACGACCCGACCCGGATCACCGGGCTACTCGACGGCGACCTGCACGGGGTGCGGGTGGCGTTCAGCCCGGACCTGGGCGGGTTGCCGGTGGACCGGCGGGTCCGCCGCGCGCTGGCCGGCGTGCCGGAGTTGTTCGCCGCGCTCGGTGCCACCGTGGTAGACGCCCAACCCGACCTGACCGGTGCCGACGAGGTCTTCGCGACCGAACGGGCGTTCGCCTACGCCCTGGCCTACGGGCCGCTGCTGGCCAGGCACCGCGACCGGATGAAGGACACCGTGGTGTGGAACACCGAGCAGGGTCTGGCGCAGACCTCGGCGGACCTTCGCCGCGCCACCCGGCTGCGCACCGCGCTGACCGCCAGGATGGCCGAGTTCTTCGCCGACGTGGACGTGTTGGCCTGCCCGACCGTGCAGGTGCCGCCGTTCGACCTGAGCACCGAGTGGGTGCACGAGATCGACGGGGTGCCGATGTCGACCTACATCGACTGGATGGCATCGGTCTGCCGGATCTCGGCCACCGGGTCGCCGGCCATGTCGGTACCGGTTGCGTTCACCCCGGAAGGGCTGCCGGTGGGGCTGCAACTGGTCGGCCGCCCGCGTGAGGACTGGGCGCTGCTGCGGGTGGCCCACGCGGTGGAGCAGGCCGCCGGCGTGTCCGACCGACCCCCGGCCATCGCCGTCAACTGACTGGTCAGACCACGACGCGGTAGTGGGTGGTCAGTCGCCGCTCGTCGTCCAGGACGTGGAAGGCCACCGCAGGTGGCAGGTCGAGGTTCAACGCCTCACCGCCTTCCCACGGCAGGGTGAGGGTTGACACCACCCCGGGGGCCACCACCAGTGGCCGCCCGGCGAAGGTGCTGGCCGCCGGAGTGTGTGCGTGTCCACACAGCAGTGCGACCACGTTCGGATGTCGTCCGACGACCTCGGCGAGCCGTTGCTCGCCACGCTGCCGTATCGCGTCGATGAACGGGCTGTGCAGCAGCACCGGCGGATGATGGAAGCAGACAATCGCCGGGGCGTCGGGTTCCTCCGCGAGCACCCCGTCCAACCAGTCGAGAGTCTCCTCGGCGATCAGCCCGTCGTTTCTGCCCGGAATCGTGGAGTCGCACATCGCGACAGTGGCCCCGGCCACCTCGTGAACCGCGTTCACCGGGGTGGTCGCCGGTTCCTGACCGAGTAACACCTTCCGGAACGCGGCACGGTCATCGTGGTTGCCGGGACACACCAGTACCCGGTGTCTCGACGACAGCATCTGGCGCGCCTGTTCGTACTCGGCCGGGAGGCCGTGGTCAGCGATGTCACCGGTGACCAGCACCGCGTCGGGCGAGCCGACCAGGTCCTCCAGGTATGCCATCACCCGGGCGGCCCGCCCGGTGCTGCGTTGCCCGCCGTCGAGGTGGAGATCGCTCAGGTGCGCGAGCACGATCATCGGCGCCTCCTCCCTCTCGAACAGCGTCCGATGGACAGTCGCGCAGGCGTGCACCTCAGCCGGGACAGCGGCCCACGCTACGTCCTGGCCATTTCTGTCGAAAGGCCACACCCCATTCCATCATGGGGTGTAGACGGCGCCGTCGGGTTGGAAGGTGCCCAGCGGGACCGAACGGCCGCCCCAGATCAGCAGGCTGGTACCGGTCCAGACCACGGTCGGGCCGGTGCGGCCGGACAGTGGTGCGGCCGGCAGTTCCGACCACCGGTCCCGCACCGGGTCGTAGGCCGTTCCGTGCGGTGGGGCCACCTCGGTACCGTCCCGCACGGTGCGGCCACCCCAGACCAGCAACCGCCGTCCGGTCCAGGTAGCCGCGTGGTCAACCCGTCCGACGTCACCGGCCGACAACGACCGCCATCTGTTGCTTCTCGGGTCGTAGGCGACACCGTCCCGGTAGGGCGGGGTGGGACCGTGCGCGGTGTAGGGTCCCACCCCGCCGACCAGCAGCACCTCGGAACCGTCCCAGGTCGCCACCGCGGAGGCGCGCGGCGCCGGCATCGGCGGCAACCGCCGCCAGGTGTGAGCCACCGGGTCGTAGGCGGCCGCGTCGGAGAACACGGTGCCACGCACGTCATGCCCGCCGGCCACCACCAGTTCCTGACCGGTCCAGGCCCCGACCGCGTTCCGGGCCGCCAGCGGTGCCGGAGGCAACCTGCGCCACGAGTTGGTGACCGGATCGTAGGTGGCGCCACCGGACCGGGCATCGGCGCCGGCATCACCACCCCAGATGATCATCTGCCGACCGGTCCAGGCCAACACGTGGCCACCCGGCCCGATCTGGCCAGGTCCGGGGGGAATCGCCGGGAGCCGGCGCCAGTGGTTCGTGGCCGGATCGTAGGCGGCCTGGAGGCCGGCCCCCCACAGCAGCATCTCCCGGCCGCTCCACACCGCCCGGACCTGGCCGGGACGGGTACCGGTGAACGGCGGCGGGGCGGACAGGGCACGCCAGCGGTCGGTGGCCGGCCGGTAGGCGGCGGCCACGTTGTACCCGACCCCGCCAGGGGTGGCGGCCCGACCGGCGACCAACAGTTCACTGCCGGTCCACACGCTGGCCACGGTGTACGGGCGGCCGAGAGGCGCGGCCGGCAGGATATGCCAGGCAGCAAAGCCCGATCCAGACGAGGCCGAGGCAACCGGGACCAGGCCGGCCCCGGCCAACACCAGGGCGACCACCACGACCCACACCACCGCAGGTGCTCCCCGGACTCCGGCCGAACCAGCCCGTCGACCGCTGTCGCTGATCATCCACGGCACGCCCTGCCCAACGATCACGGGTCGCCTCGATGACGCCCGGCCGGCGAACCGGAGGCCACCGGGGCACGGCCACAGCCGGACACCACGCCCCGGGCAAGGTCCGGTACCCCGGCACTCCCGCGGGATCACCCGGTCGGGTGCACACGGGTGGCAGTCCGGTGGTACCGCGAGTTCACCCATCCCCACGCGGGCATAGACAGGAGACCCCCCACAGGAGGTGTCTGTGCGACGCGGCGTCGAGGTGGTGATCTGGTTCGTGTTGCTGACCGGCGGGTACCTGGTGTTCGTCGGGCCGGTGACCGGGCTGGAGGCCGTCGTGGGCGCGACTGTGGCGGCCACCAGCGCGGTGATGGCCGTGCTGGCCCGTTCCGCCGAACGGTTGCGGGACCGGCCGATGATCCGCTGGCTGAGCTGGCTCCTGCCGCTACCGGCGGCGGTGCTGACCGACACCGGCCGGTTGGCCGGCCTGCTGCTCCGGCGTCTGGCCGGGCGAGGTCCGGCCGGGCAGACCGGTGCCGGCGGGTTCACCCAGATCCGGCTCGGGCCCTGTGACGACGTGCACCGGCCGGCACAGCGCGCCCTGGCCATGTGGGTCGTGTCGTTCGCGCCCGGTTCGTTCGTTGTGGACGCCGATCACGAACGTGGGTTGTTGACCGTGCACCGGATCAGCGGAACCGCGACCGGGCCGGAAGGGCGGGTGCGGCGATGAGATGGTCGCTGGCCGCCCTGGTGCTGCTCGCCGGCGGGCTGGGCCCGGCCCTGCTGGTGGCCAGCCGGGGCAACGCGGTGACCCGGCTACTCGGCCTGGACCTGGCCGGGGTGGTCACCTGCCTGATCTTCCTGTTGCTCGCCCGGGGGTTGAACCGGCCCTCCTACACGGACCTGGCGCTGGTGCTCGCGCCGCTGTCGGTGACCGGCGTGCTGGTGTTCTCCCGACTCCTGGGACGACGACGGTGAACGCTGTGGACGTGGCCACGGCCGTGCTGCTGACCGCCGGGGTCGCGGTCGTGCTGGTCTGCGCGGTCGGCCTGCTCGCCGGCGGGTCGGCGTTCGACCGACTGCACTTTCTGGCGCCGGTCTCCGCGCTCGCGGTGCCGCTGGTGGTCACCGCGCTGGCCCTGGCCCAGGACCACCCCGGCCGGGCCACCGTCAAGCTGGTCGTCATCGGCCTGCTGCTGACCGGCTCCGGACCGGTGGTCACCATGGCCACCGGGCGGGCCGCGACCCGCGACCCCGGATCGGCCGACCCGGAGTCCCGGTGGTGACCGCGATGGTCGCCACCGCGCTGACCCTGGTGGCGCTGGCCGGGACCGCCGTGGTGCTCAGCCCGGAACCGGCCCGTCAGGCGGTCACCCTGTCGGTCTTCGGCCTGCTGCTCAGCGTGCTGTTCGTGCTGCTGGGCGCGCCTGACGTGGCACTGTCCCAACTGGCCGTGGGCAGCGCCGCGCTGCCGCTGATGGTGCTGCTGACCGTCGACAAGATCCACCGCGGTCACCCCACCGCCACCGAACCGGCCGACCGGGCCGACCGGCGTGCTCAGGACGATCGGCGTGATCAGGACGCACGGGATGACCGGTGACCAGGTCGGCCCGCACCGCGCTGCTGCTGACCGCGGCGGCGGGCATCGGCGTGCTGCTGGTCCTGGCGTTCGTCCGGCTGCCACACTTCGGCACCGCCAACCACCCGTACGGGACGCGGGCCATCGGCACCGCCCTGGCCGACCGGCACACAGCCAACGTGGTGTCCTCGGTGAACTTCGACCAGCGGGCCCTGGACACCCTCGGCGAGGAGTTCATCCTGTTCGCCTCGGTACTGGGCGCCCTGGTCCTGCTGCGGCCCGGCCGGGACGAGGTCGAGTTCACCGGCAACGGCGACCATCTGGCCGACCGGTCCCACCGCCCCGGGCAGGTCCTCGACACCGTCCGGTTGCTGGGCTACCTGCTGCTGCCGGTGACCATGCTGGTCGGCTGGTACATCGTGGTGCATGGCGCGATCACCCCGGGCGGCGGGTTCCAGGGCGGCATCGTGCTGGCCACCGGCCTGCACCTGCTCTACCTGGCCGGGGACTACCGGGCCCTGCGCGCGCTACGCCCGATCCGACCGTTCGACGTGGGCGAGGCGGTGGCCGCTGGTGCGTTCGTGCTGGTCGGGCTGGCCGGCACGGTGCTTGCCGGTGGTTTCCTGACCAACTTCCTGCCCACCGGCGTGCTGCGGTCACTGGCCTCGGGCGGCACCGTGCCGCTGCTCAACACGGTGGTGGGAATCGAGGTCGCCGCCGGTCTCGTGCTGCTGCTGGCCAGGTTCTTCGAACAGGACCTACGGATTCGCTCCGGCGACCAGGGCGGTGCGTGATGGGCGTCTACCCGTTCCTGGTCGCCGGATGGCTGCTGTTGGTCGGCATGTTCGGGCTGGTCCGCAGCCGCAACCTGGTGCACGCCGTGGTGTCGCTGTCGGTCTGCCAGTCCTCGACCTACGTGCTGCTGCTGGCGGTCGGTTTCCGACACGCCGGCACCGCCCCGGTGTTCGGCGACACCCCGGTCGACACCACCGTGGTCGACCCGGTGGTGCAGGCGCTGACCCTGACCGACATCGTGGTCGGCGCCACGGTCACCGCGCTGCTGCTCGCCCTGACCATCCAGATCGACAAGCGGCACCACACGGTCGACCCGGACGAGTTGACCGCGCTGGTTGGCTGACCATGGCCGCCGAGGCGCTGCCGCCGCTGCTGGTGGCGGTGCCACTGGCGGTCGGATCGGGGTTGGCCGGGCTGGGTTGGCGGCTACCCCGCCGGGTGGTCGACCTGGTGGCGATCTGCACCGCGTTGGCCTCGGTGTCGGTGTCGGCCGCGCTGCTGGTCCTCACCCGACACGGTGCGGCGGTGACCTGGGTGGGGGGTTGGACCCCCCGACGCGGCAGCAGTGTCGGCATCGTGTTGGTGGCTGACCCGTTCGGCGCCGGACTGGCCCTGCTGGTCGCCGCCCTGGTCACCGCCGCGCTGGTCTACTCCTGGCGCTACTTCGAGGACGTCGAGGCCCTGTACCAGGCGCTGGTGCTGTTCTTTCTGGCTGGCATGAGCGGGTTCGCGGTCACCGGTGACCTGTTCGACATGTTCGTCTTCTTCGAACTGATGGGCGCGGTGGCCTACGCGCTCACCGGCTACAAGGTGGAGGAACGGCGGTCGGTGCAGGGCGCGGTCAACTTCGGGGTGATCAACTCGCTGGGCGCCTACTGTTCGCTGGCCGGTGTCGCGCTGCTCTACTCGCACACCGGCGAGTTGGGGTTGGCCCAGATCGGGCGTGCGCTGGACGGGCAGTCGGTCGACCCACTGCTGGTCGCCGGGTTCGCACTGGTGTGCACGGGCTTTCTGGTCAAGGCGGCGATGGTGCCGTTCCACTTCTGGCTGGCCGACGCGCACGCGGTGGCCCCGTCCCCGGTGTGCGTGCTGTTCTCCGGGGTGATGGTGGAACTGGGCGTCTACGCGGTCGCCCGGATCTACTGGGTGGTCTTCTCCGCGACCCTGCCCGGCACGGCGTTCCGTCGCACGTTCCTGGTGCTCGGCACACTCACCGCGGTGGTTGGGGCGGTGATGTGCCTGGCCCAGCACCACCTGAAACGGCTGCTGGCCTACTCCACGATCAGTCACGTCGGGCTGTTCCTGGTCGGAGTGGCCGTGCTGGACCCGGTCGGGTTGGCCGGCACGGCCGCGTACCTGGCCGGCCATGCCGGGATCAAGGCCGCGCTGTTCCTGGGCGCCGGGATGTTGCTCAACCGGTACGGGGCGGTGGACGAGGCCGAACTGCACGGGGTCGGCTGGCGACCGCAACCGGTGCTGTCCACCATGTGGATGGTGGGCGGGCTGGCCCTGGCAGGGTTGCCACCGTTCGGCACCTTTCTCGGTAAGAGTCTGACGGAGCACTCGCTGCGGGCGCACGGGCACGGTTGGGGGTTGGTGCTGTTCACCCTCGTCTCGGCGCTCACCGCCGGCGCGGTACTGCGGGCCGGGTTGCGGATGTTCTGGGGTGTGGGTCGGCCGGCCCGCACCGACGCCCGGCTGGTGGCCGGTGGGGAGGAACCGGAGACGGTCGCCCGCCTACGCACGCTGCCGGTGACCATGCTGGGGCCGATGTTCGTGCTGCTGACCGGCTCCCTGCTGGTCGGCGTGCTGCCCGGAGCGGCACGGGCGTTCACCACCGGTGCGGCCCGGTTCGTGGACCGGGCCGGCTACCTGCAC
>DATCWR010000067.1:0-9899 GCA_036566245.1 Mycobacteriales bacterium | reverse complement strand
CCTGGCCGCCATCGCCGCGGCCGGCGACGACGTGCTGGCCCGCTCACCCCGTCCGACCCGCACCCGACTGCTCCGGGACTGGTTGTTGCTGGCCGCCCGAGGCGGTGAGGCCAGATGAACGTGGACACCGCCTACCGGTACTGCCAGACGGTGACCCGCCGGGAGGCCCGCAACTTCTCCTACGGAATCATGTTGCTTCCGCCGGTGAAGCGCCGGGCGCTGTCAGCGGTGTACGCCTTCGCACGTCGTATCGACGACATCGGTGACGGCGACCTACCGGTGGACAAGAAGCTCGACGAACTGGCCCACGCCCGGGTCCAACTCGGCCAGGTGGGTAACTGTCCCGACGACCCGGTGCTGGTCGCGCTCGACGACGCCGCCCGGCGGCTACCCATTCCACTGTCGGCGTTCGACGAACTCATCGACGGGTGTGAGGCCGACGTTCACGGTGTCAGCTACGCCACCTTCGACGAGCTCACGCACTACTGCCGGTGCGTGGCCGGTTCGATCGGGCGGCTGTCGCTGGGGGTCTTCGAAAGCTCCGATCCCGACACCGCCCGGCCACTGGCCGACGCCCTGGGCGTGGCGTTGCAACTTACCAACATCCTGCGCGACCTGGCCGAGGACCAGGCCGCCGGCAGGGTGTACCTGCCGGCCGAGGACCAGCGCCGGTTCGGCTGCGTGCTGACCGGCGGGCACACCGGCGGGTTCACCGACCCCCCGAACAGCCTGGTGGAACTGGTCCGGTTCGAGGTGGACCGCGCCTGGGCGTGGTACCGCGAGGGCCTACGACTGCTGCCGCTGCTGGATCGGCGGGCCGCCGCGTGCGTCGCGGCGATGTCCGGGATCTACCAGCGGCTGTTGCGGCGCATCGCCGCGGACCCACGTGCCGCACTGCGCACCCGGACCTGTCTGCCCACCTGGGAGAAGGCGCTGGTCGCCGCCCGGGCCATGACCGGAGCGACGCCATGACCGGCGACCCGCTTGGTGAGATCACCGCCGACAGCAGACCGACCGGCCGGACCGGCCTGACCGGTCGGACCGGTGGGCCGGCCGGTGCCACCGGCCACGCCGTGGTGGTCGGTGGGGGACTGGCCGGGTTGGCCGCGGCGGTCCGACTGGCCGACTCCGGGGTCAGGGTCACCCTGCTGGAGGCCAGACCACGGCTGGGCGGGGCCACCCACTCGTTCTGCCGAGACGGACTGGTCGTCGACAACGGGCAGCACGTCTTCCTACGCTGCTACACCGCCTACCAGGGTTTCCTGCGTCGGCTCGGCACGGCCGAGAGCACCACGGTGCAGGAGCGGTTCAGCGTTCCGGTGATCGGCCCGGGAGGACGGCGTGGACGGTTGCGCCGCAGTGCCCTGCCGGCGCCACTACACCTGGCCCCCGCACTGCTGGGCTACCGGATGCTCGGCCCGGTGGACCGGCTGCGGGTGGCCCGGGCGGCACTGCGACTGCGTTCCCTCGACCCGGACGATCCAGCCCTCGACCGGATGGGCTTCGGGCAGTGGCTGGGCCAACACGGGCAGACCCCCGCCTGCGTGGGCGCGCTGTGGGAACCCTTCACGGTCTCGGCGCTGAACCTGCCGGTGGCCCAGGCGTCCCTGGCGCTGGCCACGAAGGTGTTCCGCACCGGCATGCTCACCTCCACCGACGCCGCCGACATCGGGTTCCCGTTGGTGTCGTTGGCCGACCTGCACGCCCGCCCGGCCCAGGACCTGCTCCGCCGGATGGGAGGGCAGGTTGTGGTGTCGGCGAAGGTCACCGCCGTGCGCCAGGTCCGGGAGGGTCTGGAGGTGACGGTCGGGGATCGGCGGATCCTCGCCGACGTGGTGGTGCTGGCCGTGCCACACCAGGCCGCAGCCCGACTGCTGCCGCCGCACGCGGTGGCGCGGGGAGCCAGCTTCGAGCGGCTCTCGGCCGAACCGATCGTGAACCTGCACGTGATCTACGACCGGCAGGTGACCGGGCTGGCCTTCGCCGCGGCGGTCGGTTCCCCGGTGCAGTGGGTGTTCGACCGCGGCCACGTCGCGGGCATGTCACGCCGCGACGGGCAGTACCTGGCGGTGTCTCTGTCCGCGGCCGGCCGGTACGTCGACACACCCACCGCACGGCTGCGCGAGCAGTTCCTTCCCGCGCTCGAACAGCTCTTCGGTCCGGCCCGAACGGCCCGGGTGCGGAGCTTCTTCGTGACCCGAGAACGGCGGGCCACGTTTCGCCAGGCCCCCGGCAGTCACCAACTCCGCCCGCCGCCGGTCACCGCCGTGCCCGGGCTGCTGCTCGCTGGTTCGTGGACCGACACGGGCTGGCCCGACGTGATGGAGGGAGCCGTGCGCAGCGGTGAGGAGGCGGCCCGCCTCGCGTCCACACACCTGGCTGGGACCCGTACCGAAGCGGAGGTGACCAGGTGAGCAGGGTCGAACTTCCAGCAAGCCTGTCACTGGCGCGGGAACTGGTCGAACCGGCGTTGCGGCGGGCCGTCGAGAGCATCTGTGAACCGATGCGCCGGGTGGCCGGCTACCACCACGGGTGGCTCGACCGCGACGGTGCGCCGACCGGAACAGAAGGCGGTAAGGCGCTGCGCCCGGCACTGGCGTTGCTGTCCGCCCGGGCGGCCGGCGCGCCGGCCGAACACGGGGTACCCGCCGCGGTGGCCGTGGAACTGGTCCACGACTTCTCGCTGCTGCACGACGACGTCATGGACGGCGACACCGAGCGGCGGCACCGTCCCACCGCGTGGACGGTGTTCGGCGTGTCCTCGGCCGTGTTGGCCGGCGACGCACTGCTCACCGCCGCACTGGAGTCGCTGCTGACCGTGGAGAGCACCGGCGGCCTGGCGGCCAGCCGGGCCCTGGCCCGGGCCACCCAACGGTTGATCTCCGGCCAGGCCAGTGACCTGGAGTTCGAGAACCGCGCCGACGTCACCGTCGAGGAGTGCGTCGCCATGGCGGCGCACAAGACCGCGGCGCTGATCTCCTGCGCCTGCGCCCTGGGCGCACTGTTGGTCGGTGCGCCCGAACCACTGTCCCGGGGCCTGGCCGACTTCGGTCACGAGGTCGGGCTGGCGTTCCAGCTCACCGACGACCTGCTGGGCATCTGGGGCAGTCCACAGGTCACTGGCAAGCCGGTGCTCTCGGACCTGCGTGCGCGCAAGAAGTCGGTCCCGGTGGTGGCCGCGCTGAACTCCCACACACCCAGTGCGGCCCAACTGGCCGACCTGTACCTGCGGCCAGAACCGATGACCGGCGAGGAACTGGTGTTGGCCGCCAAACTCGTCGAGGACGCGGGTGGTCGGAAATGGACCGAGGCCGAAGCCACACGTAGGCTTTCGGCAGCCGAACGCCACCTGGACGAGTTGAACCTGCCACGCGACGTACACGCCGAGTTCGTGCAGATCGCCTGCTTCGTCACCGACCGGGACCGCTGATGGCCATCATCGAGAACCTCACCGACGCTGTTCCGTCCACCACCGACGCCGAGGCCGCCCTTGCCCGGGCCCGCGACCACCTACTGTCCCTCCAGGACAGCGCCGGGTGGTGGAAGGGGGAACTGGCAACAAACGTCACGATGGACGCCGAAGACCTGTTGTTGCGCGAGTTCCTCGGTGTCCGTTCCGCACAGGACACCGACCAGGCGGCCCGGTGGATCCGCTCACAGCAGCGTGACGACGGAACCTGGGCGAACTTCCACGCCGGCCCACCGGACCTGTCCACCACGGTCGAGGCCTACCTGGCACTCAGACTGGCCGGCGACTCACCCGAGGACCCCTGGATGGCCCGCGCCGGTGAGTACGTCCTGGCCGCCGGCGGCCTGGAACAGACCCGGGTGTTCACCCGGATCTGGCTGGCGCTGTTCGGCCTGTGGCGCTGGGAGGACCTGCCGGTCATGCCACCGGAGATCATCTTCCTGCCCTCCTGGGCCCCACTGAACATCTACGACTGGGGCTGCTGGGCACGCCAGACGGTGGTCCCGCTGACCATCGTCAACGCACTTCGCCCCCGACACCGACTCGACGTGGACCTCGACGAGTTGCGCACCGGAGTGGCCCCACCACCGCCGTCGGACCACGGATGGCACGCGGCATTCACCCGACTCGACCAACTACTACACCGCTACGAACGGCGCCCGCTGCGCGCGGTGCGTCGACTGGCGATGCGCCGCGCCGCCGAGTGGATCATCGCCAGACAGGAGTCGGACGGATCCTGGGGCGGTATCCAGCCCCCGTGGGTCTACTCCCTGATCGCGCTGCACCTGCTCGGCTACCCCTCCGACCACCCGGTGATGGCCGCCGGACTGCGCGGTCTGGACCGCTTCACCATCCGGGAGGACACCCCGCACGGCACCGTGCGCAGACTGGAGGCCTGCCAGTCACCGGTCTGGGACACCGGACTGGCGGTCACCGCGTTGGCCGACACGGGGGTTCCCCGGGACCACCCCGCGCTGCGTCGGGCCGCGTCATGGCTGCTGGCCGAACAGGTGTCGGTCCGCGGCGACTGGGCGGTCCGCCGACCCACCGTGCCCCCCGGCGGTTGGTCGTTCGAGTTCGACAACGACATGTACCCCGACACCGACGACACCGCCGAGGTCATCCTGGCGTTGCAGCGAGTGGACACCGGCCCCGTCGACGGCGACGGCCCGATCGACCGGGCCGTCCGCTGGCTGCTGGGCATGCAGTCACGCGACGGCGGATGGGCCGCCTTCGACGCCGACAACACCCGGGAACTGGCACGAAAACTGCCCTTCTGCGACTTCGGCGAGGTCATCGACCCACCCTCCGCGGACGTCACCGCGCACGTGGTGGAAGCCCTGGCCCACCAGGGGCTGGCCGGCTCCGAACCGGTCCGCGCGGGCGTGGCCTGGCTGCGGCGAGCACAGGAACCCGACGGTTCCTGGTTCGGCCGCTGGGGCGGGAACTACCTCTACGGAACCGGCGCGGCGGTACCGGCGCTGGTCAGCGCCGGGGTGAGCGGCGACGACCCGGCGGTCCGACGCGCCGTGGCCTGGCTGCGGTCCCGGCAGAACGCCGACGGGGGTTGGGGCGAGGACCTGCGGTCCTACCAGGACCGGTCCTGGTCCGGCCGGGGAGTGTCCACCGCCTCACAGACGGCCTGGGCGCTGCTGGCCCTGCTCGCGGCCAGGGACCGCTCACCGGCGGTGAAACGCGGCGTGGACTTTCTGGTCTCCACCCAGAATCCCGACGGGAGTTGGGACGAGCCGTACTTCACCGGAACCGGCTTTCCCGGGTACTTCTACATCAACTACCACCTTTACCGCCTGGTGTTCCCGCTGAGCGCCCTGGGACGCTACCTGGGAGGTGCACCGTGAGTTCTGCCCCTGAACACTCGCAGCGGTCGGCCGACCTGGTGGTCTGCGCGCCGTTGCGGATCGAGGCGTGGGCCGTGGACCGGGGACCGCTACGCGGGTCGGTGTTGTGCACCGGGCCGGGGCCGCGGCGTTCGGCGGACTCGCTACGTTCGCGGTACCCACACAACCCCGCCGAGGCGGTGGCCGTGGTCGGGTTCGCCGGTGCCCTGATCCCTGGCATGCGGGCCGGAGACGTGATCGTGGCCACCGAGGTACGCGACCAGGAACACACCGTGGTCTGCCCCTCCGCCGAGCTGCTGGCCCGCGCGCTAGGTCGCCTCGGTCTGCGCGTGCACCGCGGACCGGTGGCCTGCACCGACCACGTGGTACGCGACGCCGAACGGCACCGACTGGCCGAATCCGGTGCGGTGGCCGTGGACATGGAGTCCGCGGCACTGGCCCGGGCCGCCCGGGGCGCGCCACTGATCGTGGTGCGGGTGGTCGTCGACACCCCCGGACACCGCTGGGTCAGCCCACACACCCTCACCCGGGGGGTGACCGCGCTGCGGACACTGCGCCGGATCGGGCCCGCACTCGACCAGTGGGCCCATGCGGTGGCCCCACGCACGGTGCTGCTGGCCAGCCCGCGATCGTTCTGCGCCGGGGTGGAACGGGCCATCGAGATCGTCGAACGAGCGCTGGAACAGCACGAACCACCGATCTATGTGCGCAAGCAGATCGTGCACAACATCCATGTGGTGCGTGACCTGGAGCGGCGCGGCGCGGTCTTTGTCGACGAACTCGACCAGGTCCCCGAGGGTGCCACCGTGGTGTTCTCCGCGCACGGCGTCTCACCGGCGGTCCGGGCCGCGGCCACCAGACGACAACTACGGGTGATCGACGCCACCTGTCCGCTGGTGACCAAGGTGCACAGTGAGGCCCGCCGGTTCGCTCGGCGCGGCGACACCGTCGTGTTCATCGGACACGCCGGCCACGAGGAGACCGAAGGAACCCTCGGCGAGGCCCCCGACCGCACCGTGCTGGTGGAGAACGTCGAGGACGTCGCCCGGCTCGATCCCCGCCAGGGACGGATCTCCTACCTGATGCAGACCACCCTGGCCGCCGACGAGGCACACGACGTGGTCGAGGCGCTGCGGGAGCGCTTCCCGGACCTGGACGGACCCACCACCGAGGACATCTGCTACGCCACCACCAATCGACAGGACGCGCTACGGGACGTGGCCAGGGACTCCGACGTGGTGCTCGTGGTCGGTTCGGCGAATTCCTCGAACTCCCGCAGACTGGTCGAGATCGCCGAACGCCGGGGCACCCCGGCCCACCTGATCGACGGGGCCGGGGACATCGACCTGACCTGGCTGCGCAACGCCCGCACGGTGGGTCTGACCGCCGGAGCCTCCGCGCCCCCACCGCTGGTCACCGCGGTGGTGGACGCGCTGCGCGGTCTGGGCCCGGTCGAGGTACTCGAACGCCAGGTCGCCACCGAGTCGGTCAGGTTCACCCTGCCCAAGGAGGTACGGCCCTGAGCGAAACCGGAACGGACGGTCCAGACGGTCCCCACTTCCAGCGCGCGGCACGGCGGGCCGCGGTGAATCGAGGTCGGTCATGAGCATGCCACTGCGACAGAGTCTGCGAATCGGCACCTATCTGCTCGGCCAGAAGATCCGCGGGCGTAAGAAGTTTCCCCTCATCGTGGAACTGGAACCACTGTTCGCCTGCAACCTGAAGTGCGCCGGGTGCGGGAAGATCCAGCATCCGGCCGACGTACTGCGGCGGCGGATGCCGGTCGAGCAGGCGGTGGCCGCGGTCGAGGAGTGTGGCGCGCCGATGGTCTCCATCGCCGGTGGCGAACCGCTGATGCACCCGCAGATCGACGAGATCGTACGGCAACTGGTCAACCGCAGGAAGTTCGTGTTCCTGTGCACCAACGCACTGCTGCTGCCGAAGAAGATCGACAGTTTCACCCCGTCCCCGTACTTTGCCTGGGCGGTGCACATCGACGGGCTGCGTGAGCGGCACGACGCGTCGGTGTGCCGCACGGGTGTCTTCGACGACGCCGTGGCAGCGATCCGGGAGGCACAGCGGCGTGGTTTCCGGGTCACCACCAACACCACCTTCTTCAACACCGACACGCCACAGAACGTCATCGAGGTGCTCAACTATCTCAATGACGATCTACGGGTCGACGAAATGATGATCTCTCCGGCATACGCCTACGAGAAGGCGCCCGACCAGGAGCACTTCCTGGGCGTGACCGAGACCAGGGAGTTGTTCCGTAAGGCCTTCGCCAACGGCAACCGTCGTCGTTGGCGGCTGAACCACTCACCGCTGTTCCTGGACTTTCTCGAAGGAAAGGTGGACTTCGGGTGCACGGCGTGGGGGATTCCCTCGTACTCGCTGTTCGGCTGGCAACGGCCCTGCTACCTGATGGCGGACGGCTACGCGAGGACCTACCGGGAGCTGGTCGAGACCACCGAGTGGGACAGGTACGGACGTGGCCGCGACCCGCGCTGCAACAACTGCATGGCCCACTGCGGCTACGAGCCAACCGCCGTGGTGGCCACCCTCGGGTCACTCACCGAGTCGCTGCGGGCGCTCAGGGGCGGTTGAGGTCGTCGCCGGTGCGGGTGGCCCGCGCGGCGAACCTACGAAACGTGGCCGGCATGGCGCCGTGCAGGCGGGCCGGCAGGCGCATCCAGGCCGGCGCGTAGGTCTCGGCACGGCCGTTCCGTACCGCGGTGAGGATGGCCGCCGCGACCCGTTCTGCCGGTATCGGCCGGGGCCTGGCCCGCCGGTAGGGCGTACCGCGTCGGGTGAAGAAGTCGGTGTCGACCACGCCGGGGACCACCGTGCAGACCCCCACCCCGGTACCGACCAACTCGTCCCGCAGGCTGTCACAGAACGCGTTCAACCCGGCCTTGGTGGCCGCGTACACCGCCTCCTGACCCACCCCGACGCACCCGGCGATCGACGAGACCATCACCACCTGACCATGGCCGCGCTCGCACATACCCGGTAGCAGCAGTCGGGTCAGTACCAGCGGCGCGGCCAGGTTCACCGTGACCAGGTGGGTGATCTGGTCCGGCGGCATGGTGTGCAGACCGCCGGCCCAGCCGATCCCGGCGTTGTTGACCAACACGTCCACCCGGCCGGCCTGGGCCAGTGCCTGTTCGGCCACCCGGGCGGGTCCGTCGGGCTCACCCAGGTCGGCCGCGATGGGAATGCCGGCGAGTCGGTCGCCGAGTTGGCCGGCGAGCTCACCGAGCCGGGTGGTGTCCCGCCCATGGAGCAGCACCCGGGCACCCGACCGGGCCAGCCGCACCGCGGTGGCCGCGCCGATGCCCGCCGACGCCCCGGTCACCAGACACACCGCTCCGCTCAGTCGCACCCGCGAACTATAGGGCCGTTGTCCCGCCCTCGCCGGACCGAACCCGAGCCATCACGTCAACATTGGGTTGACGATCCGAGTGCGTCAACCTATGGTTGTCGCATGGTAGAACCACTCCGAATGACCGGTCAGGTCCGACTCGACGACCTGATCGAGGCCATCAAGAAGGTGCATACCGATGTTCTGGACCAACTCTCCGACGCGGTCATCGCCGCGGACCACCTCGGCGAGGTGGCAGACCACCTGATCGGCCACTTCGTTGACCAGGCGCGACGCTCGGGTGCGTCGTGGACGGAGATCGGCAGGAGCATGGGGGTCACCAAGCAGGCGGCGCAGAAGCGCTTCGTCCCCAGAGGCTCGGGCGAGGCACCGGACCTGGATTCCGGTCAGGGGTTCAGTCGGTTCACCGACCGAGCCAGGAACGTCGTCATGGCCGCCCAGAACGAGGCCCGGGCGGCCAGCAACGACCGGATCGAACCCGAACACCTGGTACTGGGGCTCCTCAGCGAACCCACCGCACTGGCCGGCAGAGCGATCCTCGCCCAGGGCGTGAGCCTCGACACCGTCCGGCAGGCCGTGGTCCCCACGCTGCCGCCAGCGGTCGACGAGGTACCCAGCCTCGTCCCGTACGGGCCCCAGGCTCGCAAGGCACTGGAACTCACCGTCCGGGAGGCACTACGGATGGGCCACAACCACGTTGGAACCGAGCACATCCTGCTCGCCCTGCTCGAACTCGAGGACGGCACGGGTGTCCTGACCAGACTGGGCATCGACAAGGCAGCCGCCGAGGCCAGCATCAACACCGCCCTGGCCGCCCTGCGCGCCAACCAGCAGCAACCCTGACCCACCGGGCGCGGTACGACCCCGGCGAGGACGACCACGTTCAGTCGCTGACGAAGCAGAACTCGTTCCCCTCCGGGTCGGCCATCACCTGGAAGCTGCCTTGCGCGTCGGTGACCGTCTCGCCCACCCGGACCGCACCCAGCCTGCGTGCCCTGACCACCCCAGCGTCGATGTCGTCGACCCCGATGTCCAGGTGCACCCTGTTCCTCACACCCTTGTTCTCAGGCACAGGTTGGAAGGCCAACCGCGGCAGGTCGGGCGGCTGGACGTGCGACCAGCCCAGCCCCCGGTCAACCGGGTCACCACCGACCAGCCCAGCCCAGAAGCGGACCAGCGTTCGAGG
>DATCWR010000436.1:0-2322 GCA_036566245.1 Mycobacteriales bacterium | reverse complement strand
TGCCCGCCGTGGCCCGGGCCGGTCCGACCCGGGGGAGCTCACGCCGGTCCTCCGGCCGGCCCACCGACGTAACGACGGGGCACCCGGGCGCCGATACGGGTCACGATCTCGTAGCCGATACTGCCCACCGCACCGGCCCAGTCCTCGGCGGTGGGCTCACCGTGCCGACCGGGTCCGAACAGGAGCGCCTCGTCTCCGGCCCGCACATCCTGGTCACCGACGTCCAACACGAACTGGTCCATGCAGACCCGGCCTGCGATCCGGTGCCGACGCCCACCCAGCCACACCTCGGCGATGTTGCTGGCGTTGCGTGGTATCCCGTCGGCGTAGCCCAGCGGCACCAGTGCCAGGGTGGTCTCGGCACCGGTGTGGTAAGCGTGGCCGTAGGAGACCCCCGAGCCGGCCGGCACCCGCTTGGTCAACGCGATCCGGGACCGCAGGGTCATCGCGGGGGTGAGTCCGTCCATGGGAGTGGCCGGCCCGGGTGGCAGGCCGTAGACCGCGATGCCCGGTCGAACGAGGTCGAAGTGCGTGTCGGGCAGCGACAGGGTGCCGCCGGAGTTGGCCAGGTGCCGAACCGTGGGCACCACGCCGCGGCGGGCGGCGGTGTCCAGTGCCTCGCTGAACGCGGCCACCTGGATGGCGTTCATCGGGTGGTCGGGCTGGTCGGAACAGGCCAGGTGGCTCCAGACCCCCACCACCTCGATCTCGTCAGCCGCCTGCGCCTTGGCGGCGGCGTCGACCAGGTCGCCCCAGTCGGCCAACGGGGCGCCACCGCGGCCCAGACCGGTGTCCACCTCGAGATGCACCCGGGCCCGACGACCGACCTCGCGCGCACCGGCGACCACCTCGGCCAGCGCCCACGGCGCACCGGCGGACAGGTCGACGTCCGCGCCCACCGCCTCGGCGAGTGGCTCACCGGGGCTGGCCAACCAGGCCAGCAACGGGGCGTCCACCCCGGACCGCCGCAGGGTGAGAGCCTCCTCGACGAACGCCACGCCCAGCCAGGACGCGCCTCCGGCCAGCGCGGCCCGACCGGCGGGCACGATGCCGTGTCCGTACCCGTCCGCCTTGACGCAGGCCATCACCTCGGCCCGGGTACCGGCCCGCAGGGTGGCCACGTTGTGGCGGATCACGTCGAGGTCGACCACGGCCTCGCTGCGTGGCGGGAGGCCGGCGGCCACCCCTGGGCTCGAACCGGGCATGCGGTCAGTCTCTCAGAAGCTCTGTGCCGACGTGACCGGGCGACCGGGGGCACCAGCCTCGTCGAGGAGTTCACCCAGCGCGCCGGGCAGCGCGTCCAGCACGGTGGTGGCGCTGGCCCCCGGACCGGCACGACCGCCGGCCACCCCGTGTAGGTAGGCGGCGCAGGCGCCTGACAGCGCGGCGTCCACCACCGGCCGACCGGCGTGCCCGGCCAGCAGTGCGCCGCCCAGCCCGGTCAGCACGTCGCCACTGCCGGCGGTGGCCAACCAGGGGCTTCCGGTCGGGTTCAGGTAGGCCGTTCCGTCCGGCCGGGCGACGATGGTGGCGTCTCCCTTCAACAGCACGGCGACCCCCAGGTCGGCCGCGGCCTGACGAACCGCACCGATCCGGTCGGCACCAAGCGGACCACACAGCCGGGCGAACTCCCGGTCGTGCGGCGTCAGCAGGGTTGGCGCGGCACGACCGCGGACCAGGTCCGGGCGTCGGGACAACAGGGTGATCCCGTCGGCGTCCACGAGCACCGGCAGGTCGGTGGCCAACACCTCGGCCAGCAGGTCCAGTTCGGCCTCGCCGGTGCCCATACCCGGCCCGACCGCCCATGCCTGTACCCGACCGGCCTCGGCGGGTCGGCCCTGGCTGACCACCGACTCGGGCCAGCGGGCCCGCACCTCACCGGCTGCCGGCCCGACGTAGCGCACGATTCCCGCGCCGCCCCGCACCGCCCCGCCGACGGTCAACACGGCCGCACCGCCGTAGGCCGCCGAACCGGCCAACACCCCGGTCGCACCCCGGCTGTACTTGTCGTCCTCGGCTCCGGGTACCGGCAGCAGGACCGCCACGTCGGCTGGTCGGAGTACGTGCAGGCGCGGTGGGGGCAGGTGGGCGCGCAGGCCGATATCGACCAGTCGCACCCGTCCGGCGTGCCGACGCCCGGCGCCGACCAGCAACCCTGGTTTCAGACAGCCGAACGTCACGGTCACGTCGGCGGTGAACACCGGGCCGGCGACCTCACCGGTGTCGGCATCCACACCACTGGGAATGTCGGCGGCCACCCGCAGGGCCCCGGAGTCCCACGCGGCCTCGGCCATCTCGGCCGCGGCCGGACGCAACCCGCCG
>DATCWR010000538.1:0-8064 GCA_036566245.1 Mycobacteriales bacterium | reverse complement strand
GAACACGGTGAGCCGACGTTTCGGGATCTCGACGCTGACGTCCTTGAGGTTGTTCTCGCGGGCGCCCCGCACGCGGATCACATCGTGGATGTCGGCAGCGTGCGGCGCAGGCGGCTGCGTGTTACCCGTGGCCGTGCTCATGGTGTCTCCAACTCTCGGGCGGGGCCTGCCTGTGCGGTCCCCCGTCGGCATCGTGCACCTGGTTCACCCCTCGGTTCACCGCGCGTCAGGCCTGGATGCGGCGCCGGAGACGCGCTGAGGCAACGGTACGGAGGGCCGGCACCCGGTCTTGGCCGCTGTACGCGACGAACCGGTCACTCACTGCTGTGGTCGCGCGGCGATCCTGGGGTTCTGGTCCTGTCGATCATGCATGTGTTCGGTGTGGCTCAGTCCCCGTTGAACGACCCGGGTGGCGGCCATGTTCCACCCGGGTCGGGCTGGCGTCGGCGTGGCCCTCGGCGGTGCTTCTCGTGCCGGGGGGAGTGCCACACCAGGGGGATTCAGCGGACTTCGTCGATGCGAATCAGGTTGCCCGCGGGATCGCGGAAGGCGCAGTCGCGAACGCCGTACGGCTGCTCGGTCGGCTCCTGGACGACCTCGGCGCCCCCGGCCTGGAGCCGCGCGAAGGTGCCGTCGAGGTCCCTGGTGGCCAGGATGATGATGGCGTAGGTTCCCTTGGCCATCATCTCGGTGACGGTGCGGCGCTCATCGTCGGTGATGCCAGGATCGACGGCCGGCGGATGCAGGACGATGGACGTGCCGGGTTGGTCGGCGGGGCCAACCGTGATCCAGCGCATCCTGCCGTGTCCGACATCGTTGCGAACCTCGAAGCCGAGGATGTCCCGATAGAAGGCCAGGGACGCGTCCGGGTCGTCCTGCGGGAGGAAACACGCGTGAATCGTGAGGTCCATGGCCGCCACGTTAGGTGCGGCTCGTGCCCGGCGCTTCTCGATTCCTGACCGGTTTGGTCACCTGCTTCGCCACGCACGACGGCATCCCCGCCGTGGCGCCCGCCGCGAGGTGCCGGTAGGCGCTGGGCGGCATGCCGACCAGTTCGGTGAAACGGGTGCTGAAGGTACCCAACGACGAGCAGCCGACCGCGAAGCAGACCTCGGTCACACTCAGGTCGCCACGGCGGAGCAGCGCCATCGCGCGCTCGATACGCCTTGTCATCAGGTAGCCGTACGGCGACTCACCGTAGGCGAGCTTGAACTGACGGCTGAGGTGACCGGCTGACATGTGCGCGCCACGGGCGAGCGCATCGACGTCCAGCGGCTGCGCGTACTCCCGGTCGATCCGGTCGCGGACGCGGCGCAGCCGCGCGAGGTCACGCAGATGCTGCGCCTCGGTGGGTCGGCTGGTCACCTGCCCGATCGTGCCACGTCACCTCGAACCAACCCAACACCGCTGGTGCACCACCATTCACGCGTGCGTTCTGGCCAGGTCCAAACGGCTCTGGTCCTTGTCTGTTCGGTCCTGAGGTCCGCCATCCCCGGCCTGACGGAATCAGGCCGGTTGGATGTGGTCGAGCAGTCTGGCGAAGGTGTGCGGATCGACCACACGGGTGCCCAGGCTGCGAGCCTTGACCGCCTTCGTGGTGTGGGGGTTCGCCCCGTCGGTGACCAGTACTGCGGTCAGTCGGGACACGGCGCTGGTGACGCGCAGCCCGGCCGCCCTGGCCGCCCCCTCCAGACGGAGCCGTTCCAGGTCGTCGCAACCGGTGAACACCACACGGTCACCGACCCGTAACGGCTCCCCGAGGCGCCAGCCCTCGGGTAACGGCCGTAGTCCGGCGCTGCGCTCTGCCAGGTGGTCCTGGTACGCCTCGTCGAGTACGTCGCTGATGACACCCGTGTCGGCACCGAGTGTGCTGGCCATGTCCAACAGCGCGGCCCGTTCGTCCCGGGTCACGGTGCCGTCCTGGACCGCCCGGTGCGCCATGGCCAGCAGGAAGGCCCGGTGCGCCGCCGCCACCTGTTCGCGGGTCAACGAGTACAGGGTCGCCGTCTCGATGAGCGCCCGGGCCTCCACGTCGGTGAGGGTTCCGTCCTCGAGTACCCGGGACAGCAGTTCCAGGTACGTGGCGGCCTGGGCCGGCGCGCCCTGGTCCACAGCCGATCCGGAGGGCAGATTCCGGACCAGGGTCGCCAGCGCTCCAGGTGCGGCCGGAACGAGTGACCGGTCGGACTCGCCCCGCAGCACCGGGGCCACCGGTGACCGCGACACCGTGGGCCAGTCGACACCGACGGCCCGAGCCGGTAACCGGAGGTGATCGCGGACCGGCGCCCGGTTCGAGTTCGGATCGAGATAGGCCGCGAGGAGCCCGGCCGCCGCCCGCGCGTCCCCGAGCGCCGAATGTGCCCCACCGGGCAGTACCCCGACCGCCTCGCAGCAGTCGGGCAGGCGCCGGCGGGCGAGGTCAGGCAGATAGATCCAGCTCGCCTCCAGCGTGCACAGGTACGGCGGGTCGGGCATGCCCCAGCCGGCGCGCGCGTACTCCGAACGGAGAAAGCCCAGATCGAACACCGCGTTGTGCGCGACCAGCGCACGTCCGGCCAGCCGGGCGTTGAGTTCCCCGACGAGGTCGACGAAACGTGGCGCACGGCGCACCTGGGCCGAGGTGATGCCGTGGATGTGGGTCGCACCCACCGGCCGCTCGGGGTTGACCAGGGTGCACCACTCGTCGAGTACCCACCCACGGGTGTCGGTACGCACCACAGCGATCTCGACAATGCGGTCACGTCTGGGAAAGAAGCCGGTCGTCTCCACGTCGACAACCGCGAAACCCGTCTCGTCAGATCGCGGGTCGCCCGACAAGGACGGAGTCACCGAGCCACGACCCCCCGGCTCGCCAGGGCTGCGAAGTAATGATCCCACCGTCTTTCCCCCAAGCGACCGCAATATGTCGATCCCCTGCCCAGAGGGCAGGCAGGTCGCACACCTTATCGACAGTCGATCGCGCGGTATGCCGATTCCCGTCACCATGCCGAAGAGGACGCAGCCTGTCGGTCCCGGTTTCACCCGCGGTGCGGGTGAACAGAATCGCATGTGCCCATTCACCAGTGTCGGCACTGAGGTGTCCGAGTCCGACACCCTGTCTTTCGTGCGGGCCACCGGCCGGTGGCCGCGATCAGTCGGTGGGGGTGCGGCCGGCCAGATTGTCGAGTGCCTGTCGGGCGGACACTATCTCGGTGATGCGTAGCGCGGTGTCGCCCGCGTAGAGGGGGCCGCCGGCAACGGCCGCCTCGGGCATGCCGGCCAGTGGCGGTGCCGGGCTCAACAGCGGAACCGACGCCCGCTGCACCCGGGCCAGCATCATGGTGACCCGGGTCGGCACGAGTCGGCCCAGTGCCCCGCTGCGGGAGTTGACCAGTGCCGGCACCGTGCGCGGCCGGCCGTCGGGGTGGCACCAACGCCGGGTGGCCTCGTTGGGCACCACCCGGTGCCGGGCCGGCCAGCCGAACCCGAACAGGGTGGTCTCCACGGTGTGTTCGGCCCGCAACACCCGTTGCTGGTAGGAGGGGTGGGCTCCCGACTCGGTGGTCAACGCGAACCGGGTACCGGCCACCACCGCCGCGGCACCGGCTGCCAGGGCGGTACGGGTGTCAGCGGCCGAGGCGATGCCACCGGCCAGCAGCACCGGCCGACCCTGGGCGACCGCCAGCGCACGGGGCAGGAAGTCCAGCGCCGGTTCGACCCCGACCAGGTGCCCACCGGCCTCCCGGCCCTGCGCGATCAGCCCGTCGGCACCCCACTCGAACGCCCGACGGGCCTGGTGTTCGGTGCCGACCTGGACGAGCACGAACACCCCGGCGCCGTGCAGACGCTCGACCAGGTGCGTGTCGCCGCCGTAGAACAGCACGGCCACGTCCACCCGGGTACGCAGGCACGCCTCGACGTGGCCCCGGTGCACGAACGGCATGAGCAGGTTCACCGCGACCGCCCGACCCGGCGCCTGGTCACGCACCCGGCCGATGGCGCCGGTCAGAGTGTCCGGCGGCAGCAGGCCCAGGGTGCCCAGACCTCCGGCGGCGGCGACCGCACCGGCCAAGCGTGGACCGGCCACACCTCCGCCCATGCCGGCCTGTGCCACGGGCACGTCCATCCGGAGTCGGTCCAGTAGGTCCACGTGTCCTCCAGCGCCGGTCATGCCGCCCCAAAACCGAACCTACCGTCCGGTAACTGAGAGGGGTGGCGGTTTCCCGCTTCGGGTCAGTGGCCCGGGTGCGATGGTCTGCCGCGCAGTACGGCCAGCAGCCCGGCGAGGGAGACCGACGCCCAGACCGTTTCCAACAACAGGAAACCCCACTGGGCGGTCAGACCGGCGTTGAACGCCAGCACCACCGAACCGACCAGGTTGAGCAGCAGGTAGATCCGGGACCGGGTGTGTAGCCAGCCGCGTTGGGCGAACCCGAAGGGAATCAGGATCAGTATCGATCCCACGATCTGCACGACCTGGCCCATGGCGACATCCTCCGGCGGCGTCGTCTTGTCACGACCGGGTACGGCGCGTCTCGTCCGGGGCGCACCGTCGGCCGGCCGCCAGCCCCGATCCTGCCATGCCGGCCCGGTCCGCACTCCCACCGTGCCGGGGGCCGTGCGCAGGAGACAGCACGCGGGTTCGAGCCGCCCGAGCCGGCGGCCCACGGGACCGAGCGGTGTCAGTTCTCCGACCGCCAGATGTATCGGACATCCGGCTCGTGCTCCTCGTTGCGGTGTCCGTCGGTCGACTCGGTCGCGACGAAGCCGTGGCGCTCGTAGAACCGTCGCGCCCGGTCGTTGACCTGGAACGTCCACAGGCTGAGCCCGGTGGGATGATGCTTCTTCGCCAGTTCCATCAGACGACCGCCGATGCCGCGACCCCACCAGGGCGGGTCGACGTAGAGCTGTTCGAGCTCCGGACCGTCCAGCACCATCATCCCGACAACCACGTCGTCCACGGCCGCCACCCAGGTCCCTCCGGCCGGCACGACATCCCGGAACCAGGCCCGTACCTGCTGGTCGGTGTGGGCGCGGCGCACCTCCGGCAGCGCCGCCGCGAACGAGCGCACCCACACGTCGGCCACCGCCGCCGCGTCGGAGTTCACCGCACGACGAATGACAACGGAACCAATGTCCACAACGGAACAGGCTGACAGACGCACGTCACCATCGCACTCAAGTTTCTCCAGCCGCACCGGCCGGCCCGGCGCATCGGTGGGTCCTCCTGACGCGGCCGGTGACGTCACCACCCCCGGCATGGCACGCACTACCATCGACACCCGACTCGACCCGGCGTGAGGCACCATGCTGATCGGCGCAGGCGGAACCATATACGGCGACGGTGACCCATGGCCCCTGATCGTTCTCGGCAGTGGCTTCCTGATTCTGGCGCTGGTGTTGTCCGTAAACGAGCGGATCCGGTACGCACGTGAGCGCGCAACGCGACCGACCATGCTCTCCTCCGAACAGTTGCTGGGACCGACCCCCGGCAGCTCCACGCACCAGAGCCCACGTTCCGGCAACCGCGGGCCGCAGGCCGAGACAGCCCGTCGGTTGCGCCGCAGGGGGTACGACCTCTACCGAACCGGCTCGGTCGTCGAGGCACTGACGGTGACGGCGGGTGCCGAGGACATGGCGCTGGCGGCTGGCGATCTGGACAATGTCATCGACATCCTGGCGTTGCGGTCGGCCGCGCAGTGGCACCTGGGTGACCTCGCCTCGTGCCAGGCGACCGCCGAACGATTCCTGCGTCACTGCCAGGCCGCGCCATCAGAACGCGCCACGGCACATGCGATCCGCGTCCTGGGCGAACTCACCATCATGCGTCGGTCCTACCGGGACGCCTGGCTGCTGCTGGCCGAGAGTCGTTCCATCGCCATGCGTCACCGCGATGTCCGGTTGCTGGTCCGGACAACGCTGTCGGAGGCACGCCTGCACCTGTTCGGCGGTCACCTGCTGCGGGCCCGGCGTAGGGCAGCGGGCGTCCGCCGGGAGGCCGGCCGCACGGGTATGCGCGGCGAGCAGGCCGAGGCCGGCGCGGTGGCCCGGGCCGCTCTGCTCGGGCTGTTGTTCCCGCCCCTTCGGTACCACCACAGACGAAATCCGCGGACCCGCTTCACCGTCATCCCGGTCGGCGTGGACCGGCCCACCGCCGCACCAGACGGTTGACTCCTGGTCCCCGTCGGGACGTAACCCCGGCTCGGAGCCACTGTCGCTCTCTGGGTGCGATCCCCTGTCGGGTTCGGTGCAGTGCCCCGCGCGGGCCGGGTAGAGGGTGTCCGTGGCCGGTATCCGGTTGCGTAGTCCGTCGTTCGGTGGCCACGACACGATCTCGCGACGGCACGCCAGGGAGGCGGAGACTCCTCGAGGGACCCGATGACGCGGTGGAACTCGCTCTGGTGTGCGAGGACGCCGACGACCAACCGGGACTTTCACCCACGCTGCTCACCGGCATCGACCCGGAGAGTTCGGGTGTAGCCGAGAGCACGGTGCCCTCCGGTGGCCAGAGGTACCGGACATCCGGCTCGCGCTCCTCGTCGCGTGTCCGTCAGTCGACTCGGTCGCGACTGCTGGTCTTCGGCCGGCGACCCCGGAATATGGGGCGAAAGAACCAGCAGCCCCCTGTACCGTAAATGGTGTCCCAGGTTTGGTCACCACAAGGACACCCATGGGACGGCTGGCGGTGCCGCACTGCGGTGAGGCAGATCCACGTCGCCTTCCTGCCGCCGACCAATGTTTATCCAGGAGGATGGATGCTCCAGAAGTTACCGGTCAACGCACTACGACGGGCCGGCACCACCATGGCAGTGGTTGCTGCTGTCGCCGCAGCGTCGACATCGCTTGCGCCGACCGCATCCGCAGCAACCGTGGGTTGTCCCAGCACCCCGAGTTTCGACTTCACCGTGCCGGTTCCAGCCGGCCCGCCAGCACTGGTCGACTTCGTCGATTCGTTCGACGGCGTTCAGGACATCGGCGTATCGATTCTCGGGTCGGACCACCAGTACTACACCCACGCGGCGCGGTTCGGTGCCGATGTGGACGAGATCGGACCACTCGGCTGTCTGCAGGGAACGGGCATCGACCAGCCCGGGACCGCCGTGACGCCGGCAGTGGACCAGCACTTCGAACTCCACAGCGACGGCACCCTGTGGGAACGGGATGCCACGTTCGAGACTCTCACCGACTGGACGCAGATCCCCGGAGCGTCGAGCCAGAGCGGTGTGGATGTGGTGGCATCCGGCGATCGGACGGACATTTTCTACGTCAGTGCGAACGCGACCAAGGAGATCATGCACCAGTGGAAGATCGGCGACGTGTGGTCCGCAGCGGAGAGCCTCGGCGGTGCCACCAACGAGGTCCCGAGTGTGACCCGAGGTGCGGACGGCAAGATTCACGTCTGGGTCACCGGCCTGAATGACAAGATCTACTTCAATGCCGGCAACACCGGCGCCTGGGGTGGTTGGCACTCGCTCAGTAGTGGGGCATCCGAGCACACGCCAGCGGCGGCCATTGGATACGGATCCACGTCGCGCGAGGATGTTTTCGTCACCGGAACCAATGGTTTCCTGTACCAGGCGACCTTCACGAACCTGGGGAGCTTCACCGGCTTCCACCGCCTCGTGGCCGTGGGGACCGACGCGCGCCTGGCCGCCGCGAGCCAGGGCAAGGGCCACATGGTCGTGATGTGGACCAGCGCGGGTGCGACATCCGTGACGCAGTACATCAGCGGTGTGACCGGTGGCTGGCTGACCCCGTACACACCGACCTACCTGTGCGCGGACTGCGTTCCGGCGCCAGCGGGTTCAGCGAGTAGCACCTCGGTGTCGCCGAAGATTGTTTCCCAGCAGGCGCACACCGCATTCCGCAGCGCACCGCACAACTGATCGGCAACAGATCCCACGGGGCCCGTGTCCGCGCACCGCGGCACGGGCCCCGCCTGCTGTCCGTGACGCGTCCCGAAGGAATCCGATGGCCAAGTTCGGGTGCATAGGGCACCGGTAGCCGGGTAAGAGCTGGTCGTGGCCGGTATCCAGTTGCGTAGTTCGTCGTTCAGTGACCACGACACGATCCCGCGACGGCACG
>DATCWR010000535.1:0-3156 GCA_036566245.1 Mycobacteriales bacterium | reverse complement strand
GCGCGGCTTCGATTCCCGCGCCGGCCCACTCCCGCGTGCGGAGCCTCCGAGGAGCCCTTCGCCAAACTCCAAACGTGTCGAGAGAAGTGAGGCGTCCCAGCGCCAAGATCTGTCTCACTTCTCTCGACACGTTTCTGTTGGTGGGCAGGGGCGGGCGCGTTCCTTCACTCCTGGTCGAGTTGGAGGGCCTGGGTGAGCCAGGTGAGGAAGGCTGGGTAGTCGGCCGCCACGGACAGGTGTACCGGGATTCCGCCGGGGTGGCGGGTCATCCGGCCGGCGGCGTCGAGGCTGACCGAGTCCGGGGCGAACTCGACAAACGGCAGGCTCAGCGCGGCGGTCAGGGTGAGCCCGTCGTGTTGCATGGTGGCCGGGTAGAAGTTCTCGTACCAGCGGTCCATGTGCTCGTACAGCAGGGCGGCCCAGCCGGTGGCGGTGTGGTCGGTCGCCACCTCGTCCCGGGCGGCCTGGGCGGCCAGGCCCCGGTCGATGGGCGTGCCCGGGGCGATCTCGATCTCCGACCTGAAGGTGACGTCGGAGACCACCAACCGGAACCGGCGGGCCCGCGCCAGCACGGCGTGGGCCGCGTCCGGGTCGAGGCTGATGTTGTGTTCGGCCCGGTCGGGATGGCGGTAGTTGAGCGCACCACCCATCTGGGTGATGTGGAGTTGGTTGGCCAGGTCCGGGTGGGCGGTGAGCACGGCGGCGAGGTTCGTCATCGGCCCGATACCCAGCCAACGCACCGGCCCGTCGGTGGCCCGGCACAGTCCGGAGACCGCGTCGACGACTCTGCCGGGCGGGGTCGGTACCGACCTGGGCACCAGCCCGTCCACGCAGAAGTAGCTGGACCGGGCGTCCGGCCCGGGTACGACCGGCACGTTCGGGCGGCCGAGCAGGTCAAGCAGGTGGCGGGCGAAACGGGCCCGCTGGCCGTCCTGTTCGTCGGTGGTGGTGACCAACGCCAGGGCCGGTGTGGTGCGTGCGGCAGCCACCAGAGCGATCGCGTCGTCCGGATCACCCCCGATGTCGGTGTCGACAATCAGCGGCCCGGTGCGCACCGTGGGACCGAACGGTGCCTCGGCCCCGGCCTCGCGCCCCTCGCCGCTGGTCTCACCCATGGTTCGCCCCTCTCACGCTTGTCGATCTTGATCCCGTTGTCGTTGGTTCACGTGAACGACAGCAACCAGACCAAGATCGGCGTGTCAGTATCCCGGTGAGGGGGCCTCGGCGCGCTCGTAGCGGAGTTGGACGACTCCGTTGCCGAAGGTTCGGGTGTCGGTGAGTTGCAGGTAGGTTCTGGTGTCCGATTCCTGGAACAGGGGTCTGCCGCGCCCGATGAGCACGGGATGCACGGAGATGCGGTACTCGTCGATCAGGTCGAGCCGCCGGAAGGTCGCGGCCAGGTTGGCGCCGCCGAGGGCCAGGTCCCCGCCCGGCTGGCCCTTGAGCGCCATGATGTCCTCGACCATGACCTCCCTTTTGATGGTGGTGTTCGGGTCGGCCCGTTGCAGGGTCCGGGAGAACACGATCTTGGGCATGTCCCGCCAGATGCGGGCGAACTCGACCACCGGTTCCGGAGCCGACGGGTCGGCGTCTGCGGTCGGCCAGAAATCGTCCATCAGTTCGTAGGTGACCCGTCCCTCCACGAATGCGCCCATTGCAGCGAGTTCCTGGTTGAAGTGGCGGTGCACTTCGTCGTCGACCGTGTGCCAGTCGATCTCGCGGTTCGGTCCCTCGAAGAACCCGTCGAGAGACACCGACATCATCAGGATGATCTTTCTCATCGCAGCCCCCGCTCAGACCATCAGAGACAGAAATTCTAGAGCGTTTCTGGGAACTGTTCGCCAGACTGGTTCTGTGCGTGAGACGACGGTGTTGGTCGAGGGCGAGAGTGACCGGGTGGCGGTGGAGACGCTGGCCCGTCGCGTCGGCCATGATCTGCCGGCCGGGCGGGTGACGGTCGTGCCGATGGGAGGCGCGACCAGCATCGTCCACTTCCTCGACCGCTACGGCCCGAGCGGTGCGGGCCACCGGTTGCTCGGCCTGTGTGACGCGGCGGAGTCCGGTGGCATCGCCCGTGCGCTCGCCGGGGCGGGTATCGGGTCTGGTTCGCTGGGAGAACTGGGTTTCCACGTCTGTCACACCGACCTGGAAGACGAACTCATCCGCTGCCTTGGGACCAACGCCGTGCTCGACGTCATCGCGACCGAGGTCGAACTCGCCTCGTTCCGGATCCTCCAACGCCAGCCGGCACAGCGGGAGCGGCCGCTGACGGCGCAGTTGCGCCGGTTCCTCGCCGGACGCAGCGGTCACAAGATTCGATACGCACGGCTGTTCGTCGACGCGCTGCCAGCAGGGTCCGCACCCCCACCGCTCGCCCGCCTCGTTGCCTCGTTCTGAGGTGATCAACGGCCTGGTCGACGAGAATCCGGGAAATGCCCATCTCGGCGGCGACGTGCGCGATCGGGCGGGTACGGCAGCGCTCGACGAGCCGCCTGTGGCCTTCGACGGACAGCGGCGCGTTGCGATGAACCATCCGCGTCAACGTGCGTTGGGGCGCATCGCGGCAACGGTGTCCGCAGCGACAGTGACCGTGTCGGTGAGAGGTCGGCCGAGCAACTGGACGAGGTCGACGCTGGTGCTGTTGAGGAACCCGTGGCGGACGCTGGTGGCGATGGATGCGAGCATCGGCGGCTGGAACGGCAGCAGGCTGTCGTCGGCGAGGAGCCGGGCGCGGTACTCGCCGAGCCCGATCGTCCGGTGAGCGACTCCGAGGTTTTCGGCGATGTCGGCCGCTGTGATCGGCGCGCCGACCAGGTCGTAGGTCTTGCCTGCGTGTGCGCCCGGATCGCTGGCCACGACTGCTGCGGCTGTGGCCAGATCCGCCCGCGCCACTGCAGAGAGAGTGCCGTCGCCGAGCGCGGATTCCAGGCCATCGGGTGTCCAAGTCAGCAGCGCGCCGAAGAGCTCGGCGTAGAGCCCGTTGCGCAGGATCGTCCATCCGAGTCCGCCGGCCTTGATCATCTGCTCGGTAGCCCGGTGGGCGAGCGCGAACCCGAGGTGATCCCCGTCCCCGGCCAGGCTGGTGTAGACCACGTGGCCGACGCCGTCGCGCGCCGCAGCATCAAGAACGGCCCCGTGGCGGGCGATGACCTGGTC
>DATCWR010000526.1:0-19094 GCA_036566245.1 Mycobacteriales bacterium | reverse complement strand
TTCCCGGGTCGCGTTCGGGGCGACGACCTGGGAAGCGGACGTGGTGCCCGCCGCCCGGCACCGGCACTGGTCAGATGCCGGGCGGCGGGGCTGGTGGCTGTGTCGGTTGACGCCTCAGTGGCGTGGACCGGGCGGGCGGGTCTGATCCCACGGCATCGGGTACCCGAGCAGGTCGTGTGCCGCGCGCAGGTACGGGCAGAGCACGGCCGGACTGCCGCACGAACAGTCCCGGCACCGGCCCGGTATGGCCGGCTGCAACTGGTGCAGCCCGAGCACCCACTGCCGGAACCGGGTGTCCGCTCCCGGTCGGGGATGCCGAGGGTGCGCTGACGGATCGGGCCGACAGTCGAATTCAGAAGGAAACTGCATTTCGTCACCTCTCCGACAGCGGAAAACTGACTGCGCATCCATGTTCGTCGCCGCATCGGACAGAGTTGATGAAGTGTCTGCGCATCCTCGGAAAGGTCACCGAAACTGTGGTCGGACCCTCGCGCGGGCGTACAGTGCGCGCCATGACCGAGAATGCCGCGCTGGCTGCGCGCATGACCGAACTGGGAATTGGCCCGACCCAGTTGGCCAAGGCATTGGACATTTCCGAGCGTACCGTCGGGTACTGGCTCAGTGGCAAGATCACCTGGCCGAACGAACCCACCCGGTCAGCGGTGATCAGACTGCTCAGGGTGCATAATGCCCGCGATCTTGGATTCATCCAGCCGATTCGGCGTTACCTTGGACACGAGAGTTACCACACGGCCGTCGTGCCGGACCGGTACGACCCGACCGGGGAGGCTGCCACGAACAGACGAGACGCGTTGCGGGCCGGTGGCATGGCGGCGGCCGGTGCCGTCGCGGGTGGAGTGGGCGGCACGCTGCACCAGGTGTTCAGCGAACCCGACCACATGGCCGCCGCACTGGACGCCGGCTCGGTGAGCACCGACCGGTTGGCCACCCTGGAACAGACCGCAGACCGGCTGGCAGGAGGAACCAACACGCTTGGCAAGTTCTCACTGCTGGACGAGACGGTCAGCACCTTCGGCACCGTGCGCCGACTGGTCCGGGAACGACAGCGCACCGCCGACCAGATCCGACTGATCCGCACCGGGTCCAAGCTGGCCCTGGTGGCTGGCGAACTCCTGTTTGACGCGAACCAGTTCCAACCGGCCGAACGGTGGTACCGCACAGCACGACAGGCCGCCCTCGACATCGGCGACCGATACCTGGCTGACGTCGCGTTGGCCAGCCAGTCCTACGTGCCGGCGTACTCGGGTGATCCGGCGGCCGTGCTGGACCTGGTTCGGCCCCGGCTGGAGTCGGTACGGGCGCCGTCCTCGGCGGTGGCGTTCCTCTGGGGCGTGGCGGCGCGGGCGCATGCGACGCTCGGGGACAGCACCGCGTCCCGGCGGTCACTCGACAGGTCCCGGGCACTGCTGGATGTGGCGCCCACCGATCCGCACCTGCCGAGCGTGTTCGCGTTCCATCCCAAGCGGCTCGCGTTCTACGAGACCACCTGCTGTGCGCGACTGCGCGACACCCACGGCGCCCTCGCTGCCGGTGATCGTGCGCTGCGGTTGTACGCCGCCTCAGATTCGGAGCACAGCCCGACCGAGTCGGCAATAGTTCGACTGGATCAGGCCAGCGCGCTGGCCCGGGATGGAGAAATCATCGAGGCGTGCCGACGTGCCACCGCCGTGCTCACCGACGAACACACCCTGCCGGCCGCGTCCGTGCTCATCCGGGCGGAGGAGTTCGACGCCCTGCTCGGCGACAACCACTCGGCCGCGGTCGGCGACTGGCGTGAGGTCCTGCACTCGGCCCGACACACCTGACCGAACCACGACACCAGGCTGTCACCGCCGCCCAGGACAACGGAAAGCTGTGAACCCGCCGAGCCCAACAGGACCCGACAGAAGCGTCAGGCAGGAGCGCTCAGGTCCTGACACAGTGTGGTCGGGAAGTTCGGGTCCTCCGCCTGGACCACAGAACATCCCCCGGTACGGGTCGTCCCGGTGATAATTTCCCACTTGGCGCCGGTGAAGCGGAGAAACCACCGGGTCACGTTCGACGTCGGTCGGCATCCGTTCACGGCGGCGTTGATCCGCGTGCAGGACGACGGCCCCACGTCGATGTCCACAACCATCCAGTGCCCGTCGCAGGCACGGGTGGAGACGCCGCTGTGGCGCGGCACGTCCAGTTGACCGAGCACCAGGTCGCGCCAGGCCGGATCACAGTGGTCGGTTGGCGGGTCACAGCCGAGTCGCTCGTCGCACTTCCGGTAGTCGGTGCCCGTCTGTTGCCAGAATGATTCGTTGTTTATCACGAGCGTTCGGCCGGACAGGGATGCCGGTGCATTGAAGGTGACCTCCGCCAACCTGCTGGACGCGCACGAATCCCGTGGATTACTGGCGGCCGAAAACACGACGGTCAGGTGGAAGAGGCCCTGCTCCTCCTCGACGTACGAGACCTGTGGATCACGACCGCAGTCCACCCGGCTGCCGGGGAGTCGCACCTCGATGATCGCGTCCCGCCCGGTGCGGCCCGGGTGCACCGCCACGACGTCGGCGGCATAGCTCACCCACCGCTGGGGGGTGACGGCACCGGTAGATGGCGCGGGACCGGCAGCCTCCCGCGATCCCGGTGGTGCCGCGCATCCGACCAACACCATGAGCGGTAACAGCAGGGTCGCACACCACCCACCCAGGCTGACACTCACACCCGTATCGGACATGCCCCGAGAAGCCACAACGCCATTGATATCACCCGAACCACACCTACCGGGCGGACAGGTAGGTGTACTCCTGCGCCCACTCGGTGAACAGGCCCTGGAAGAACGGGATACGAGCGGCGAGCGGGAGAAACACTTTGACGGTCTCCCGGTAGTAACGCCTTTGATCATCCGGGCACGGAAGGGTGTGTAAGCGCTGCACATTGCTGTACCGGTCGGACAGTTTCACCGCCAGTACCGACATCGGCGCCTCGGCAAAACTGGCCAGATACCTCTCGCGCACCACCTCGGCATCGGCTGGATCCGCCGGCGGTTTGGTCAACCAGGCGACCTGTTCGGCCACCTGGGGCCCGAACCGGTAGCCGACGTCCTCGATCGTGCACGGGGTGTCCTCGACCACGTCGTGTAGCAGGGCCGCGACCAGGGCCACCGCACCCGGCCCGGTCTCGCCGGCCCCCGACTCGAACAGCACCTCCAACGCCTCCAGCAGATGCTCCACGTAGGGTTCGCCGCCCGGTCGTACCTGGCTGCCATGCCACTCGGCCGCGAACCGGTATGCCTCACCCAGTCGCACCACCGCCGCCGGCGCAAGCCGCCCGGCCAGGGCGGCGTGCGCGGTGGGCCAGTCCGGCCAGGAGTGATAACGGTGCACGGCGATCTCCTAGAGCGTGGCGCGGTAGTCCTGCCAGGATGGCAGCATCGGCACGGGCGCGTCAGGGGTGACCGGTTCGGTGAAGAACTGTGCGGCCACCCTGCGGTGCTGCAACACCGCGACCGCGTCGGCGATGTCGGCCCGCACCTGCTCGGGTCGGGCATAGGCACGGCCGTCGATGACGAACGCCGCCCGCAGATCGGAACTGTCCGGCGCCGCGACATAGAAGGTGCGCAACCGGCGAAGTTCCCGAGGATCGGCGTTCATCGCGTCCTCCTGGTCTCGTCGTCGGTCGCGTTCCGCGCTGCCTCGATGGTGTCCTGCTGGTCGAGCGCGGCAGCCTCTGCCATCATCCGGCGCACCGCGTCGCGCTGCCCGTCGGAGGTGGGCACGTGCGGCTTGTAGATGGTGTTGTGTTCCAGGTCGGCGGCCACCGAGGCCCGCTGCGTGGTGAGCTGTAACTCGTAGGTGTACGGAATACCGTCAGCCTCCACCGCCACCAGCAGCGGAATCACCCGGTAGCTCGGGTTGCTCGCCTTGGGCGCCGCGTACATGTTGTCCAGTTCGAGCACCCGACCCCCGTCGCCCACCCCCAGGGTGTCGCACACCCGGTCGAGTAACCGGCCGAGTTGGTCGGTGTCGGCGACGGTGATCCGGGCGCCGACCGCGTCCACCACGTGGCCGACCAGGTAGTCCTCCCTCGGCGGTCGACTGTCCGAACCGGACGACATCCGGCCGACCTTCTCCAGGATGTCATCGGCGATCTTGGTGCGGGTGCTCACCACCGCACCGGGCAGGTCGGCGGCCAGGTCCTCGACCTCGCCGGTCACCAGGGGTTCCACCGTGTTGGCCAACCGGGCGGCGTACTCCCTGACCGCGTCCTGTTGTCGGGTGTCGGGCAGACCACCCACCCGGCGTACCGGATCGGCAGCCGCGCAGTGGGCCAGGTAGGTGTCCTTTCGGGACGTTCCATCGGGGTTGTGGTTCACCTCGAACGGCACCTCGGTGAACAGTCGCCCGCGTCCGGGATTCTCCTGCCGGTAGCGCTCCAGGTCGCCGTCCGGTAACAGTCGGCCGTCGGCCAACTCGCGGACGACCGCGAGGGTGTCGGCCCGCCGACCCGGGTCGCGTAACGCGGTTGTCAGGTCGAGTCGGTGCCCGGTGTCGTTGGCGAGCCGACGCACCACCGACCCCACCTCGGGGTAATCAGCCTCCAGTTTGGACAGTTCATCGGCCGGATCGTCGACGCCGTCCGGTCGCTGTTCGTCGCCGCGCCGGTCCGGGTCGGTGTGGTCGATGGCGTCGGTGGCGTCGGTGGCGTGCTCGGGTTCGGCATCCCGTGCGTCGTCCGCCTCCCGGAAGATGTCCCACTCGTCGTCGGCGTACAGGTCACGCAGTCGTGGCCGATCCTCGTGCTCGGCACCCCGGTCAGCCGGGTCAGCCCGGTCGGGGTGGTCAGCCTGGTCGGGGTGGTCGAGTCGGTCAGGGTCGCGCAGTTCGCTCATCCGCGCCCTCCCGCCTGTCGCCCAACTGTCAGCCCAAGGTGATCAGGTAATCGCACAGAGTTACTACACGTTTGATAGTGAACCGCCGCGACTCGTCAAACAAGGGTTGCCGCTCCACAGATCGGTACAGCCAGCTCAATCGCGCACCACGCCCCCCGTTGACCTTTTCGCGAGAAAACGTCGGTCTGTAACCGGTTTCACGGAACCTTTTCGCGAGAAAACGTCGACCCCAGCGAACGCGGTTGGGGGTGAGGGTCAACGAACCACCGATGGGGACTCCGCGTCGGGGACGAACAACCGTGGCGAGCCCCCGGACAGCGGCGACACCCAGATGTCGGGTCGGGCCAGTCCGGCGGTGTCCCGGGGTACCGCGTACAGCACGTGGCTGTCGTCCAACCAGGCCACCTGGTCGTCCACGCTGCGTTGCTCGGGCAGCGGTGTCTCCACCCCGGTGGCCAGGTCCAACGAGGTCAGCCGCCACATCCGCGGGCCGCCGGTGCGCTTCTTGTAGACCAGGTGCCGGCCGTCCGGGGACAGCGACGGGCACTCCGCGTTGGTGCGCAGGGTGGTCACCTCCCTGCGGGCCAGGTCACCGCGAACCAGGTAGGTGTGTCCGCCGCTGCCCAGGGTGGCGTAGAAGGTCTGGTCGTCGGCGGCGAAGGTCACCCCCCAGAAGTTGATGTCGGCGTTGGTGTACGTCCGACCGTCCCGGATGATGCGGAAGGTCTCCAGGTTGCCCAGGCTGTGCCCGGTGTCGGTCTGGTAGATCTCGGTGGCGGTGGAGAAACTCGCCGCCGCGTAGGAGTGGCCGGCCACGAACCCGGTGGACGCGGCGTACCGGCCGTCGGCCGACACCCGGGCCCGGCTCGGCCCACCAGAGGTGGGGAACTTCCGGACCGGCCGCAGTTGCCCGTCCAGGATCACCCCGTGGTAGGTGGTCACCACGCCCCGGTCGGCGGTCAGGCACAGCCCGACGTCGGCGGTGGCATACACCCGCTCACACCCGGTCGGGCCGAACGCCCTCGGTCCGTCCGGGCGGTCGAGCGGAACCATCGCCACCTTCCCGTTCGACGGCCCCGGCGCGGTGTTGCGGAACACCACATGGGGAACCGCCCGGACCGTGGCCAGGTCCAGGACGGGCTCGGACCGTTCCGCCCCGGCCGCGACCCGTTCGGCCTTGGCGTGCTCACGGGCCCGGGTGACCAGGAACGCCGTGGCGGCGGCGCCGGCGATCACCAGCACGACGGCGAAGGCCACCAGCCTGGCCGGTGACAACATCCGGGCCGACGACGGCACACCGGGCTCGTCCGGCCGGTCAGAGTCGGACATGATCGTTCTCCGCCTCACTCGAGTTCTCCGGCGAGCGCCGGGTGCGGGTCACCATCAACCAGGCCACCGGCAGTTCCACCGCAAGGGCCACCGCGAAACAGGTCAGCGCCACGGTCTGGCCACCCAGTTCCGTCCACAGCAGACCGAACAGCACCGAGGAGACCAGCCGCCCGCCGGCCACCGCGGTCTGCACCAGCGCGATCCCACTGCCCCGCAGGTGGTCCGGCAGCAGTTCGGCGGCGGCCGCGGCCAGCACGCCGTCAGTGCAGGCGTAGTAGCAGCCGAGCAGGGTCAGGCAGACCACCGCGGTGACCACGCCGGCCGAGGTACCCAACAGGACCAGGTAACCGGTCAACAGCGCCAGGTGTCCGGTCAGGAACACCCGCCACCGCCCGAGCCGGTCGGCCACCCGGCCGGCCGGAACCGCCAACAGCAGGTACGCCGCGGCCATGCCCACCGCGAACAACGGGAACACGTCGGTGGCCACCGACAGGCGCTGTTGCAGGGTGAGATAGACGAAGCCGTCGCTGACCGTGAGCACGGCGAGCGAGGCGGCCGTCAACACCAGCGCGCGCATCCGGCGGTCGGCCAGCAGTCCGAACACCGCCCGCACCGACGCGGCCGGACCGCCGACGGCCCGCAGCCGGACGTCGGGAACAAACAGCACCAGCACCGCCAGCCCGACCACCGCGAACCAGAAGCTGGTCACGAACACCGAGTCGAACGAGTTCGGGATCGCGGCCAGGATGACGAAGGCCAGCAGCGGCCCGACCATGGCGCCGGCGGTGTCCATGGCCCGGTGGGTGCCGAAGGCCCGCCCGAACCCGGCCGGGGGCGAGGTGGCCGCGATGATGGCGTCCCGGGGCGCGGTGCGCAGGCCCTTGCCGGTTCGGTCGACGGCCACCACCAGGCCGGTGGCCGACGCCGAGCCGACCCGTAAGAAGGCGAGTTTGGTGACCGCGGACAGCCCGTATCCGACCGCGCACACCCACTTCGGCCGGCGCCACCGGTCACTCAGATACCCGCCGACCAGCCGCACCGCGACGCTCACGCCCTGGTACAGCCCGTCCACGACGCCGTACTGCAACGGGGTGAGGCCGACCTGGAGGATCAGGAACAGGGGCAGTACCGCGGTGACCATCTCCGAGGAGATGTCCGTGAAGAAACTGACGAATCCCGCCGCGACGACCGCGCCGGCGACCCGCCCGCCCCGAGCCGGCCGAGCCGGTCCGGTGTTCGACCCCGACATTCCCCCGGCGGGCTCGCCGTCGGCGGGTAGATCGGGATTGTTCCGCGTTGACACGTACAACTGACCGGCCCCCCACAGCTCCCGGCAGATGCCCCGACCCTACGGCACCGGTCCCCCGCGCGGCAGACCGCGCATGTCCTGGGCCTTCGCCGTCCACCCCGCGCCTGGCCTGGCCGAGTGGCACCGTGTGGGCTGTACCCTCACCGCCCCGGGGCGAAGTGATCACTGTCGAGCGCGTGCTGCGAATATCGCCCGACGATTCCGATTTCAGATCATCCTGGTCGCGCTCAAGATTCCTGCGACACATATCGCCGGAACGCTGTCGGATTCACGCCCAGCCGGTCCGGTGATACCGTTCAGCGCCTCGGCCACGGAAATCACAGGATGTTTCGGCTGAACCAACATCGGCGGTGGGGGGAGCGGTCGATGGCCAGCGGCGAGTTGCGTGGGCCCGACCGCGACACGGTCGGCACACCACAGCATGCGCCGAGTCGGCACCCACCGGGAAACCCGGGTACGCGGACCGATCCGTCACCGCCGGGCCGGTGGCGCGAGTTCCACCGGGACGGGCTGACCTTCGAGTACCAGGTATACGGACCCGACCGGTCAGAACCGATCGTGCTGCTGCACGGATTTCCGCAGGACAGCCAGATGTGGGAACCGGTCGCCCGACGACTCGCCGCCACCCACCGGGTGATCGTGCCGGTCCAACGCGGGTACAGCCACGGTGCGACTCCACGGCTGTGGTCGGACTATCGGCTGTCGAAACTTAGGGACGACATCGCGTTCCTGCTCGCCACCGAGAACTGCCCGGCCGCCCACCTGGTGGGACACGACTGGGGCGGGTCGGTCGCCTGGAGTCTGGCCAGGGAGTGTCCCCGGATCGTCAGGTCGTTGACCGTCCTGTCGATGCCGGAACCGCGGGCCCTGGCGCGGGCGTTTCTGGGCAGACAACTCGCCCGGAGTTGGTACGTGCCGATCCTCCAGACACCGTTCCTGCCCGAACTGGTGGTGCGACTGTCCGCCGGCCGGTTCGCGGTCGGATGGCTGGGCGCCACCGGCCTGCCCGCATCCGTGGCTCGACGTTACGTCACCGCCATGTCCCGTGACCGGCGCCGGCCCTCCGGCACGTTCAACTGGTACCGGGCGATGGCGTTCAACCTGCCGGAGATATCGAGTCGGCGCATGGTCACCGTCCCCACCCTGCTCGTGTGGAGCGACCGGGACGACGCGGTGGACCGCAGTGGCATCGTCGCCAGCGCCAGATGGGTGGCCGCGCCCTACCGCCTGGAAATCGTCGAGGGCGCGTCACACTGGATTCCCGAACAACACCCCGAACTGGTTGCCGAACTCGTGGGAGCCCATGTGAGGGCGAATGCCAGGGACTGACGTCGACTTCTTCGACGTCTTCGCCGCTGACTCCTCGTTACGGATATTGCACCGCCGGAACGTGCCGCCGGCTGTCCTGTTGGCGGCCGTTCCACTCTCCCTCGCCGTCGTCGTCGCGGCCGCCGCATCCGCCGGGCTGTTGGGGATGAGGCATCTGTCCACGGCGATGTGCCAGGACTTCGCCAACCTCGTCTCGTCGACCAGACTCGGCTGCCGGGCGAAACCGGTCGTGGTGCACCAGATGCCGCTGCTCCGCGACTGGCCGTCACTGGCATGCGCGGTCATCGCCGCGCTCACCCCCTACCTGGTCTACCGACAGTGGACCGGATTCCGTGATCTGGTACCAAGCCTCACCAGGTTCGGTCTGGTCGGCTCCCGCCAGCCCGGAACCGACGGCGCGGCACGGTTCCACGACGAGGTCGCCGACGTCAACACGTTCATCCGGAACAGGTCCTCCGCCTCGGTCCTCCCCGGGTTGGTCGCCGTGGTCGCGATGCTGGCGATCACCTTCGGCACCAGCCGGTCGATCTACCCGGCATTCGCCCCCGACGGGGTGAGCGGCTGGTCGGACGACGCCGCGGATCGGTGGTGGGCCGGATCCACCGCCAGCCCGGCCGGATTCGCCGCCTACTTCCTCATCGGATACGTCGCCGTCTACTACCTCGTGCGGATGAACCTGGTCGGCGCCAGGATCGTGCTCGCGCTGTGGCGGGTCCGCCTGACGGTGCGGTTCGGCATGGATGTCGACAACCGGGACGGGAACTACGGGTGGGGTCCGGTACGCGAGATCCTGACCGCGACCTATCTGGCCATCGTGCTCGACGGCATCGGTCTGGTCGCGCTGCTGCTCGCGGTCGGAGCCTCGGGCGTCCTGCTCCTCCTGCCTGTCCTCGGGCAGTGGCTGGTACTTCTCCCGTTCTACACGGTGGTGCCGGTGGTCGCGGTCGTCAGGAACGTGCGGGAGTACAAACGGGTCGAGGTGGAGCGGCTCACCGCGCTCCTGTCCACCATCCCGGACACCGATCTTGCCGCTCGTGGACCGGTGATCCAACGGTTGGACCGCGTGCACCAGTTACCGCTGGTGCCGTTCGGGAAATGGCGCGTCCTCGGCGGATGGATCATGGGTTTCACGTCTGGCCTGTTGACCTTCGCCGGAATCGCGTCCTCGATCTGGGGTGGGTGAGGCCACGGTGTACTCGACAGCCACGCGCACCAGAGCGTCGACAGAGTCGATCGAGTCGGCGCTGCGCCAGTACTGCAGGTCCTGGGGGCCGGTCAGGTGGCGCTCCGACGTCGAGGGCATCGACGTTCGACCCGACCCCGTCCTGGCCACGGCGTTGCTGCTACTCGCGGCCATCGAAACCGACTCCAGAATCATCGCCCGGAAGATCCGTGCCGGCCGGGTCGACGCCGACCCGTACCTGCACGAGTTCCTGATCATCTGGCAGGCTGAGGAGTCCGAGCACGGTCGGGCACTCCACCACCTCGCCCTGCGTCACGGCGCGGTGGATCCGCAGCCCACGCGGTCGCGACTGGGACCGGCGGACATCGTCGGCGTCAAGGCGATGGCCCACAGCCTTCCCCGGTCGCTGAGATCCACCTACTGCACCCTCGGGGCCATCCAGGAGTTCGTGGCATTGAAGACGTACCTGGCCGTGGCCCGGGTTGCCCACGACCCTGGCACCGGCACGGTGTTGCGGAAAATCGCCGCGCAAGAGTCCCGGCACATGAAGTTCTATCTCACCGCCGCGCACCACCTTCTGGACGGCCATCCCCTGCGGCAACGTGTGGTGCGGACGCTGCTGTCGGCCCTGTGGGCGCCGCCGGGAGTCGACCTGCTGGGCGAACGGCGCTTCGTTCGGGCGTTCGGTTTCCTGCTGGCCGACCAGGCGTACGTGGACCAGGTCGTCGGCGTCGACGCGTTCCTCGGGCGACTGCCGGGCATGGGCGGGATGGACCTCATGCGTCGGTGGCTCCAGCGCAACGGCGCGACGCCGGGCGGCTGATCACCTCACGAACCTCGGACCCGGCCCCGTGCGAGGCACCCGTCGGCGCTCAGAAGAACTCGTCCAGCAACCGGTAGAACGCGATACGCGCCGGATCGGCACCGCCGTAGCGGGTCAGGAACCGGTCAGCATGGGCCGCGCCGTACTGCGGATTGAGTCTCTGGGAGGTGAGGCTGCGGGTGACCAGTGCCAGGTCGGTGTGCCGGTCGGCCACGCCCAGCCGGCCGGTGTCGACAATGCCGGTGACGGTGAGAGTGTCTGGGTCGAGCAACACGTTGGGCAGGCACAGGTCGCCGTGGCAGACGACCGGATCCTCGGTGTCCGGCCGGGTGGCCTCCAGATCAGCCAACAACCGTTCGACCGTGCGGCCGTGACGTTCATGGTCCAGGTCGGCGAGGTCCACCAGGCCGTCCCGGGCCGCCCGTCGGGCTGCCGGCACCGTCACCGCCAACCTACGGTCGAACGGACACAGTGCGGCCGGCACCGCGTGCAGCGCCCGGGCCAGGTCGGCCAGTGCGTCCATCACCCCCTCTCGCTGCCAGGCCGGCCACGGTTCGGCCGCGGTACGGCCCGGCGCCGTGGTGCAGACCAGCCAGACCACACCGTCGGACCCGGCCGCCTCGACCACCTCGGGAACCGGAAAACCGCGGGCGGCCAGCCAGACCATCCGGTCGACCTCCGCGGCCAGTTCAGGGGCACCGCCGGGCGTGGTCCAACACTTCACGTGGTAGGCCGGTCTGCCGTCGAGCCGCCACACCCTCGCACCGGACCTGCCGGTGGTGACCGGCAGCCAGTTGTGGGTGGGGTACCGGTGGCGCAAATCGTTGATCGGCGTGGGCACCCGGTCAGGATGTCAGGGGTGAACCCGCACATGGGTGCCCGTCCGCACCGTGGCAGGGTGGCGGGATGAGCAGGATTCATCACTTCACGCCGGACGAGTTGGACGAGCCGCAGCGTCGGCTGTACGAGGGCATCGCCGGTGGGCCACGCGCGACCGGACCGCAACTGTTCTCCCTCACCGACGAACAGGGCAGTCTGGCCGGCCCGTTCAACGCGATGCTGCTGGCGCCGTCCCTCGGGGACGCGCTGCAACGGCTGGGTGGGGCGATCCGGTACCAGGGCGCGCTGTCCGCCCGGTGCCGGGAACTGGCGATCCTGGCGGTGGCCGCCCACCGGGAGTGCGGGTTCGAACTTCGCGCGCACGAACGGATCGGCGCGCACATCGGGCTTTCCGAGGCTGAACTGGCGGCGGTCGTTTCCGGCGCACCCCTGGAGTTGGCCGACCCGGAGGAGGCCGCGGTGCTGGCCACCACCAGGGAGCTGGTAACCCGGGCCGACCTGGACGAGGCCGCCTACGCCCGCGCGGTGGAGGCGTTGGGCGAGGCGAAGCTGTTCGAACTGACCACCCTGGTCGGCTACTACTCGCTGCTGGCCCTCCAGATGCGCGTCTTCGGCGTCGACTGACCGGTCCACCCACTCCCGGCCACCCGCCCCACCGCGTTGGGGGTAGACGTTTTCGCGCGAAAACGTCTACCCGGCGGGACCTCCAGGCGACCTTTTCGCGCGAAAAGATGAACAGGCGGGGGGTGCGTCGGCGGGTGGGAGTTGGTGCGGTGGCGGCGGTGCGGTGGCGGTGGGCCGGGCAGAATCGGCGGCATGGGTTCAACGACGAACTTCCCCCGGCTGTACGCCCGCACCCAGCGGTTCACCCTTGGCACGCCCCGGGCGTTCACCGTGGCACCGGACGGGTCACGGGTGGTGTTCCTGCGCTCCCGGTCCGGCGAGGACCGGACCGGGTGCCTGTACGCGATGGACCCGACCACCGGCGCGGAACGCCTGCTGGCTGACCCGGACGTGCTGCTGTCCGGTGCCGAGGAACTGCCGGCCGCCGAACGGGCCCTGCGGGAACGCCGCCGCGAGCAGGGCGCGGGCGTGGTCGGGTACGCCACCGACGACGCGGTGACGGTGGCCGCGTTCGCGCTGTCCGGGCGGCTGTTCGTCACCGACCTTCTCGGCGGGACGACCCGAGAACTGCCGGTACGGGGCCCGGTGGTGGACCCCAGACCGGACCCGACCGGTCAACGGGTGGCCTACGTGGCCGGTGGCGCGCTGCGGGTGGTCGACATCACCGTCGAAACCACCGGCGCCGACCAGTCCGAGATGGATCGGATCCTGGCCGAACCGGACGGTGAGAATGCCGCCGAGGTGACCTGGGGTTTGGCGGAGTTCGTCGCCGCCGAGGAGATGGGACGCACCCGGGGCTTCTGGTGGGCCCCCGACGGCCAGCACCTGCTGGTCACCCGGGTGGACAACTCTCCGGTGCAGCGCTGGTTCCTGGCCGATTCGGCCGACCCGGCCGCCGAACCGGGCGCGTTGCGCTACCCCTCTGCCGGCACGGCCAACGCGGCCGTGCGGGTCTTCGTGGTGGACCTGGGCGGGTCCCGGACCGAGGTGGACACCGAACAGTTCGAGTACCTGGCCGCCGCGCACTGGTCGGCCGGTGGCCCGCCGCTGCTGGCCGTGCAGTCCCGCGACCAGCGCACCGTGCGGATCCTGGCGGTGGATCCGCTGGTCGGCGCCACCCGACTGGTCGCGCAGGACACCGACCCGCACTGGGTGCACCTGGTGCCGGGCACGCCCGCGTTCACCCCGGACGGCCGGCTGGTACGGGTGGTGGCCCGGAACGGCGCCTACCGGTTGCTGGTCGGTGACCGGGAACTCACCGACGCACCGGTGCAGGTCCGCGCGGTGCTCGACGTGACCGACCGGGACGTACTGGTCTCCGGATGGGATGCTGACCCGACCAGCCTGCACGTGTTCCGGGTCGGGGCCGAGGCGGTCGAACGGGCGTCCGACGGGCCCGGCGTGCACTCCGCGGCCCGGGGTGGCGCGGTGACCGTGCTGTCCTCGGCCGGGATGGACCACTCCGGGCAGCGGGTCCGGGTGCTGGTCGAGGGTGGTACCGAGCAGGCCGTGACCAGCCACGCGCTCACCCCGCCGTTGACCCCGAACGTGACCCTGCTCACCGTGGGAGCGCACCGCCTGCCGGTCGCCCTGCTGCTGCCCACCGGGTACCAGCCCGGATCGGGGCCACTGCCGGTGCTGCTGGACCCCTACGGCGGGCCGCACGCCCAGCGGGTGGTCGCCGCCCGGGACGCCTACCTGGTGTCGCAGTGGTTCGCCGACCAGGGGTTCGCCGTGCTGGTGGCCGACGGTCGGGGGATGGCCGGGCGGGGTCCGGACTGGGACCGGATGGTCGCCACCGGGTTCGGCACGGCGGTGGCCGACCAGGTGGAGGCGCTGCACGCGGTGGCCGCGCAGCGACCGGAACTGGACCTGACCCGGGTCGGCATCCGCGGCTGGTCGTTCGGTGGTTACCTGGCCGCCCGGGCGGTGCTGGACCGGCCGGACGTGTTCCACGCGGCCGTGGCCGGAGCCCCGGTCACCGACTGGCGGCTGTACACCACCCACTACACCGAGCGGTACCTGGGCGATCCGGCCGTCCGCGGCGCCGACTACGACGCCGACTCGCTGCTGGCCACCGCGCCCACGCTGAGCCGGCCACTGATGCTGGTGCACGGACTGGCCGACGACAACGTGGTGTCCGCGCACACCCTGCGGCTGTCCACCGCGTTGCTCGCGGCCGGTCGCCCGCACACCGTGTTGCCGCTGACCGGGACCAGCCACATGACCACCCAGCAGGCGGTCACCGAGAACCTGCTGGTCCTGCAACGCGACTTCCTGGTCCGGGCGCTGGCCAGGTCGGAAACAACACCAGAAAGCAACACCGGAAGTTGAACCAACCGGGTGAGGTTCGGGTTGCCACCTGGTAGTGATTCCCAAGGAGGTTCTCTGTGAGCAGTAGTCCCTACGACAGCCTGCCGGCCGTGCCGCCGTTGCAGGTCACCAGCACGGACGTGAAGGACGGTGAACGGCTCCCGCAGCCACAGGTCAGCGGCCTGTTCGGTGCCGGCGGCCAGGACATCTCCCCGCAGCTTTCCTGGTCCGGAGCGCCGGAGGGCACCCGCAGCTTCGTGGTCACCTGCTACGACCCGGACGCGCCAACCGCGAGCGGGTTCTGGCACTGGGCCGTGGTGAACATCCCGGCCGACGTGACCGAACTGCCCACCGGGGCCGGTGACGAGGAGGGCTCCGGCCTGCCGGCCGGCGCGTTCCAACTCCGCAACGACGGCGGGCTGGCCCGCTACGTCGGCGCGGCACCGCCGCCCGGGCACGGCCCGCACCGCTACTACTTCGTGGTGCACGCGGTGGACGTGGAGTCGCTGGAGGTGGGCCCGGACGCCACGCCGGCGTTCCTCGGCTTCACCCTGTTCGGGCACACCCTGGCCCGGGGCGGGATCACCCCGGTGTACCAGCAGTAGGCACCGGTGTCGGGGTGGGCGCGCCCGGGTCGGTTGCGCCCACCCCGACGTCAACCAGCGACAAACGATGCAACAATGCATCAGTTACCGCTGATGTCAGTATTGGACGCATGAATCCCGGCCTCCTACGGTAACCGGGTGACCCTGCACCTCCTGCACGCACGTCCGGCGCTCCACGGGCACGACGAGGTGGTCACCCACGAGGGGTACCGGCGCGGTGAACCCGGTTTCCGACGGGTGAGCCTCGCCCTGTTCGCGGCGGGACTGGCCACCTTCTCCCTGCTGTACGCCATCCAGGCACTGCTGCCCGCGCTGTCCGGGGAGTTCGGGGTCTCCCCGGCCGCCTCCGGGTTGACCGTGTCGCTGGGCACCGGAGCGCTGGCACTGCTGGTCGTTCCGATCAGCACGCTGTCCGAGCGGTACGGCCGGACCCGGGTGATGACCATCTCGGTGGTCGCGGCGGCACTGACCGGACTGGCCCTGGCCGTGTGCACCTCGTTCTCGGTGCTGCTCGGGCTGCGCGCGGTGCAGGGCATCGCGCTGGCCGGCCTGCCGGCGGTGGCCATGGCCTACCTGGCCGAGGAGGTGCACCCGGACTCACTCGGTCAGGCGATGGGCCTGTACGTGGCCGGCAACGCCGTGGGCGGGCTGTCCGGGCGGCTGCTGGCCGGTTTCGTCGCCGGCCTGGCCGACTGGCGGGCGGCCCTGGTCGCGGTCGGGCTCAGCGCGGCGGCCTGCGTGCTGGTGTACCGGGTGGCCCTGCCCCGGGCGAGTAACTTCCGGCCCGCGCCGCTGCGGTTCCGTCCGCTGGTCGGTGGCCTACGAATGCACCTGGCCGACCGGCAGATGCGCCGGCTCTTCCTGCTGGGCATGCTGCTGATGGGGCAGTTTGTCACGGTCTACAACTACCTGAGTTACCGGCTGCTGGCTGCGCCGTTCGGCCTGCCGCAGACCCTGGTGGGGCTGATCTTCCTGGTCTACCTGACCGGCATCTACGCCGCGGCGGCCGGCGGACGACTGGCCGACCGGCTCGGCCGACGGCCCACCCTGGTCGGCGCGGTGGCACTGGCGATGACCGGTGCGGTACTCATGCTGCCCGACCTGCTGCCGTTGATCGGTGTCGGCCTGGTCGCGCTGACCGTCGGGTTCTTCGCTGCCCACGCCGTCGCGTCGGGCTGGGTCAGTGCGCGGGCCCGCACCGGCCGGGCCCAGGCCACCGCGCTGTACCTGTGCGCGTACTACACCGGCAGTGCGGTGATCGGCTGGTTCGGGGGCGTGCTGTACGCCTGGGCTGGCTGGGCTGGTACGGGTGGTTTCGTGCTGGCCCTGCTGGTGGTCAGCCTGGGGGTTGGACTGACCCTTCGTTCCCCGGTGGTCACGAGCCGGTCCCGCACCGAGGCGGAGTTCCACCCGGCCTGATCTCGGCCGGCGCCGCCTCGCGGTGGTCGGCATCACAGCAGGCATAATCGATGCGGATATGGATGGATCCCTCGACCCGATGAGCGTGCTCGCGCCCCGGCTGCGACAGTTCGCCGCCGTGGCCACCGAGCAGCACGTCACCCGCGCGGCGGCACTGCTGGGCATACCGCAGCCCACCGTGTCGCGCACGATAGCGCGGTTGGAGGCCGAACTGGGCGTCCAGTTGTTCATCCGACAGGGGCGGGGGGTGACCCTGACCCGGCAGGGTCGCATCCTGCTCGGCCACGTCCAACGTGCGCTGGCCGAACTGGAGACCGGTCACGCCGAACTCGCCGAGGACGCCAGCCCGGTCCGGGGACGGGTGGCCTTCGCGTTCCTGCACACCCTGGGTGCCGAGGCGGTGCCCACCCTGCTGCGCGCGTTCCGAACCGCCCACCCGGGCATCCGGTTCACCCTGGTCCAGGACGGGGCCGGGGCGATGCTGGCCCTACTCCGGGCCGGCGAGGTCGACATGTGCCTGACCTCGCCGTTGCCGGACGAACCCGGGGTGGCGACCAGGGCACTGAGCGTGCAGCCGCTGGACCTGATCGTGCCGCCGGGGCATCCGCTGGCCCACCGCCGGCGGGTGCGGCTGCGTGAGGTGGCCGACGAGGACTTCGTCTGCCTGGAACCCGGGTACGGACTGCGTCGGATCAGCGACCAGTTGTGTGACCAGGCCGGGTTCACCCCGAAGGTGGCGTTCGAGGGCCAGGAGGTGGACATCGTGTGCGGGCTGGTCGCCGCCGGGCTGGGGGTTGCCCTGGTGCCGGCCCGCGCCGCCGAACACTCCCCGGCGGTGGCACTGCGGGTGTCCGAACCGCGCGCCGAGCGGGTGATCGGACTGGCCTGGCCGTCCGACCGGGCCGAGAGTCGCCCGGCCGCCACGTTCCGCCACTTCGTGCTCGACCACACCGAGGCCCTGCTGCCCCGGTGAAACCGAAGTCCGCCGCGTCGTCACGCCGGCGGTGGCGGTGGCGGTGGCGGTTCAGCCAGTCGTACGAACCGCACGTGGTACAGCAGCAGATGGTCTTCGCATCGAAGATCTCACCGTCTGCAACCCCGGCCAGCGCATGGTCGAGTGCCCGTTGCGCCTGTCGGACGAAAACAGCGACACACCAACCTGTGGGTGGTCAGCGACTCAGCCGTCGGCGGCGGCGCCCAGTTCCGGCCATCTCGGAGCCGCGGGCGGCTCGGCCACGGCGATCGTCCACAACCACCACAGCACACCCGGAACAACGGCCAGTCCGGTCATCACCCACAGCACCCCGACGGTTCCCAGGGCGGTGTCCAGACCGAGACTGATCGCCATCGTGCCGACCGCGTTGAGCAGGGTACGAAGCGCGAACTCGGTGCCGAACACCCGTCCCCGAACATCGTTCGGGACCCGCATCATGAGCAGTTGGGTGGAGCAGACGAACATCATGCCGCCGCCCACACCGCGCACGACCAGACCGGCGATCACCATCGCCAGGCTGACCACCGGGGCGACCAGCGCCAATCCCAGTGTGCTGATCAGATAACAGGCGACCAGTCCCCTGCGTAGCGCCGCGATCCGGTCCCCGGTGAACCTACGACTGATGACCGGTCCGAGGGCGGTACCCACTCCGGTCGCACAGAACATGAGGCCCAGGCTGAACCCGGCGCCTCGGCCGAGCGGGAAGTGGTCCTCGGCGATCGTGACCACGACCACGTTGAGACCACCGGTGATGACCATCGAGTTGACGCCCTTGTGCATGGTCAGGAAGAGGGTCTCCCGATCCCTGCGCAGGTAACGAAGTCCGTCGGCGTACTGCCTGGACAGCGTCGGCCGTCTGGAGGCCACGTTCCGGCACGCCGGGCGGTAGGCGACCAGGGACAGGGCTGCCGCGGACAACAGGAAACTGGCCGCGTCGACAAGAAAGGTCTGATAGACCCCCAGTGTTCCGGCCAGCAGCCCGCCGAAACCGGCGCCCAACGCCTGGGTGATCGCGTAGGTGGCCGAACTCAGCGCATTGGCCACGCCGATGTCCTGTGTGGACAGGATCTCGGGCAGGATCGCGGTGCGGGCCGGCACGAAGAAGGCACTCAACCCGAGTTGCAGTGCGGTCAGCACATAGAGTAACCAGATCTCGCCTGGTTCCCGGACGAGCAGGAAACCTGCCACAACCACGGCCCGGGCCAGATCCGAGGCGATCATGATTCGTCTGCGGTTGTGCCGGTCGGCGAGAACACCCGCCAGCGGGCTGACCAGAAACGGCGCGAGCATTCTGATGACGAACAGGGCTCCCACCGCCGACCCGCTACCGGTCAGGCTGGCCACCAGCGAGGCCGACGCGACAAGGTTGAACCAGTCCCCGAAACTGCTGACCACCTCGCCGAACCAGATCCTCCGAAATGCCACGTTGAATCTGAGGACCTCGATA
>DATCWR010000515.1:0-8776 GCA_036566245.1 Mycobacteriales bacterium | reverse complement strand
GGCCTGACCCCCGCCCGGGTACTGGACACCCGCATCGGGCTGGGAGCGGCAAAAGCCCCGGTCGGAGCCGCCCAGCACGTCGACATCCCCGTCGCCGGACACAACGGCATCCCCACCACCGGGGCAATAGCGGTCGCGGTCAACATCACCGCCACCCAACCCACCACCACCACCTACGTCACCGCCTACCCCACCGGCGACACCCGACCCACCGCCTCCAACCTCAACCTCAACCGAGGCCAGACCACCGCAGTCCTGGCCGTCACCAAACTAAGAACCGACTGCAAGATCACCCTCTACAACGCCGCCGGCAACACCCACCTCATCGCCGACATCACCGGCTACTTCACCACCACCGGCCAATACACCCCACTGGCCCCGGCCCGGGTGCTGGACACCCGCGGGAGCGGAGGTGCACTCGGTGCCCACCAGATGAGACGGGTGGACTTCGGCGGCGCCGGGGTGCCCGACACCGCCGACGCGGTCATCGTGTCCCTCACCGCCGTCACCCCCGAGGCGGCCGGCTTCCTGACCGTCTCCGCAAGTGGGATCAGCATCCCCCGTCCTCGAACCTCAACCTCACCCCCGGGCGTACCGTCGCCAATCTCGTGGTGGCACGAATCGACCAGACAGGACTTCCGCACGCAGCGGTCTGGATCTACAACGGCAGCGGCGGCCAAACTCACGTCCTGGTTGACGTGGTGGGCTGGTTCGTCGATCCAGTCAAGGTTGTCTCCGCCGGAAGCGCCTCGAACCTGGTGGAAGGGGTTCCCTACGCTGATCAACTCACCGCCAGCGGCGGAGTAGGCCCGTACACGTGGTCGATCCACTCCGGGGCGCTGCCCGCCGGGCTTACCCTGACCGCCACCGGTCCGCAGACCGCCACCATCGACGGAACACCGACCGCGGCCGGGACCAGCACCCCCATCGTCCGGGTCAGCGACTCCAGCGGCATGTATCTCGACATCTCGAACAAGTGGACCGTGCAGCCCTTCGTGTCGGGTGCCGTGTGGGCGTGGGGGCAGGGCGAGTACGGTTCGCTGGGCCTGTTCAACGGGAAACCCAGCCGGATCGCCGACCCTACCGGGGCCAACGTGCTGGACCAGGTCACCGCCGTCGCCTCGAACATGGCCGGTGGATACGCGCTGCGCTCCGACGGGACCGTGTGGGCCTGGGGCCAGGGATCCGCTGGCGAACTGGGGAACGGGACGACCCCGCTCTACAACAGCACCCCGGTACAGGTCAGCGGACTGACCAGGATCACCGCTGTCGCCGGCGGTTACGCCGCCGGCTACGCACTGAAGTCGGACGGCACCATCTGGGCGTGGGGCGCCAATCCCTCCGGTGGGCTCGGCGACGGAACAACGGTGAACCGCAGTACGCCGGTCCAGGTGAGCGGTCTGTCCGACGTCACCGCCATCGCCGGAGGCTCAGGCACCGGATACGCCCTGAAAACGGACGGAACCGTCTGGGCCTGGGGAGAGAACCGGTACGGCGAGTTGGGTGACGGGACCACGGTCAACCGCAGTACACCGGTACGGGTTGGCGCGCTGACAGACATCAGCGCCATCGCCGGAGGTCCTGGCACCGGATACGCGCTGAAAACCGACGGAACCGTCTGGGCCTGGGGGTTGAACAAGATCGGCGGGCTCGGCAACGGGACCACCACCGACAGCAGCACGCCGGTTCAGGTCAGCGGACTGACCGGGATCATCGGCATAGCAGCCGGTTACGGCACCGGGTACGCCGTCAGCTCGGACGGCACGGCATGGGCCTGGGGGTCGAACAGCCGCGGTCAGCTCGGCAACGGGACCACCGCCAACAGCAGCACGCCGGTTCAGGTCAGCGGACTGACGGGTGTCACGGCCGTTGCCGGGGGCGAGTACGTGGGCTACGCGCTGAAGTCCGACGGCACCGTCTGGGCCTGGGGTGACGGCTGGTACGGAACGCTGGGCGCCGGCACCACGGCGGTCAACACCACACCGATCCGGGTGCCAGGGCTGCCCACCGTCACCACCCTGTCGGCCAGCGGACTGATCGCCTTCGCTGTGGGCGTCTCCTGACCACACCGGCAGGCTCGGCCAGCGAGCACCTGCCGAGGCGGTGGCGGCTGCGGCGACGCCGGACCAGCAGACCGGAGTGGCGGGGCGGCCGGGGGGAGGCCGCCCCGCCCGGTGAGGACGGTGGTTCGGGGGGTACCACCGTGCCCACGTTCTGGGTTAGTTCCCGTCGTCGCGGCCACCGTGCCGATGGTCGTCGCCGGTTCCGTCATCGGCACCGTGACCCCCGCTGCCGTGGTCGTCGGTGACCGTCGGTGCGGGCGGAGCGCTCGCACCGGTCGGCTCGCCGGGGCTGCCGGACGCGGGGACGCCGTGATGGTCGGAGTCGATCACCGCGCTGACGATCGGCGCGTCCTCCACACACCGCACGGTCGCGGTCACCTCGGAGGTGTCCGACTCGAACTTCACCAACGCGACCTCGGCCGGCCCACGCACCCCGCGGTCATCGGCGCGGTACCCCTGCGCCGGAATCCAGGCGTTCAGGTACGCCAGACCGTTCCGGCAGGTCGCGGTGACGGTGCCGCCGACCGTCGTCAGTATCCGGGACGCTGTCGTGTCGTCCCCGGGGGTGCCGGTCGCGGTCAGGTCGACCGGGTCCGACGCAACAGGAGTCGGCACGGTGCCCGTCAGCCCATCGCCGATCTGGTCGGCACGCAGCCTCGCGTCGATGGTGGAGTCACTCAACGGCGCCACGGTCTGGTGGTTGATCTCGCCCCCAACCATGGACAGTGCCCACGTTCCGACCGCGATGGCCGCGCCGGCGACCACCAGCCACAACGCGAGCAGGACTCCACCGTGTCGCATGTCGCCATGGTGCCCCGGACAGGGCTAAGCCAGGGTTAAGCGGTGCATAGAACCACGCTTCGGCCACCGGCGCCGCAGCTCATCTGGTTAGGGTTCGACCATGCCTGAGGTGCTCGTCATCGAGGACGACCCGCGGGTGCGCGGCGCGTTGGCCCGGTCGCTGGGTGAGCGGGGATACGCGGTGAGCACCGCGCCGACAGGCATGGCCGGACTGAACCACGCCGTGCAGGAGCGGCCCGACATCGTGATACTCGACCTCGGACTACCAGACCTGGACGGCACCGAGGTGTTACGGATGCTCCGCGCGGTCAGCCGGATACCGGTCATCGTCGCCACCGCACGGGACGAGGAACCTCAGATCGTCGCCGCACTGGACGCCGGCGCCGACGACTACCTGGTCAAACCGTTTGGAGCCGCCCAACTCGACGCCCGTATCCGGGCGGTGCTGCGCCGACTCGGCGACGATGCCGAGAACCACGCACTGGTGGTCGGACAGTTGACCGTGGACGCGCAGGCCCGGGTGGTCACCCTGGACGGTCGGTCCATCGAGCTGAGCCCCAAGGAGTTCGACCTGCTGCGGTACCTGGCCGAACGGGCCGGGCAGGTGGTCAGCCGGCGGGAACTACTCACCGAGGTCTGGCACCTGCCCTACGGTGGCGCGGACAAGACGGTGGACGTGCACCTGTCCTGGTTACGCCGGAAACTCGGCGAGACCGCCCAACGCCCGGTCTACCTCCAGACCGTCCGGGGGGTGGGTGTGAAACTCGTCGACCCGACACGCTGATGCGTCGCCAACTGCTCGTCCTGGTGGCCGCGACAACCTCACTGGTGCTGGTCGCGTTCCTGGTCCCGTTGGCGCTGCTGCTGCGGTCGAACGCCGAGGACAAGGCGATGGCCGTGGCCATCCAGAACACCCAGTCACTGGCGACCATCGTCGGCACCCTGGGCCCCGAACGGCTGTCGGTCGACCTGCACCAGGTGAACAGGTCGGGCGACCAGCAGGTGAGCGTGTTCCTGCCGGACGGAACCGTGCTGGGCGCACCCGGCAGTGTCGACAACCCGGTCCGGCTGGCCATGCGGGGCACCTCGTTCTCCACCGTCCTGCCCGAGGATCAGGGGCGGGCCGTGCTGGTACCGGTCCAGGGGTTACCGAACGGCACCGCCGTGGTGCGCACCGTGGTTCCGATCGAGGTGCTGCACCGGGGAGTCACCACCGCCTGGCTGATCATCGGCGGCCTGGGAATCGCACTGCTCGGTCTGGCCGTGCTGTTGGCCGACCGCCTGGGTCGTGCCCTGGTGCGTTCGGTCAGCCAGGTGGCCGCGGTGTCCGACCAACTGGCCAGCGGTGACCTGGCCGCCCGGGTGGTCCCACAGGGACCACCAGAAGTGCGTCGGGTGGGCGCGGAGTTGAACCGGTTGGCCGCCCGGATCGGCGAGTTGCTGACCGCCGAACGCGAGGAGGTGGCCGACCTGTCGCATCGGCTTCGCACCCCGGTGACCGCGTTGCGACTGGATGCCGACTCGCTGCGCGACGCCGAGGAACGGACCCGGATCGATGCGGACATCGACGAGCTGGCCCGGATGGTCGACGAGGTGATCCGCTCGGCCCGCCGGCCGGTACGCGAGGGAGTCGGGGCCTGCGGTGACCTGGCCGGCGTGGTGGCCGAACGGGCCCGGTTCTGGTCGGCACTGGCGGAGGACCAGGGCCGGTCGCTGGACTGGGCACCACCCGACGGGACACCACCTGACGGGATCCTGCCGGGTGGGACACCGCCGGGCGGGGCGCTGCTGGTAAGGGCCAGCGCGGACGACCTGGTCGCGGCCGTGGACGCGTTGTTCGGCAACGTGTTCGCGCACACCCCCGAGGGGGTGGGGATGACCGTCTGGGTCGAGCCGAGGCCGGACGGCGGCGCCCGACTGGTGATGGATGACGCTGGTCCGGGTTTTCCCGACGGCACCGTGCTGGAACGGGGCGCCAGCGGTGCCGGTTCGACCGGGTTGGGCCTGGACATCGTCCGGCGCACCGCCGAGGCGTCTGGTGGCCGGGTCATCCTCGGGGTGTCCACCGCGGGCGGAGCCCGGGTGGTCGCCGAGTTCGGTGCACCGGACCGGATCGCTGGCCCGCGAGGGCACAGGCATGGACGGAAACCCTGATCGGAACTCCTGCTCAGGGCGGGGGCGCGGCCTCGACCGGGTCGTTGTCCGCCGGACCAACATCCTCGACCGAACCCGTGGTGAGCATCACCAGCCGCGAAGGTAGCTCCCCGCCGGTGTCGGCCAACCGTCCGGCCACCGCGTGTAGCCGTTCGGACAGGTCACCGAGCAGGGCGGCCGTCTTTGCCCTTTCCTGACGGGCGGCGCCCAGGTACTCCGTGGCACGCAGCCGCATCACCTCGGTCTCGTGCCTGGCCGCCTCGGCGAGTTCGGCGGCCTGTTGGCGGGCTCGGTGGACCAGTTCCCGTGCCTCGGTCTCGGCCTCCAACCGCATCAGCTCCAACTCGCCGCGCAGCCCGGCCCGAGCCTCGGCGATCTCCCGCTCGAGGGACTCGCGCGCCCGGGTGGCCTCGGCCTCGTCACGGGCCCGCCGTTCCGTGCAGTGACGCCGGGTCGCCGCCAACAACTGCTCGGCCTCCTCATGGGCCAGGCGCAGGATGGTGTGGGCCCGGTCGCCGATCCTGGCCGGGGACGGCTCCCAGGCATCCTTCTCGGCCTGCCAGGCGTCCCGCTCGGCCTCCCACTCGGCGCGCTCGGCGGCCAACCGCTCGCGTTCCCGCTCCACCTCCTTCTCCCTGGACTCCAGCCAGTCCCGCTGCCAGGTGACCTCGGCGAGTTCCTGTTCGGCGGCCAGGAGATGTGCGTCCACCTGGGTGCGGTCATACCCCCTGGAGGTCAGTTCGAAGATCGGCGGGGCCGCGGTGATCTCCACTGGGATCCGGATCGGCTCGGCTGTCATCGTGGCTCCGTCGTGTCGTGCTGGCACCCGTGCCCGCCCCGTGCGGACACTGTGCGGCAGTGCTCCGCCCTGGAACATCGCCGAGGGTGTCCGGTGTGGCACGCCGCGTTGTGGGTGGTTCGAGCCCATGGTCGCGGCTGTCACATCCTCTGGTGGCACGTGCTGAGATAACCCAAGATAGGCTCACCGGTACCACACAGCGAATATCGCAACGTGTGACAAAGACTCCAAATCGCGCTGCCGTTCGGTCCCATAAGTTACTCGTGAGTCACTTAACGCTAGGCTGACACTCACTGAACGGGTGCCGTGGGAACCTCGGGACCGGAGGAGGACAAGTGGCTGTCCGCATGGTCGTCGGGATCGGCCTGACGCTGGTGGCGCTGGCCGTGGCCGGACGCCGGATATGGTGGCTCTACCGACTGATCCATTCCGGTCAACCCACCCCCGGTCGCACCGACGACATGGGGCGGCGGCTGTGGACCCAGGTCACCGAGGTGTTCGGCCAACGCCGACTGCTCCGCTGGTCGGTGCCCGGTGCGGCCCACTTCTTCACCTTCTGGGGCTTCATCATCCTGGGCTTCACCATCCTGGAGGCCTACGGCGCCCTGTTCGACAAGAACTTCCATGTGCCGCTGATCGGCCGCTGGCGTGCGCTGGGCTTCGCCGAGGACTTCTTCGCCACCGCGGTGCTGGTCGCGATGGTCGTGTTCAGTGTGATCCGGTTGCGGCAGGCTCCGGCCCGCAGACAGCGCCAGTCCCGGTTCTACGGCTCCCACAACGGAGCGGCCTGGCAGATCCTGGGCATGATCGTGCTGGTCGTGCTCACCCTGCTGCTCTACCGCGGTGCCCAGATGAACACCGAGGTCTTCCCCTGGGGGCACAGCAGGTGGACGTTCGCCTCGTGGCTGACCGCCCAGGCGCTACACCCGCTGGGCACCGACGCGAACGAGGTGATCGAGACCGTCTTCGTGCTGGGACAGGTCGCGGTGATCGTCGGCTTCCTGGTGATGGTGGTGTACTCCAAGCACCTGCACATCGGACTGGCCCCGCTCAACGTCACCACCAAGCGGCAGCCGACCGCGCTGGGCGCTCTCCAGCCGATGGAGTCCGGCGGTGTGCCGATCGACTTCACCGATCCCAAGGACGACGACATCTTCGGGCGCGGCAAGATCGAGGACTTCACCTGGAAGGGGATGCTCGACTTCGCCACCTGCACCGAGTGCGGGCGGTGTCAGAGCCAGTGCCCGGCCTGGAACACCGGCAAGCCGCTGTCTCCCAAGTTGATGATCATGGACCTGCGCGACCACCTGTTCGCCAAGGCCCCCTACCTGCTCGGTGAACAGGAGATGCCCGCGGAGGGCTCGGCCGACCCGGCCGCCGCGGTGAGCGCCAACGGGCACGCGGTGCCCGAGGCAGGTTTCCCCCGGATCACCGGCTCGGGCGCGGAGCAGGCGCTGCGCCCGTTGGTCGGCACCGCCGAGGTGGGCGGTGTGATCGACCCGGACGTGCTGTGGTCATGCACCATGTGCGGCGCCTGCGTGGAGCAGTGCCCGGTCGACATCGAACACGTGGACCACATCGTGGACATGCGCCGCTACCAGGTGCTGATCGAGTCGTCGTTCCCCAGCGAGGCCGGCATCATGATGCGGAACCTGGAGAACAAGGGCAACCCGTGGGGAATGAACTCCTCGGCCCGCGAGGAGTGGATGACCGACCTGGACTTCGAGGTGCCGAAGGTCAACCCCGGTCAACCGATCCCGGACGGGATCGAGTACCTGTTCTGGGTCGGTTGCGCCGGCGCGCTGGAGGACCGTTCGAAGAAGGTCACCCGCGCGGTCGCCGAACTCCTGCACACCGCCGGGGTGACCTTCGCGGTGCTGGGTGGCAACGAGACGTGCACCGGTGACCCGGCCCGCCGGATCGGCAACGAGTTCCTGTTCCAGATGTTGGCCCAGCAGAACGTCGAGACGCTCAACTCCGTCAAACCACCGAAGATCGTGGCCACCTGCCCGCACTGCTTCAACACCCTGGCCAACGAGTACCCCCAACTGGGCGGCAACTACCAGGTCGTGCACCACACCCAGTTGCTCAGCCAGTTGGTGGAGGAACACCGCCTGGTACCGGTGCAGCCGGTGGACGAGAAGGTCACCTACCACGACCCGTGCTACCTGGGCCGGCACAACAAGGTCTACACCCCGCCACGCGAGGTGCTCGCCTCGATCCCGGGGCTGCGTTCGGAGGAGATGCACCGGTGCAAGGAACGCGGCTTCTGCTGCGGCGCCGGTGGTGCTCGGATGTGGATGGAGGAGAAGATCGGCAAGCGGATCAACGTCGAGCGGATCGACGAGGCGCTCGGCCTGGACCCGGACGTGGTGGGCACCGCCTGCCCGTACTGCATGGTGATGCTGTCCGACGCGGTGACCGCCAAGCAGCAGTCTGGTGAGGCCCGCGAGGACGTGCGGGTGATGGACGTGGCGCAGATCCTGCAACGCTCGCTGGCGGCCCCCACCCAGTCGGTGGAGTCCGCCGGGACGGTCACCACCTGACACCGAACGCAGGACACCGAACGCAGGACATCGGTGTCTGGCACCCGGCCAGGAGTGCGACACTGGCCGGGTGAGCTTCATCTTCGGTGGCGGCCGTGGCCGGGAGAATCCGGAGATGGCCGCGGGTCGCCGTCGGGCCGAGATCCGGTTCGCCCGGGACATCGGTGACCAGGCGACCCTCAACCGCGTGGGCGATCCACAACCGCGCCGCAAGGTTCGGTTGTGGCCGGCGGGCATCGTCGTCGCGGTGATGGTGCTCGGCGGGCTCGGCTTCCTTCCGAACGTGCACCGGTTCGAGTTGACCCGCAGTTGCACCACCCCCGCGCTCGCGCTGGAACGCAACGACGTGCCGCCCGGCTTCGGGATGGAGTGGAAGGGCACCGGGCCGGCCGCCGGTGACTACGTGCTGGTCG
>DATCWR010000512.1:0-2095 GCA_036566245.1 Mycobacteriales bacterium | reverse complement strand
CTTCTTGGCCAGCAGCGCGGCACCGATCATGACCGACGGGTTCGAGGTGTTCGTGCACGAGGTGATCGCCGCGATCACCACCGAACCGTGGTCCACCTCGGTCTCGGTGCCGTCGGCCAGACGCACCGCGGTGGGCTTGCGAGGCCGGCCGTTGTGGGTCGGCGTGGGCACGTCGCTGGCCGGGAACGAGTTGGCCGAGGACGCGTCGACACTGGCGCCGTCGGAGGCGTAGTCACGGACCGACCGCCGCCAGGCATCCTTGGCGTCGGACAGCGCGATCCGGTCCTGCGGCCGTTTCGGTCCGGCGATCGACGGCACGATGGAGGACAGGTCCAGTTCCAGCCGCTGGGAGTAGGCCGGTTCGTGACTCGGATCGTGCCAGAGCCCCTGCTCCTTGGCGTAGGCCTCGACCAACGCCACCTGGTCGGCCGGCCGCCCGGTGAAGCGCAGGTAGCGGATCGTCTCCTCGTCGATCGGGAAGATCGCACAGGTCGAGCCGTACTCCGGGCTCATGTTGCCGATGGTGGCTCGGTTGGCCAACGGCACCGCGGCAACGCCGGGACCGTAGAACTCGACGAACTTGGCCACCACGCCCGTGACCCGCAGCATCTCGGTGATGGTGAGCACCAGGTCGGTGGCGGTGGCGCCGTCGGGCAACTCGCCGGTGAGCTTGAACCCCACCACGTTGGGAATCAGCATGCTGACCGGCTGGCCGAGCATGGCGGCCTCGGCCTCGATCCCACCGACACCCCATCCGAGCACGCCCAGACCGTTGACCATGGTGGTGTGGGAGTCGGTGCCCACCAGCGTGTCGGGGAATGCCCGGTTGCCCTGGGCGAACACCACCCGGGCCAGGTACTCCAGGTTCACCTGGTGCACGATTCCGGTGCCCGGCGGGACGACCCGGAAGTCGTCGAAGGCGGTCTGGCCCCACCGGAGGAACTGGTACCGCTCCCGGTTGCGCTGGTACTCCAACTCGACGTTGCGCGCGAACGAGTCCGGCGTGCCGAACAGGTCCGCGATCACCGAGTGGTCGATCACCAGTTCGGCCGGCGCCAGTGGACTGATCAGGGCCGGGTCACCGCCCAGGTCACGCATCGCCTCGCGCATCGTGGCCAGGTCCACCACGGCTGGTACCCCGGTGAAGTCCTGCATCACCACCCGGGCCGGAGTGAACTGGATCTCCGTTGTCGGCGGGGCGGTGGGGTCCCACCGCACCAGGCTCCGTACGTCCTCGGCGGTGATGTGGGCGCCGTCCTCGTTTCGGAGCAGGTTCTCCAGCAGGATCCGCAGGCTGAACGGCAACCGTCGCTCGGTGTCCACGGTATCCAGCCGGAAGATCTCGTACGATGCCTCGCCCACCCGCAGCGTGTCGCGGGCACCGAAGCTGTCCCGGCCAGCAGCGCCTGTCACGTAGGTCTCCTCTCGTCTGGATCCATCCTTCCGCACCGCCGGTCGAGTATGCGTCCGACCCTGGCGTGATCCTCCCGATACCGGGCAAGGTCACCAGGTAGCGTCAGGGGGGTGCGGACGGTGACGGGTGTCGGGTGGGAGGCGGGTCGGACCCGGCCGCACCGGTTCGGTGCACATGTCGGTCGAGATGTCGCCTGGATCAGATGTACCGCGGTCAGCGTGATCTCTGACCATCTGCACCAGAATCGCAGGTTGCGAGGGAAAGCCAGAAACGGCCGGCACGGCGGTGCCACCGCTCCGTGCCTGCCGCCACGGGTACCGGTTGGCCACGCCGGGTTCGGCGTGGTGCTCCCGACGATCCACTCCCGGATGGTGTCTGGTTAACTCGTTGACTCCCTGTAGGGACCATCTGGTCCCTGGCAGGACCAGACGTCACCACAGGCAGGCACAGGAGAAGGTATCCCGCCCCATGGAACGAACCGGCGGATTCCCCACCTGCGGACCAGCCCTGTCGATACCGGATCTGGAGAGATCATGGCGGTTGCGGAAACCTCGGTTCGGCGTTCGCCGGAGTCCCCCGAGGTGACCGAGGTGGAAGTCCGCGAGGAACACTGGCGGCGGATCCGTCGGCGCGCCGCAGTCGGCTACGGCGTTGTTCTGACCGTGTTCGTGCTGCTGGTCG
>DATCWR010000397.1:0-16936 GCA_036566245.1 Mycobacteriales bacterium | reverse complement strand
GCGGGCGGGCGCCGGTGAAGACCTGCGCGGCGAGTCGTTCAGGAAGCCACCGGCCGAGACCGGTCAGGCCACCGGGATGGCCGAGCGCACCGTCTCCCGGATGGTGTTGTCCTCCTCGTTCATGATCAACACGCTGGGTTGCCAACCACCCGGGACCGGTGTGGGGACCTGCATGTACGCCATGATGATCACCAGGTCACCGATGTTCACCAGGTGCGCCGCCGCACCGTTGAGTTGGATCACGCCGCTGCCGGCCGGGCCGGCGATGGTGTAGGTCTCCAGCCGCGAACCGTTGGCCAGGTCTACCACCTGGACCCGTTCGTACTCCTCGATCCCGGCGGCCTCCAGCAGCGCCGAGTCGACGGTGATGCTGCCGACGTAGTTCAGATCCGCGGCGGTGACCCGGGCCCGGTGGATCTTGGCGTACACCATGGTCTTGTAGCAGGCCATTGACTGATCACTCCTTGGTCGAGGGGCCCGATCGGCCCAGCACGGTGCGCTCATGTCGTCCCGAGCGGCGGGGTCTCCGCCTCGGGTGGGGTGGCCGGAACGATCGCCGTACCGGTCGGGTCGGCCGTGGTGACGGCCGTGTCACTCCGCCGGCGCGGCAGGGGCGGGGTACTCCTCGGGCGGGTCGGGCAGGGCCGAGAGCCGCGGAATGGATGATGCCAACAACGGCACGAGGGACAGGACGAACACGGTCGCGGCCACCCACAGGGTGGGCCGCAACCCGATCGAGGTACCCAACGCTCCCCCGACGATCGCGCCGAGCGGACCGATCCCGAACAGGATCATCCGCATCGAGGCGTTCATCCGGCCGAGCAGGTGGTTGGGTGTCACGGTCTGACGCAGGGTGATCGTCAACACGTTGGACACCCCGATGCCGGCGCGCAACAGGAAGAACCCGGCGACGAACAGGGTGACCATCAGCAGCCGGGGCCCGTCGGCCAGCGGGAACAGGTAGGCCGGCACGGTCGCGACCATCGCAGCCAGCGACACCACCCGGCCGAACGGGAACCGTCGGGACACCGTCGAGGCGACCACCGAACCCAGCACGCCACCGATCGCGCCGATCGCGAAGATCACGCCGATCAGACCGGCGCCATAGCGCAGTTCACGGACCGCGTACAGCAGAAAGATGGTCTCGTTCATCATCACCGCGAAGTTCCAGGTGGCCCCGTAGGCGGCGGTGGCCAGCAGGTAGCGCTCGCGGATGATCAGGCTCAGCCCCTCGGCGATCTCCCTGCCCAGCGCCCGACGGTCAGCCGGAGGAGGCGGAGACTCGGGCTGTTTGATGGCCAACAGGAAGACGAAGGAGACCACGTAGGACAGTGCGTCGGCGGCCAGCGCCTTGGGCGCGCCCACCAGGTTCACCAGGACACCGGCGATACCGGGCCCGGCCACGTCGGCGGCCGAGGCGCTGGTGGCGACCTTGCTGTTGCCCTCGATGAGCTGGTCCTTGGGCACGATCGTGGGCACCAGCGACAACCAGCACAGGTCGAACAGCACGGTGAACACGCCCACGGCGAAGGTGACCAGGTACAGCATGGTCATGCTCAGCGTGTCGGTGATGGCCAGGATCGGCACCAGGCCGACCAGCAGGCACCGGGCGGCGTTGGCGACCAGCATGATCGGGCGCCGTCTGCGCCGGTCCACCCACACGCCGAACACCAGCGTGAACAGCAGGAACGGGATGTACTCGAGGAACCTGAGCAGTCCCAACTGGTTCGGGCTGACGTCCAGGACCAGGATCGCGGTCAGCGGCAGGGCCAGGGCGGTGACCTGGCTGCCGAACAGCGACACGGTCTCGCCGACCCAGAACTTCATGAAGTCGGGGTTGCTCCACAGGTCCCCCCACCTGCGGCGCGGCGGTGGACCGGGGGTGTCGTCGGCCGGCGGGTCCGCCGACACGGTTGTGCCACCACCGGGGTCGGCGGCCTCGGGCCCGTCGGGGTCGTTGTGCGTCACCGGTTCTCCTCGGAGTCCAGGCAGTCCCGCACCGTGTCGGCGAGACGACTCAGGTTGGGCTCGGTCCAGATGGTGAAGTGGTCCCCTGGTACGACGTGGTCGTCGAGTCGGCCGCACAGCGCACCCCAGCCGGTCCGGGTGTCCGCGGAACGTTCGGCTCTGACCAACCGCACCCGCCCGGCGAACCGGCCGGTGAACCGACCGGAGGGGTGGTAGGTCCACGCCGCCCGGGCGCTGGCGGTGAACACGGCCAGTCGGCGGGCCAGGAAGTCCACTCCCACCGCCGGGGACAGCAGCCCTGCGTCGCACAGGACGTCGCGTAGCCGGGCCACCTGCTCGGCCTGCGGTGAGCCGGCCAGGGCCGGGTCCAGCCGCGGGGCGTGCCCGCCGGCCACCCCGGCGATGTCGTCGACGAACAGTTGGAGCAACTGTGCCGCACCGGGTGGTTCGGCCGGGTCGGGCACACTGGAGTCGATCAGGACCAGCAGGTCGACCCGCTGGGATGCCTCGACCAGCCGGGTGGCCATCTCGTAGGCGACCAGTCCGCCCATCGAGTAGCCCAGCAACCGGTAGGGGCCCTGTGGTTGGCGGGCCCGCAACGCGCTCAGGTAACACTCGGCCAGGGCCGGGACCTGGTCGAGAGCTTCGACGTCGTGGTGCAGTCCGGGTGCATCGAAGGCGTACACCGGCTGGTCGAGGTCCAGCCGACTGGTCAACGCCACGTAGGTGTAGGCCGAACCCGACACGTTCGGAACGCAGAACAGCGGGGTGCGGCTACCGGTGTCGCGCAACCGGACCAGCGGGTCGTCCGGTTCGGCCAACCCGGGGGCATCAGCGCCGGTGGTCGGGGTGGCCTCGACCACCGCGGCGATCGCCGCCACGGTCGGGTCGGCGTAGAACCGGCGCATCGGCACGGTCACGCCGCTGCGTTCGGCGATGTCGGCCAGGGTCAGCGCGGCCTGTAGTGAACTCCCCCCGAGCGCGAAGAAGTCGTCGTCGAGGCCGACCTGACCGGCGTGGAGTACCTGGGCGAACGCCGCGGCGACGTGCCGCTGGGCGTCGGTGCTCGGCGGCCGGTAGGTGCCGGTGGCCCCGGCCGAGGGTGGTGCCGGTAGCGCGGCACGGTCCACCTTGCCGGTGGCGGCAAGCGGGAGCCGGTCGAGGGTCACATACGCCGAGGGCAGCATGTAGGTGGGTAACTGCCGGCCCAGGTGGTCACGCAGCCGCGCGGGTGTGGGTGTCTCGGTGGCCGGGTCGGCCGGAACAAGGTAGGCGACCAGCCGGGCGTCGCCGGGGTTGTCCTGGCGTAGCGCCACCGCGGCCGCGGCGATGGCCGGGTGGCTGACCAGGTGTGCCTCGATCTCCTCCAGTTCGATCCGTTGGCCGCGCAGCTTGATCTGGGTGTCGGCCCGGCCGACGAACTGGATGCGTCCGTCCTCGGTCCAGTACCCGATGTCACCGGTGTGGTAGGCCCGCCCGTCGCCGAACGGGTCGGGAACGAACCGTTGCGCGGTCAGGTCGGGGCGGTTCAGGTAGCCGCGGGCCAGGCCCTCCCCGGCGGCCAACAGTTCACCGGGTACCCCGACGGGTACCGGGTTGTTCCAGCGGTCCACCAGGTACACCCGCCGGTTGGGCATGGCCCTCCCGATCGGCGGGGAGGAGACCCAGTCACGGTGTTCACACGGGTGGTAGGTGCATCCGATGGTCGCCTCGGTGGGGCCGTAGGCGTTGAGGAACACCCGGCCGGGAACGTTCCACCGGTTCACCAGGTCCCCGGAGAACGCCTCCCCGCCGACCAGCATCGCCCGCAGCGCGGGGTAACCATGCGGGTCGAGCAGGCCGATCATCGCCGGTGGGGCACCCATGTAGGTGACCTGTTCGCGCCGCATCAGTTCCGACAGCGCGGTCGGGGACAGGGTCGCCTCGGCGGGCACCGGCACCAGGGTGGCGCCCCGGGTCAACGCGGTGAAGATCTCTCCCTCGGACAGGTCGAAGATCAGCGAGGAGAACTGGAGCATCCGGTCGGCCGGGCCCAGGTCGAACACCGAGCCCAGGAAGTCGACGTAGGTGGCCAGGGCGTGGTGTTCGACGACCACGCCCTTGGGCCGTCCGGTCGACCCGGAGGTGTAGAGCACGTAGGCCGGACAGGACAACATCGCCTCGTCGTCCAACAGATCCTCGACCGGGTCGGGCGGTTCGGTGTGCGCGATGGCCGCGGCCGGCCAATCCGGCCACTGTTGGTCCAGGCACACGACCTGCCAGCCACCCACGGGCAGTTCTGCCGCCTGTGGCGTGGTGGTCAGCACGATGGACACGTCAGCGTCGGAGAGCACGAACCCGACCCGTTCGCCCGGGTGGGAAGGGTCCACCGGCACGAACGCCGCGCCGGCCCGCAGCACCCCCAGCAGCGCGACCGGCACCCACAGACCCCGGGGCACGGCCACCCCGACCAGGTCCCCGGGGCCGACACCCAACCCGCGCAGTTGGCCGGCCAGCACCCTCGAGGCGTGCTCGAGTTGGGCGTAGCTGCGTGACTCACCGTCGAAGACCACCGCCGGCGCGTCGGGGGTGCGTGCGGCCTGTTCGACGAACAGTCGGTGCACCGGCTCGCGGCGGTAGCGCCGCACCGGTCCCTGCCAGTTCACCAACACCTGGCGTCGTTCCTGGGCGGTGAGCAGGTCCAGGGTCGAGATCCGGGCGGTGGGGTCGGCGACCACCGCGGCCAACAGGCGTTGGAAGTGGTCGAGCATCCGCACCATCCGCGGCCGGTCGAACAGGTCGCTGGCGTACTCCAGGGCCAGGGACAACTCCCCGTCGGCCTCCATCACGTTGACGCTGATGTCGAACCGGGAACCGGTGTGGCCGGGCACGGTCAGTTCGGCCCGTAACCCGGGCACGGTCAGGGTTCGACCCACCTGACCGGGAAGCAGGCCGAAGGCCACCTGGAACAGCGGGTTGCGGCTGGGGTCGCGGCGTGGGGACACCCGTGCCACCACCCGTTCGAAGGGCACCTCCTGGTGTTCGTAGGCGTTCAGGGTGGTGTCGCGCACCCGGGCCAGCACCTGCTCGAAGGTGGGGTCGCCGGACAGGTCAGTGCGTAACACCACCATGTTGGTGAAGAACCCGACCAGCGGTTCCAGTTCGGGGCGGACCCGCCCGGCGCTGGCGGTGCCCACGACGATGTCCTCGGCGTTGGCGTAACGGGCCAGCAGCACCGTGAAGGTGCCCAGCAGTGTCATGAACAGCGACACGCCGTGGGATCGGGACAGCTCCTGCAGGTCGGCGAGCAGTTCGGGAGGGAACCGGCGGGTCAACACCTCGCCGGCGAAGGTGGGCACCGCCGGGCGTGGCCGGTCCGCGGGCAACTCCAGGGTCGGCGCGCCGGCCAGGGTGCGTTCCCAGAACGCCAGGTGCGTCTCGAGGGTCTGCCCGGTCAGGTGGCGGCGTTGCCAGGCGGCGAAGTCCGCATACTGGACCGGCAGGTCAGGTACGGCCGGAGCGCGGCCCTGCACCGCCGCCGAGTACAACTCGACGACCTCGTCGAGCAGCAACCCGGTCGACCAGCCGTCGGAGACGATGTGGTGGGTGGTCAGGACCAACACCATGTCGGTGTCCGACCGTCGTAGCAGCCGGGCGCGCAGCAGCGGCCCGTGTTCCAGGTCGAAGGGAGCGCTGGCCTCGGCGTCGACCAGGCGGTCCAGTTCGGCCTGCCCCGCGCCGGCGGGCAGGTCGGTCACGGCCACCGCGAACGCCTCGGGGGGATCGACCACCTGCACGGGGGCACCGTCGCGGGTGACGAACCGGGACCGCAGCGACTCGTGTCGGGCGACCACCGCGCGCACCGCGCCCAGCAACGCCGCCTGGTCCACCGGCCCGGTCAGCCCGATGGCCACCGGCACGTTGTAGGTGTTGGCGCCCGGGGCGAACCGGTCCATGAACCACAGTTGTTCCTGCTGGAACGACAGCGGCGCACCCGACCCGGCCGGTGGCCGCGCCACGATCGGGGTGTCGGCCGGGGTCGGGCGCTGCGGGCCCCGACCCGACCGGGTCAACCGGTTGCGGGCCTGGGCCAGCATGCGTTCGAGTTCGGCGATCTCCTCGGCGTCGTCCTGCCGGCCCGGTCCGGCGCCGGGTGGGTCCTGCGCCGGACCGGGAACATCTGGTGCCACCTGGTCCCCCCTCGTTGCGTTCGCTGTGTCGGTTCAGGCGCTGCTGGGCGCGCTGGCGTCGGCCCCCCGGAGCCGGTCGCGCACCGTCTCGGCCAGACGGGGCAGGTTGGGTTCGGCCCAGACGGTGAAGTGGTCCCCGGACACGACGTGGTCGTCGAGTCGGTCACACAATGCCGACCACCCGGCGGAGGTGTCGGCCGACTGCCGTGCCCGGATCAGGGTGAGCGTGCCCGGGTGGGGCCGGGACGGCTGGTAGGTCCACATGGCCGTGGCGTTGGCGGTGAACACCGCCAAACGGCGACGCAGGAACGTCACGTCGACCTCGGCGGGAACCAGCCCGGCCGCGCGCAGGGCGTCGAGCAGGCGGGCCATCCGCGTGGGTTCGGGCAGGTCACCCAGGGTCGGGTCCAGTCGGGGCGGGCGGCGGCCGGTCAGTCCGGCCAGGTCCTCGCAGAACCACCGCAGTGCCTGTTGGGTACTCGGTGGGTCACCGGCTTCGGGGACGATGGTGTCGACCAGGGCCAGCAGGTCCACCTGCTGTCCGGCCCCCAGCAGCCGGTTGGCCATCTCGAAGGCGACCATGCCGCCCATCGAGTGGCCCAGCAGCCGGTAGGGGCCGTGTGGTTGGCGGGCGCGCAACGCCGTGAGGTACCACTCGGCGAGGTCCTCGACCCGGTTGGGGGTCGGGGTGTCACTGTCCAGTCCGGGCGCCTCGAACGCCAACAACGGCTGGTCGGGGTCCATCCGGGTGGCCAGCCCCAGGTAGGTGTAGGCCGAACCGGAGGCGTTGTGCACACAGAACAGTGGTGGGCGTGACCCGCCCGGGCGCAGGTTGACCAGCGGATCGGGCATCGGCCGGTGTGCGGTCTGGTCGTTGCGCCGGGCCTGGTCGCCGTTCGGGGGGACCGGGCCGGTTGGACCGCCGGGGTGCGGGTCGGCCAGGGCCGGTCCGGTGGCCCGTCTGATCGCCGCGGCCACCGCCTGTACCGACGGGTTGCTGTAGAACTCGCGCATCGGCACGGTCACCGAGGTGGCCGTGGCGATCCTGGCCAGGGCGGTGGCTGCCTGGAGGGAGTTGCCGCCCAGCAGGAAGAAGTCGTCGTCGGCGCCGACCTGCCCGGCGTCCAGGACCTGGGTGTACACCTGGGCCACCAACTGTTCGGTCGCGTTCCGGGGTGGGACGTGGCGGGTGGCCGAGTGTCCGACCCGGTCCGGTTCGGGTAACGCGGCGCGGTCCACCTTGCCGCTGGGTGTGGTCGGTAGCGCGTCGAGCACCACGTAGTCCGACGGGATCAGGTGGGACGGCAACCGCGTGACCAGCCGATCACGGAGGTCGGCGGGGTCGAGCGGGCCCGCGGTGGCGGTCAGGTAGGCCACCAGTCGTTGGTCGCCGGGGGTCTGGCCGTGGGCGACAACCACCACCTGGCCCACCCCGGGGTGGGCGGCGAGCACGGTCTCGATCTCGCCGGGTTCGATCCGGAACCCGCGCAGCTTGATCTGGGTGTCGGCGCGGCCGAGGTACTCCAGCAGCCCGTCGGACCGCCACCGGGCCAGGTCCCCGGTCCGGTACAGGCGTGTGGTGGGGTTGATCGGGTCGGGTACGAACCGTTCGGCGGTCAGGTTGGGACGGTCCAGGTATCCGTCGGCCAGTCCGGCGCCACCGATGTGCAGTTCACCGGTGACCCCGGTCGGGCAGAGCCGACCCGAACCGTCGAGGACCCGCAGGTCGGTGTTGGCGATCGGCCTGCCCAACGGGACCGGCCCGTCCACCACGGTCACCTGGTACATCGTCGAGTAGACGGTGGTCTCCGACGGCCCGTAGCCGTTCCACACCACCGCACCGGATTCGAGCAGGGTGCGGGCCAACTCCGGTGGGAACGCCTCCCCACCGGACAACACCCGAAATCCCCGGGGTGGACGCCATCCGGTGTCGACCAACAGCCGCCAGGTGGTGGGCGTGCCCTGACCGAACGTCGCACCGAAGGCGGCCAGGCGGCGGGCCAACGCCGGCCCGTCGGCGGTCTCCTCGCGGGGCACCACGGCCACCCGGGCCCCCACCAGCAGTGGTGCGAACAACTCGACGGTGGCGATGTCGAACGATGGTGTGGTGACCGCCGCGACCACGTCGTCGGCGCGAAGACCCGGGGTGCGGGTCAGGTCGGTGAGCACGTTGACCAGCGCCCGGTGGCGGACCACCACGCCCTTGGGTACCCCGGTCGACCCGGAGGTGTAGATGACATACGCCGGGTCGGTTCCCCGGGGCGCCGCCCGGTCGGCAGGCGGCGCGGTCGACTCGGTGTGGTCGGGCGGGTCGGGCAGGTCGGTGTCCAGGCAGAGCGTCTGGGCCGTGCCGGTGACACCGGCCAGCACGCCGGCCAGACCGGTGTGGGTCAGCACCGCGCCGGCCTTCGAGTCGGTGAGCATGAACCGGATCCGCTCCGGTGGGTACCACGGGTCCACCGGCACGTAGGCCGCGCCGGACTCCAACACCCCCAGCAGGGTCGGCACCAACTCCGCGCACCGGTCCAGGCAGACCGCCACCCGCGCGCCGTGGCCGATCCCACGGTCGGCCAACAGCGCGGCGATCTGCCCTGATCGTCGCACCAGGTCGGTGTAGGTCAGGCGGGCGCCGGCCGCGTCGAGGACGGCCACCCGCTCAGGGGTACGGGCGGCCTGGGCGGCCACCAGGCCGGGCAGCATGGTGTCGGACACGGCCTGGCGTGGCCCGGTGCCCCACGACAGCAGGCGTTCGGACTCCGACCGGCCGACCAGTTCGAGTTGCCCGACCCGCACCGACGGGTTCGCCACCACCGCGGCCAACACCCGTTCCAGGTGTCCCAGCAGCCGTTCGATCCGGTCGGCGTCGAACAGGTCCGAGGCGTACTCGGCGTCCACCGACAGTGCCTGCTCCGACTCGGTGACGTTGATGGTCAGGTCGAAACGGGCGGTGCCCTGGGCTGGTGTGCCGATTCGGGCACCCAACCCGGGCAGGGTGACCTCGGCGTCGCCGACCCGCCCGGGCAGCAACCCGAACATGACCCCGAACAGCGGGTTGCGGCCCGGGTCGCGGCGGGGTGCCAGCCGGGCCACCACCTGGTCGAAGGGGACGTCCTGGTGGTCGTAGGCGTCCAGGGTCACCTCGCGGACCCGGTCGAGTACCTGTTCGAACGTGGGGTTGTCCGACACGTCGGTCCGCAACACCATCATGTTGGTGAACAGCCCGATCAGCGGTTCGAGTTCGGCCCGGTCGCGTCCGGCCACCGGGGTACCCACCACCACGTCGGTCTGGCCGGTGTACCGGACGGCCAGCATGTCGAAGGCAGCCAGCAGGGTCATGAACAGCGATGCCCGGCGCGCCCTGGACACCTCGCGCAGGCCGGTGAGCAGCCGTGCCGGCAGGTCCCGGTGAACCACCTCGCCGCGGTAGGACGGCACCGGTGGACGCGGTCGGTCGGCGGGCAGTTCCAGGGCCGGTGCGCCGGCGAGCCGGCTGGCCCAGAAGTCCAGGTGTTCGTCGAGTACCGCACCGGACAGCCGTTCGCGCTGCCAGGCCGCGAAGTCCGCGTACTGGACGGGAAGGTCGGGCAGGCGCGGTGCCCGCCCCTGGATCGACGCGGCCAACGCCTCGGCGAACTCGCCGAGCAGGGTCGGGGTCGACCACCCGTCGGAGACGATGTGGTGCGCGGTCAGGGTGAGCAGGTGGTCCTGCGGGCCCACCCGGAACAGCCGGGCCCGCAGCAGCGGTCCACGTTCCAGGTCGAAGGCCCGTGCGGTCTCCGCGTCGGCCAGCACGGCCACGTCCGTTCCGGCCGGCACATCGGTGACCGGCAGGTCGACCGGTCCGGCAGGGGCGACCACCTGGACCGGCGCGCCGTCGCGCACGGTGATGGTGGTGCGGAGGGTGTCGTGCCGGTTCACCACCGTGGCCAGGGCGGCCCGTACCTGGTCGACGTCCAACCGGCCGGTCAGTCGTAGCGACAGCGGCACGTTGTAGGCGGCCAGACCCGGTACGAGCCGGTCCATGAACCACAGTTGTTCCTGTTGGTAGGACAGCGGTGCCGGCCCCGCGTCGGTTCCCCTGCGGACCAGCCGCGGCGGTGAGGCCGGTGCCACCAGACCACCACCCTGCCCGCCCTGGGCATCCGGCCCGCCGTGCGCGTCGCCGGGTCGACCGGTCTGCCCGGCCGGGGACCCGGTCTGCGAGGAGCGTTCCCGCCGCTGTCGTGCCTCGCGCAGTCTGCGCTCCAACGCCGCGATCTCCTCGCGCAGCGCGGCCTCGTCCTCCCCCTCGACCTCGGGTCCTTCGACGACGGCCGGCGCCGACACGGGTGCCGCGGCCCGGCCCTGGTCCACCGCGGCGGCCAGGTCAGCGACCACCGGGGAGGTGAAGAAGTCACGTACCGCCAGGCCGACACCCAGTTCGGCGCGGATCCGGGCCACCACCCGGGCGGCCTGCAACGAGTTCCCACCCAGGTCGAAGAAGTTGTCGGTGGCACCGACCCGGGGCAACGCCAACACCTCACCGAACGCCTCGGCCACCTGCCGTTCGGCCTCGGTACGCGGCGGAAGGTACCCGGCCGAGCGGCGGGTCAGGTCCGGCGCGGGCAACCTGCGCCGGTCCACCTTGCCGGTGCCCGACAGCGGGAACGACTCGACCGGTACGAACGCCGAGGGCACCATGTACGTCGGCAGGTGCTCGGCGACGTGCTCCCGCAGACCGTCGGTGCTCTGCGGCCCGATGACGTAGGCCACCAGCCGCGGGTCACCGGGGGTGTCCTCCCGCAGCGCGACCACGCACCGTTCCACCGCCGGATGGGTGCCGAGGACCGCCTCGATCTCCGACAGTTCGATCCGCATGCCACGCAACTGGACCTGGGTGTCCATCCGGCCGACGAACTGGATCTGCCCGTCTTCGGTCCAGTACCCCAGGTCCCCGGTCCGGTAGGCCCGTCCCGGCCCGAACGGGTCGGGCACGAACTTCTCCGCGGTCAACGCCGGCCGGTTCAGGTACCCGTCTGCCAGGCCCGTACCGGCCGCGAGGATCTCCCCGGGCACCCCCACCGGCACCGGGTTGAACCACCGGTCCACCAGGTAGACCCGCCGGTTGACCATGGCCCGACCGATGGGCGGAGAACCAGCCCACATCCGGTGCTCACACGGGTAGTAGGTACACCCGACGGTGGCCTCGGTGGGACCGTAGGCGTTGAGGAACAACCGGTCACCGGTGTTCCACCGGTTCACCAGGTCCCCGGAGAACCCCTCCCCGCCGACCAGCATCCCAGCCAGATCCGGATACGGCCCGGCGTCGAGAAGCTCCACCATCGCCGGGGGGCCACCCAGATAGGTCACCCGTTGCTCACGCAGCAACGCCGACATGTCCTCCGAGGACAGGGTGGTCGCCCGTGGCACCAGTACCAACGCCGCCCCGCTGGTCAACGCCGCGAAGATCTCCCCCTCGGACAGGTCGAAGATCAGCGCGGTGTACTGCAACACCCGGCTACCCGGCCCGAAACCGAACACCGTGCGCAGGAAGTCGATGTAGGCGGCGATGGCGTGTTGGGCGACGACCGCGCCCTTGGGCCGCCCGGTGGTGCCCGAGGTGTACAGCACGTAGGCCGTCGACGCCGGGGTGCTCAGCTCCGGGCACGGCTGGTCGGCCAACGCCTCGGCCTCGGCCCAGATCCGGTCGATCAGGACGACGTCCTGGTCGACTCCGGCGGGCAACATCCCGGCCAGGTCCGACCGACTGAGCACCGACCCCGCGCCGCTGTCGGTGAGGGTGAACGCGGCTCGCGCGGAGGGATCCTGCAGATCCAGTGGCACGAACGCCGCACCGCAGACGAGCACCCCCAGGATCGCCACGATGGAATCGGGGTCACGTTCCAACCCGATCCCGACCACGTCACCGGGGCCGGTGCCGTGGGCCCGCAGGTAGCGGGCGAGCAGGCCGACGCGGCGGGCCAGCTCACCGTAGGTCATCTCGGTTCCCTGGTACACCAACGCGGTCGCCTCGGGGGTGGCCTCGGCCTGCCTGAGGAACTGCACGTGTACCGGTTCCCGCCGGTGGTCACGCACCGAGCCCTGCCACTCCACCAACACCTGTTGGCGTTCGGCGTGGGACAGCAGCGGCACCTGAGACAGCCGGATCTGCGGATCGGCCACCACCGCGGCCAACACGTGCTCGTAGTGGCCGAGCATCCGTTCCATCCGGGCGGTGTCGAACAGGTCGGTGGCGTACTCGACCGACATCAGCAGGCCGTCGGCCTCCTCGAAGGTGTTGATGGCGATGTCGAACCGGGCGGTGCCCTGATCGAGGCTGATGATCTCGGCGGTCAGGCCGGGCAGGGTGAACCCGAAACCACCCGGTTGCAGGTCCATCGCGACCTGGAACAACGGGTTCCGGGACGGGTCACGCGGCGGGTTGACCCGCTCGACGACCTGATCGTAGGGGGCGGCCTGGTGGTCGAACGCGTCGACGGTCACCGCCTTGGTGCGGGCCAGCAGTTCGGTGAAGGTCGGGTTACCCGACAGGTCGGTGCGCAACACCACCATGTTGGTGAAGAACCCGATCAGTGACTCCAGTTGCGGGTGGTCCCGTCCGGCGCTGGCGGTGCCCATCACGATGTCGTCCTGGCCGGTGTACCGGCACATCAACAGATTCATCGCCGCGGCCAACACCATGAACAAGGTGACGTCGGACTCGCGCGCCAACTCCCGCAGCCGGTCGGTCAACTCCACGGGGATCAGGTGGGTCATGGTGGCGCCCCGGTGGGACTGCTGCGGCGGGCGGGGTCGGTCGGTGGGCAGGTCCACCACCGGCGCGTCGACCAGGGTGTCCTGCCAGTACCGCAGGTGCCGTTCCAGTTCACCGCCGCCGGCGGTCGAACGCTGCCAGGCGGAGAAGTCCGGGTACTGCACGGGCAGGTCGGGCAGCACCGGGTCACGGCCCTCGACATCGGCCCGGTACAACTCGGCCAGTTCGGTGGCCATCAGCGACACCGACCACCCGTCGGTGCACAGGTGGGCCGCGGGCATCGCCAGGACGTGGTCGTGCCGGTCCAGTCGGAACAACCGCATCCGGATCAGCGGCCCACGTTCCAGGTCGAAGGGCACCGCCGCGTCGGCGGCGACCTCGGCCAACACCGTCGACTCGCGGACGTCCACCGGCAGACCGGTCCGGTCCTCCACACACAGCTCCACCGGCCGGGCCGGGTTGACCACCTGGTAGGGCACCCCGTCGCGGGCGGTGAACACGGTGCGCAGCGCCTCGTGGCGGGCCACGATCGTCGACAGGGCACCCGACAACCGGTCGACGTCCAGGTTCCCGCGCAACCGGAAGGCGGTGGGCAGGTTGTAGGCGGCCGCACCCTGGTGGTCCCACTGGTCGACCAACCACAGCCGTTCCTGTAGGTAGGACGCGCGCACCGGGGCACCGGCGGGCCGGGTCGGTATTCGGCCGTCACCGGTGCGTCCGGCCGAACGGGCGGCCAGTTTCGCGACGAGTGTCGCCCGCTGTTCGGGGGTCAGGGTGGCCAGTCTGGCCGCGAGCTGTGCCGCAGGGTCAGTCATGTTCGGGCGCCTCCTCCAGCAGGGCTTCGTCCAACAGGGCGGCAAGGTCGTCGGAGGCCGCCTGGGCCAGTACGGCGTCTTCCACCCGACCGGCGACCGACTCGACGGTGGGGTTGGCGTAGAAGTCACGCATGGAGAAGGGCACCTGGTAGTGCACCCGGGTACGGCTGAGCACCATGGCCGCCTGGAGCGAACTGCCGCCGAGCAGGAAGAAGTCGTCGTGCGCGCCGACCCGGCCGCGGCGTAACACGTCGGCGAACGTGTCGGCGACGAACTGTTCGGTCGAGGTCCGCGGCGGGATGTGGTCGGTGGCCGCCGTGGTGGTCGGCGGGGCCGGTAGCGCGGCCCGGTCCGCCTTGCCGGTGGGCGACAACGGCAGTTCGTCGAGCATCACGTAGGCCGCCGGGATCATGTACCCGGGCAGGTGTGCGGCCAGGTGCTCACGCAACTGTGCGGGTTGGGGTTCCTCCCCGGTGGTGACCAGGTAACCGACCAGCCGGGGGTCACCGGGGGTGTCCTCCCGCAACACCACCGCGGCCTGGGCCACCGCCGGGTGGGCGGTCAGGATCGCCTCGATCTCCTCCAGTTCGATGCGTTGACCGCGCAGTTTGATCTGGGTGTCGGCCCGGCCGACGAACTGGATCTGCCCCTCTTCGGTCCAGTACGCCAGGTCCCCGGTGTGGTAGGCCCGGCCTGGACCGAACGGGTTGGGCACGAACTTCTCGGCGGTCAACCCCGGCCGGTTCAGGTAGCCGCGGGCCAGGCCCTCCCCGGTGGCCAGGATCTCCCCGGGCACCCCGACCGGCACCGGGTTGAGCCACCGGTCGACCAGGTACACCCGCCGGTGCGGCATGGCCCGACCGATCGGCGGCGAGGCGGGCCAGCTACGCCGGTCACACGGGTAGTAGGTGCACCCGATGGTCGCCTCGGTGGGACCGTAGGCGTTGAGGAACAGCCGGCCCGGGGTGTTCCACCGGTTCACCAGGTCCCCGGAGAACGCCTCCCCGCCCACCAGCATCCCCCGCAGGTCCGGGTACCCCTGTGGGTCGAGCAGGCCGATCATCGCCGGCGGGGCACCCATGTAGGTCACTTGCTCCTCGCGCAGCAACGCCGAGAGGTCCTCCGGGGAGACCATCGTCTCCTCTGACAGCGACACCACCGTGGCGCCCCGGGACAGCGCGGTGAAGATCTCCCCCTCGGACAGGTCAAAGATCAACGAGGAGAACTGCAACATCCGGTCTGCCGGACCGAAGTCGAACACGGTGGACAGGAAGTCCAGGTAGGTGGCCAACGCGTGGTGTTCGATGACCACGCCCTTGGGCCGGCCGGTCGACCCCGACGTGTACAACACGTAACACGCCGAGTCGACCGTGGCGGTCTCCGGCAACGGGTCGTCGGCGTGCGCGGCCAGGTCGACGGTGTCCACGCACACCGTCGACCACGGTCCGGCCGGGACCCGGCCGACCATCCCCGAGGTGGACAACACCACCGGAACCTGCGAGTCGGACAGCACGAACCCCACCCGCTCGCCGGGGTGGGACAGGTCCACCGGCACGAACGCCGCACCGGCCCGCAGCACACCCAGCAGACACACCGGCACGTCCAGGCCGCGCGGCACGGCGACCCCGACGATGTCACCGTGGCCCACCCCCAACGCCCGCAGGTGCCGGGCCAGCAACCCCGACCGGTGTTCGAGTTCGGCGTAGCTGCACGACCGGCCCTCGAAGGTCGCCGCGACCCCCTGCGGGGTGCGCCCGGCCTGCTCGACCACCAGCCGGTGCACCAACTCACGCCGGTAGGCGCGGGCGTCTGGCTGCCAGTCGACCAGCACCTGGCGCAGTTCCGGTTCGGTCAACACCGGCACCTGCGACACCCGGGTAGACGGCTCGGCGGCCACCGCGGCCAGCACCCGTTCGAAGTGGTCGAGCAGCCGCAGCATCCTGGCCTGGTCGAACAGGTCGGTGGCGTACTCCAACCACAGCGACAGGCCCTGTTCGGTCTCCGAGACGTTCACACTCAGGTCGAAACGCGCGGTACCCGGGTCGACGACGTGTGGGGTGACCGCCAGTCCCTCGAACTGCCCGGCGCGTCCAGGTGCGGGCAGCAGACCGAAGGCCACCTGGAACAGCGGGTTGCGCGACGGGTCCCGCCGCGGCGCCACCCGTTCGACAACCTTCTCGAAGGGCACGTCCTGGTGCTCGTAGGCGTCCAGGGTCACCTCCCGGACCCGGGACAACACCTCGGTGAACGACGGGTTACCCGACAGGTCCGACCGCAACACCACCATGTTCACGAAGAACCCGACCAGGTCCTCGCAGTTGGGCCGGTTCCGCCCGGCGGTGGCGGTACCCACCACCAGGTCCTCCTGCCCGCTGTACCGGCTCAACAGCACCGTGAACCCGGCCAGCAGCGTCATGAACAGCGACACGCCGTTGGCGCGGGCCAGGCGACGCAGCGCGGCCAACAGGTCGGGGGGTAACTGTCGGGTCAACACCGCACCGCGGTAGGACGGCAGCGCCGGACGCGGCCGGTCGGTGGGCAACTCCAGCGTCGGCGCGCCGGCCAACCGGTCCTGCCAGTACCCCAGGTGCGACTCGAGCACCTGGCCGGTCAACCAGGTGCGCTGCCACAACGCGAAGTCGGCGAACTGCACCGGAAGGTCGGCAAGCCGCAGGTCCCGGCCGGACCGCAACGCCGAGTACACCTCGGCCAACTCGGCGGTGAACGTGGCCTCCGACCACCCGTCGAACACGATGTGGTGCGTGGAGACCACCAGCAGGTGGTCGGTGTCGGCCAACCGGACCAGCCTGGCGCGCAGCAGCGGACCGTGCCGCAGGTCGAACGGCTGGGCGGCCTCCTCGTCGGCCAGGCGCGCCGCGGCGCCCTCCCGCTCGCCGACCGGCAACCCGCCCACGTCGTCTCGGCGCAACGGCACCGGCGAGGGCGGCCCGACCACCTGGCAGGGCACCTCACCGTCGGTGACGAACGTCGTGCGCAGCACCTCGTGTCGGGCCTGCACGGTGTCCAGGGCCCGGCGTAACACCGCGACGTCAAGGTCACCTGCCAGCCGCAACGCCAACACCGTGTTGTAGGTGGCCTCCCCCGGGGCCAACTCCTCGAGGAACCACAGTTGCTCCTGCTGGAACGACAACGGCACACGCGCCAGGTCAACCGGCCGGGACACCACCGGCGGGTCGGCCGGCACCGGTCGGCTGGCACCGTCGCGGGCT
>DATCWR010000501.1:0-4545 GCA_036566245.1 Mycobacteriales bacterium | reverse complement strand
GGGCGTGGTCGGTGGCGTGCAGGGGCACCCGGTACGGCATCGCCGGAGAATGGGCTGGCCCGGCGTCCCTCCCCGCCGGGCCAGCCGTCCTGGGCCCGAAACGTCAGTGCGACGGACCGGGGGGCTCACCGGCTGGCCCGGGTGACCCTGGTGATGGTGGTGACGGGGGTGGCCCGGGTGGCGCGCCACGCCCACACCGCGAGTGCGGCAGCCAGGACGGTCAGGATCACCGACCGGGTCAGCACCCAGGCGGCGGACACGAACCCGACGGCGGAGCCGGTGCGTACCGAGGCCGACCGCCAGGTTCGAACCCAGGCACCTGTCGGGTCGACTCGAGCGGACCGGGGCGGGAAGGCGGTCACCTCCTCACCTGCCCGGGACGGCGGCCGGCCGGTCCACACCCGGCACGACCGGGCTGTACCGGGTCGGAGCGCCCGGGTCGACCCGAGGCTCCCTCGGTAGTTCGGTGAACCCGGCCCGCTCCACGGCTGACCGGTAGTCGCTGACACCGGGCAACCAAGCCTCGGTTTCCTCGTTGTGCATCGGTCTCCCCCCCGTGCGCCGGGCTGGTCGGGTCGTCACTCGCAGTGCCGTTACAGTGACACGCACAAATGCGGTTCGCAAGCCTGCGGATACGCCCGCGTGGGTGAAAAACCGTGCCAACGAACAGAACGACCGGGAGACTGCCCACCGTGACCCGACGCACCAGCCCCACCGCCAAAGCCCGGCGGGTGGCCGGAACCCTGCGCGAGATGCGAGAGCGGGCCGGCATGTCCGCCGCGGACGCGGCCCGCGGCGTCGACCATGACGCCAGTTGGATCTCCCGCATCGAGCGGGTGGAGAACCGGCCACATCCCAACGACGTGCGGGCCCTGCTGACGCTGTACGGGAACCTGTCCACCGAGGCCATCGACGCGGTCGTCGCGGTCGCTCGGCAGGCCCGCCAACGTGGCTGGTGGTACCGGTACAGCGACGTGATGCCCGACTGGTTCGGGCACTACATCGGGCTGGAAACCGACGCCGCGATGATCCGTACGTTCGAGGCACAGGTGGTGCCAGGTCTTCTCCAGACCGCCGACTACGCCCGGGCCACCATCCTGTCCACGGCGGCGCCCGACCCGGTCGACCGGGTCGAACAGCGCGTCTGCCTGCGCATCGAACGCCAGGCTCTCCTCGACGCCGACGACCCGCCACATCTGCGGGTCGTCCTGGACGAGGCAGCGCTTCGTCGTCCGATCGGCGGACCGAAGGTGATGGGCGCGCAGATCGAACACCTGGTGGTGATGGCCGCGCGGCCGAACATCCAGATTCAGGTCCTGCCGACGGCCGCCGGTATCCACGCTGGAATGGACGGATCCTTCGTCCTCCTGGACTTCTCCCCGCCGCCGGCACACTACCCCGGTGCCGCCGAGGACCGGCTGGTCTACATCGACACGCTGCTCAGTGCGATCTACCTCGAGGAGCCCGGAGAGGTCGCGGCGTACGCGGCCGTGTTCGAGCAACTCCGCGCCGAGGCACTACCGCCCGAGGACTCGTGCCACCTCATGCGTACCATCGCGGCCGACATGTCATCTTGATCAAGAAAGGAGGCGCGGGTGTCCCCCACAGAAAGGACCCGCGTTATCTGGCGCAAAAGTAGCGTGTCTGCCTCTACCGGAAACTGCGTCGAGGTCGCGGACCTCGGCCTGGCCATAGGAGTTCGGGACTCGAAGAACCCGACCGGTCCGGCGCTGAGGTTCAGCCGTGACGAGTTCACGGCGTTCGTCGATGCGGTGAAGGATGGCGCGTTCGACCTCACCTGACCCCGACGAAAGGGATCAGGCCAGGCGAACCTGGCAGTCGGTGGCCGCGTACGCGGCCACCGAGTCAGCGACCACCGCACGGACCGCGATCATCGCCTCGGGCGTCACGCCGGGTCCTGCCGCGGGGTGCCCCCAGTTGCCAGCAGCCGGATCAGTTGCTGGGCGTTGGTCTGGGCATAGTCCCTGTAGCAGTTGTTGAGCAACACGTGGGTCGACCGGGCCTGGTCGGTCAACTCCCGCACCCGCGGTGCCCACCGGGCCAGTTCCTCCTCGGTGTACAGGTACCCGAACCGCTGGTAGATGTCGTGACTGGTCCACCTGTCGCTGTGCCCGTGCATCCGCAGCACCGCCAGATCGGCGGTCGCGGCCACCACCGGCGGCACCGAGTTGGTGTGTCCCTGTGGCATGTCCACACACACGTAGGGCACCGCGTAGGAGGTGAGGAAGTCCAGCGTCTCAGCCTGGTTGTCGGTACTGAGCCATGTTTTGTTGCGAAACTCTACACAGATCCGGTACGGCGTGGACCGACGCGCGCATTCCAGAATGTAGTGCTTGTTACGCCGGCCAATCGGAAACCATGGCGGGAACTGGAACAACACCGCACCAAGCTTGCCAGCCTCGTGCAGCGGCATCAACGCGGACAGGAAGCGTTCCCACACCGCGTCGATTGTCCTGCGGTCCAGATCCTTCGGGTAGAGGTTGCGCCTGTCGGTGTGTGGGCGCAGATCCTTGTACAGGGCGGTCGGTCGGGTGGGATGCCCGGTGAGCAGCGAGAACGCCTTGATGTTGAAGGTGAACCCGTCCGGCGTGCGTTCGGCCCACAGCCCACTGTTCCGTTCGTTCGGCGGGGTGTAGTAGGTCGAGTCCACCTCGACCACCGGGAACCGGGCAGCGTAGTACGCCAGTCGGTCACCGGGCGTGTCGACGTCCTCGGGATACCACCCGGACTCGAGCAGGGTGCGGTCGGTCCACGACGCGGTCCCGATCCGAAGCGTGCCCACGGGTTCGGTGTACCCGACCGGGTCGAAGGTTCACCGGAACGGGTCCGCGGAGGTCACCGCAGTCGGCCGGCCCGCCAGGACCGGGCTGCCCGGGCCAACGCCTCGGCGCAGCGTTCGTTGCGTTCGGCCATCTCGTCGGCGGGCTGCCCGGACGATGCGCCGGTGCCGCAGCCCGTGTCACTCTCCCGTCGACCGATCGCCACGATGCGAAAGAACGCCGCGGCCCGTTCCAGCGCCACCGCGAAGTCCCTGCGGTAGGCGCCCTCCAGGACCGTGTCGGCGAACCGGTGAACCTCCTGCGGGTCGGCCTCCTCGCCCATCCCCGCGACCACCTCGTCCACCGGCGCCAGCGCCCTGCCGGCACGGTAGAAACGGGACACCGCCTCGCCCTGGACGTGGCACCAACTCCGCATCAGGTACAGCACCCACAACACCCCGGGCAGGGTGTCCTCCTCGGCGTCCTGCCACAGTTCGGCCAGGGTGTCCAGACCGACGGTGTCGGCGAGCGCGACAAGTTGGCCAGCCCGCACGGCGTCAGACCCTCGCCCCGCCTCCACCAACGCCGCGGCGGTGGCGTGCGCGAGCTCCAGCCGGGCCAGCGGCTCACCACCGGACGCCTGCGCGGACAACCGCTCGATGTCGGCCATCCGTAGTGCTCGCGGCCGTGGTGACTCGGATTCGCTCATGGACACGTCCCAGCCGTGCTCTCGGGCGGCTCGGGCCGTTTCCCGAGGGGGTCGGGAACGACGCCGGACCGGGAGGTGCTTGTGGCCTCCGCACCTGACCAAGGGTACGGAACGAAGGCCCCGACGGCGTGACCTCGACGCGACGTCACCCGAAGGGCGGTAGGGCGGACGAGTCGATCGACGTTTCATTACCGAGCGTAACCGTGCCCGCCGGGCGGGGGCGATGCTGCCAGAGCACTCCACCAACGTGTAACTTTGAGGAACCACGCCGGCCCGCCCATGGCCCCCGGTCCCAAATCAGTCGCTGCGAGCGACCACCCGCCGAGAGGCGACCCTGGGCGGGTCGGCGTCTGGTCTGGCCCGGTCACGAGGCCGTGGCGCTCCGGTCAACGACCGCGTCCGGGCCGGGAAACACCAGAGTTTCCCGGCCGTCGTCGAAGCGAACGAGATAGGGCGGTTCACCGTCCGGCCCCCGCACCTCGATGATGCTCCCCTCCCGGCTGCGCTGTCCGACCACGTGACCGTGCACCCGCAACCGGTCTCCCACTGACGCCTGCATGTCGCCACCTCCCCGTCAGGAGGTACCCCCGGACAGACCGCCCACGCCGGCGTCGGCGCGGGACCCCGGCCGCGGTCACCGAGGGGTACCGGCGGCCCTCGCCCGAGCACCCCGGTGCGGTCGGTGACGAGCCCGCCAGATCAGGCCTGTTCGTAACCGGCCAGCACCGCCTCCACCTCGGCGAGTTGGGCCCGCAACTCGGCAGCCCGACGGGCGGCCTCCTCCCGTTCGGCCTGGGCGATGTCGGCAATGGCCTGGCTCACCTGGTCGTTGTCCAGGAGTTCGGCGACCTGAAGGGCCGCGGCCGGGCGTACCGGGGACGGCTTGACCAGGGCCCGGGTACCCCTGCTCGCCTCGACCGTCCAGCCGCGCTCGTCATAGTGCAACTGCACGGTCAGCTTCGGCACGGCACGCTTGGCCGACGACCTCCGCGTGGCCTCGGCACGCGCGGTCGGACGCGGAGTTGACTCGGCGGCCGGCGCGGCCTTCGGCGCGGG
>DATCWR010000500.1:0-11197 GCA_036566245.1 Mycobacteriales bacterium | reverse complement strand
CCGCGGGTCAGCGCACGGCCGGCCGCCATCCGACACCCACGGGACCTGAGAATCGCGTTCGTATCGAGGGGTCAGGGGTTGTTACCTGGAGGTGCAACCCCCAGACCAGCCGGGGCGGGCACGTTCACAGGTCAGCGGGCTGGCTGCCGCACCGGGGCGGTCGCTGGGCCGGCTCCGCTCGGCTGGCACGTTCATAGGTCGGCGGGCTGGTTTCATCCAGCGTTTCCTTCGGGTGGTCGTGTGCTCGCGGAATGGATCAGCCGGGTCGCCTGTCGTGCTTCCTGGGGTCATCGCTTCGGTGATGGGCGCACCAACACGGCGTGTACCGGGTCGCTGCTGAAGTGCGACGCCCGTGTGGACCCCTGTCGCAGCACAGGTGCATTGGAGGATGCGTGGGTTCCAGTTCGCTGCCCAGAGCCGAGGCGGCCACACATGGCGGGGCGTTCGTGTTGAGCGCCTTCGCCGGGTTCGGACTCGTGTGGGGTGTCTACGCGGCTGCGTTACCGAGTCTCAGGTCAGCCGCCGACGCATCGGACGCCGTGTTCGGGACAGCGCTGACCGGTATCGGTGTGGCGGCCCTGCCAGCGATGCTGCTGGTCGGTCGGGCCACAGATCGCTTCGGCGACCGAACGTTTCTCGTGGTGCTGTGTGGATTCGCTCTCACCGCCCCACTGCCGACGCTCGCCCACTCGGTACCGGTGCTGGTGGTGACCCTGTTGGCGTTCGGTGCGTGTTCGGGCGGGTTCGACGTGTCGATCAACCATGCCGCGGTGCGCGTGGAGACCGAGACCGGACGCCGGGTGCTCAACCGGGCCCACGCCATGTTCTCGTTCGGTCTGCTCATGGGAAGTGTCCTCACCGGACTCCTACGAGGTGCCGGTGTTCACCCGGCCGTGGTGCTGGTGACCGTCACGACCGTGCTGCTGGGTGGCCTGATCCTGGCCCACCACGTCCTTGGCGGCCCCGGCTCGCCGAAGACGGCGGCGGCATCAGACCGGGCGAGGACGAGGCGCCCGGTGTGGACTCCGTTCGTGGTCATCGCGGGGATCGTGGGTGCGCTGGCCCTGTTGGTGGAGAACGGGCTCCAGCAGTGGACGGCCGTGTTCTTCGAGGACATCCTGCACACGGGTCCCGCCCTTGCCGGCCTCGGCCCTGGTGTACTGGCTGGTTCGGCCGTGCTGGGTCGGCTGGGCGGTCACGTTGTCGGTCACCATCTCACCGATGTCACGATGCTCGCCTGTTCCGGGCTGCTGGCCGCACCGGGTGCCGTTCTGGTCGCCACAGCAACCAGCCCGATCGCTGCCCTGGGCGGACTCTTCCTCGCCGGGGTTGGCATCTCCGTGGCGACACCGACCCTGTACCGCATCGTCGGGCGCCGTGCCGCCGCGGCCGACCAGGGGCGCACCATCAGCGCCGTCTCCGCGCTGGCCTACGTGGGTCTGCTTGGCGGCCCCGGCCTGGTGGGGCAGATCGCCGGGCGGTCGAACCTACGGGTGGCGACGGGTGCGCTCGCCCTGGCCGCCCTGGCCGTTGCCGCGGCGGCCCCACTGTTGGCCATCCGGTCCGCCACCGACACACGGTCCCGGTTCGGAGTGAGGTCGCGACCGTCCTCACGTCGGTGACCGGAACCGGGTCTACAGGGGACCGTGCCGCGGTCAGGCGGGATACGGCGTGGCGATGCGGGCGTCGCGGAGGGCGGGGGCCCACCAACCAAGTTGGTCCAGCAGTGCTGCGGCAGCCTTGTCAGCCGGGCCGGGCTGGGCATGTCCGGCGTGGTCGAACTGATCCCAGGCGTTGTGGAAACTGACGGTGTCACGGATGGTGGTGGCGTGCAGTTCGGCGAACACGGCACGCAACGCCTCGACCGCCCGTAGTCCGCCGGACAGTCCTCCGTAGGAGACGAACCCGACGGGCTTGCCGCGCCACTCGGCCCGCACGCTGTCGATGGCTGTCTTGAGCGGCCCGGGATAGCTGTGGTTGTACTCGGGCGTGACGATCACGACCGCGTCCGCGGCGGCGACCTGGCCGGCGAACCGTCTGGTGTCGGGGTGGTCGGTCATGTCGACCGGATGCTGGTAGTCGGCCAGGTCGATCACGTCGATATCGATGTTGTCGCGCTGGGCCGCGTGTCTGACGAACCAGTGCGCGACGGTAACCCCGAAGCGGCCGTGGCGGACACTACCGATGACGATGGCAAGGCGGTATCGACCAGTGGTCAAGGGATTCCTCTCGTCAGAGTCGGGGTCTCGGCGCGACTGTCACGCGGGGGCCTTCCGGACCTGGCAACGGCAGTGGTGGGTTCCCGGTACATCGGCCACCTCGGCTACGTTAGAACCTCAACTGCACTTGAGGTCAACAGAGGAACCGGTGATGGTCAGGCAGGCCGCCTGGAACGACAAGGACCTGTCCGTGGGGCAGGTCGCCCAGCGCTGCGGGATCGCGGTGTCCGCCCTGCACTTCTACGAGCGGGAGGGGTTGATCACCAGTACCCGCACCACGGGCAACCAGCGTCGCTATCCGCGGGACACGCTGCGCCGCGTCGCGCTCATCCGCATCGCCCAGCGGGTCGGTATCCCGCTGGCTGACATCCGTGCCGCCCTCGACCATCTGCCTGGCGGACGAACCCCCACGCCCAGGGACTGGCAACGGGTGGCGGCCAGTTGGCGTGAGGATCTCGACCAGCGGATCCGTCACCTGGAACAACTGCGGGACAGCTTCACCGACTGCGTCGGCTGCGGTTGCCTGTCCATCAGCCGGTGCAGACTCGCCAACCCGTACGACGCCCTGGGGGGCGAGGGCCCGGGCCCACGGCGCCTTCTGTGATCGGTGAAACGTGGGTGCGCCGTGTCGGTTGGGGGCCGGTCGGGTCGTCTGGGATGCGGTGTACTTTTTACTTAAAGAGAATTAGCCCTGGCCTTTAGATATTTTTTACCTTGTACTCAGGCACCTGTACTGCGTCAATGTCCGATTCAGTCGTGGTGAGTCGGGATATTCACGGTTGACTGATGCGCGAGAGACCTTGATATCACCACGAATGGTGCAATACTACGAACGATTCGAAGCCGTTGGGCCACCGCGGGCGGGCGTGGGGGGAGCCTTCGCCGACCGGGGGAATGCAGTCGCGAGCAGGCGGGAGGCGGTCGAAGAGGGGTAGTCAACGCCACCGGTCCGGGATTCACGCCACACCGGGCTGGTCGCCGACGGCGAACACTGTCACCTGACGCAGTCATCCAACCGGGCACGAAAAAACCGCGGCCGGCAGGTGAAGCGCGGCCACCCACAGGTGGTCACAACGAACCTGACCACGCTGGCAACAGACTACCTGTCCGGTCTGGTGGGGTTCCGGCGGGGGTCAGCCCCGGCCCCACCCGGGCCGGCAACCCGGAGGGAGCGCCCGGTACAGCCGAGCCAGAGCCTGACAACCGAACACATCATCGAACGAACAAGCGAACACGACAGGTCCACGCACCGTCGAGGCTGGCGACAGTCGCGGTTCACCGCACAGGGAGGCGAACGATGCAGGTGTTCAGCAGTGGGTCGGCCGCACTGGCACCGGAGTTCGGTGTACTAAGCGGCCGGTGGGCCCAGTACGCGGAATCCGGCAGGCTGCCCGAACTGCCGTTTGATGCGATGTGGGTTGTGGTGCCGCCCGGTGGCCGTACCAACGAGGACTGCCACCCGGAGTTGGAATTATCCGTCGTGGTGGAGGGTTCGGGGACGTTTGAGTCGCCGAACGGTCGTACGGAGGCATCAGCCGGCACCACGGTTCTCATGGATTCGGCCGAACGCCACGTCATCCACAACAACTCGGCCGAATCGCGACTGGTCATCCTGAGTATTTACTGGATGCCGGTGAACCCCCCGGAGGCAGCGGATGCGAAATGAGCGTTCGCCCTCTCTGACTCTGATCACCGCAACAGCGCCTACCCCGAACGGCCCATTACACGTGGGTCATCTGAGTGGGCCGTACATCGCCGCGGACATCGCCGCCCGGGCGGCCCGCGCCCGGGGCGAGCGGGTGCTCACCCTCAGCGGCGTCGATCCGCACCAGAACTACGTCCCGGCCCGGGCCCGGCTGCTCGGCGAACCAGTGGACGAGGTGGTCACCCGGTTCGAGGGCCTGGTGCGCCGGGCGTTCGAACTGGCCCGGATCGACCACGACATCTTCCTCGAACCGCGCGCGGACGGGCCATACCGGCAGGCGGTGCGTGACCTGGTCACCGAACTGGTCGAGACCAAGGCCGCGTCCATGCAGCAGGTGGCGCTGGGTCGGTGCGAATCATGTGACCGGACCCTGCACCACGCCTACGTGACCGGCCGCTGCCCGATCTGTGGCCAGGGTTCCGGCGGTGGGACCTGCGAGGGCTGCGGGGCCTTCACCACCTCGGGGAACCTGGTGGAGCCCCGCTGCGCGACCTGCGGGGCGGCGCCGACCCCGGTCTCGGTGGAGATTCCGGTGCTGCGCCTGGAGGACTACCGGGACCAGTTGTGTGAGGTCTGGTCCCGGGCTGTGCTGCCCGAACGGGTGCGGTCGTTGCTCGGGCACTACCTGACCCACGGGCTGCCCGACGTTCCGCTGGCCTACCCGACCGACTGGGGCATCGAGGTGCCAGCGTTCGGTGGCCAGCAGGTCGACGTGTGGGTGGAGATGGGCCTGGGATACCTGTTCGGAGTGGCCCGGCACGTCGACCCCACGGTGGCCGACACCGACGCCTACCTGCGCGCGTTCTGCCAGGTGGACCGGATCTGGCACTTCCTCGGCATCGACAACGCGTTCTACTTCGCCGTGCTGTTCCCGGCGCTGTACGCGGCGGTGAAGCTGCCCGGCGCCAGGCTGGGCGGGCTGGTCGTCAACGAGTTCTACCGGCTGGACGGGTTGAAGTTCTCCACCAGTCGCAACCACGCGATCTGGGCGCACGAGTTCTTCGGCGACGAGGACCCCGCGGTGGTGCGGCTGTACCTGTGCTGGGACCGGCCGGACGGCTACGAGAGCGACTTCACCCAGGACGGGTACCGGGCCTTCCGGGAGTGGATCGGCCAACTGCGCGGCGGAACCGCCAAACCGCTTGCCCCGGCATTGGCCGAGCAGAACGCGCTGCGCGCCAGCGAGGCACTGCGGTTCGCCAACTTCGACCCGGCGGTGGCGGTGCGCTGCCTGCTACCCGCGCTCGCCGACACCGACGGGCCGGCCGCGGTGGTGCTGGGCACGCTCACCGGGCAGGACAGGGAAGGGACGACGGGCGGGGCGTCCCGGGATCAGCGGTGACCGTCCCGCGGATCGGCGTGGTCGGGACCGGAATCGCCGGCAGCCTGCTGGGTTGGCGGCTGGTGGCCAACCACCCGGACTGGCAGGTCGAACTTTTCGGCGCACCAGCCACGCACGGCGACGCCACCGGCGTGTCCGGTGGGCTGGTCCGCACCTTCGAGACCGACCCGGTCGGCCGCGCGCTGGCCGCCGCAAGCCTGGCCGAGTTACTGGCCAACCCGATGCTGCGGACCTGGTCGGAGTACCGCCCGATCGGATCGGTCTACCTGGTCGATCCTTCGGACCGTTGGGCGGTCGACGCGGCCAGGGGACTGGCCGGTTCGGCCGGTTCGGACGGGGTCTGCGTACTCGACGCCGCCGGGCTCGCCGCCCGGTACGGCTGGTGCGGCCTGCCCGAGGGCACCGTGGGTGTGGCCGAGACCCAGGCCGGCAACATCTCTCCCGACTCGCTGCGCGGACGGGCCCTGACCGACCTGGTCAACCGCGGGGTGCCGGTGCGGACCGAACCGGTGGCCGGGTTGGACTGCGAACCCGACGGTGCGGTGACGGTGCGAACCGGTGCCCAGCCCGGCATCGGCGCCGACACACACCGTTTCGACATGGTCGTGGTCGCGGCCGGCCGGTGGACCGCGCGGGTGCTGCGGGCCAGCGGACTACCGCACCAGGGGTACCGGGTGAAGCTGGTCCAGTACGGCGTGTACGAGGCGCTCGGCTCGCCGCCGCCGGCGTTCGTCGACGACACCAGCGGTCTGTACGGGCGCGGGCGGGCGGACGGGCAGGTGTTGCTGGGTGTCCCGGTGCACCGGTTCGGCATCGACCCGGACCGTCCACAACCGGATCTGGACGCACAGCGCCAGGCAACCGACCTGGCCAACCAGCGGCTTCCGGGGCTGCGTCTGGGTCGGCTGCTGCGGGTGGTCGCCGGTGCCGACTGCTACACCGAACCGGCCGGCCTGGCATTGCGGGATGTCGCCGGGCCGGCGGGGCGGATCTTCACCTTCACCGGCGGAAGTGGAGGTTCGGCCAAGCTCGCTCTGGCCGCCAGCGCACGGGCGGCGGACCAACTGGCCGCGTTGCCGTATGCCTGTCCTCCGGTCTCACGGCACGTCGCCGCGCGCGGCACCTGAGTCCGGGACCGGGCCGCCGTGATCCGCGGTGCCGGGTGACCAGTGCGGTCCGACCGTCGATCCACCGTCCACATCGGGCGGCGAATCGGGCCGCATGCCACCACGTTCGAGCACGAGGCTTGCCCGAGGAGAACCCACATGGCGACCAACGGACCCGCATCAGCGACCGCGAATGTGCCCACCTTCCACACCATCGGCATCGGTGCGGGACCGGCCAACCTGAGCCTGGCCGCACTGTTCGGCGCTGCCGGGCCACACCGGGTCGGGTTGTTCGAACGACAGCCGTACGCGTCCTGGCACCGCGGACTGCTGTACTCCGGGGTGCGCATGCAGACGTCCTGGATCAAGGACCTCGTTTCGCTGGTCGACCCGACCCACCGGCTGTCCTTCCTGAACTACCTGGTGTCCAACGGTCGGGCGTTCGCCTTCCTCAACGCCCAGCACGAGTCGATTCCGCGACTGGAGTTCGTGCAGTATCTGGCCTGGGCGAGCGAACAGATCGGGGACGTGCACTACGGCACCGCGATCGACGAGGTGACCTTCGACAACGGGTTCGAGGTGCGCAGCCAGGGGCGCGTCGTGGGTAGGGCGGACAACCTGGTGCTCGGACTGGGCACCGAACCCTTCGTCCCAGAAGGACTGTCCGGTGTGGATGACGACAGACGGATCGTGGTGGACGACCTGATCGAGTGGTTGGAACAGCCCGACGGAGGCCCGGACGACGCCGACCGGGACGCCTCGATCGCGGTCATCGGCGGCGGCCAGACCGGTGCTGAGTGTGCGATGGAACTGCTGCACCACGGTTTCCGGGACGTGTTGTGGTTCGGGCGGAGGCAGTGGTTCGCGCCGTTGGACGACTCACCCTCGGCCAACGAGTTCTACCGGCCGGCTTACGCACAGTTCTTCCAGCACCTGACCAAGGACACCCGGCGCGACATGGTGGACAGCCAGGTGCTGACCAGCGACGGGGTGTCGGCGGCCACCCTGCGGGCGCTGTACCAACTCAACTACGAGGAACTGCTGCGCACCGGGCGGTTCCCGCTGACCATGCTGCCCGGCCGTGACGTGACCACGGTGGAACCGGACAGTGGTGGCGGGGTTCGACTGACCTGCCGGTCCGCCCGGGGCGAGGAGACCCACGTGGTCCGGCGGATGGTGTGCGCGACGGGTCGGCGGCCCTCGACCCTCCCGTTCAGCCCCGAACTGTTGGCCCGGATCGAACTCGACGACCACGGCGACCTGGTCGTCGAGGATGACTTCTCCGTCCGGTGGAAGGGCACCGGCAGGCACAGGATCTACGCCCAGAACCGCGCCCGGTACACCCACGGCCTCACCGACGCGAACCTGAGCCTGCTGCCGATGCGCAGCGCGGTGATCATCAACTCGCTGTTCGACCGCGAGATCTTCCACATCCGCGACGAGCACCTCAGCACGGTCTGGGGCTGAGGCGAGAGCGGAGGAACGGGCGTGATCGACTACGACGGCAGGGTGTTCCGGTCCTCGGCCAGCGAGACGGCCGACCCCGGTGGGGTGGGCCCGCTGGGCCACTACCACCAGCACGGCAACCAGGTGTGGGCGGAGTTCACCGGCGGTAAGGTGCTCCGCGGCAACCTGGTCGGCACCTGTGACCAGGACGGGACCCTGCACCTGGCCTACTGCCAACTACTCACCGGCGGCACCGTGGTGGCCGGATCGTGCACCAGCATCCCGCAGGTGCTCGATGACGGTCGGGTGCGGCTGGCCGAACACTGGCGGCGGTTCGACGACGCCGGATCGACGGGGGTGTCCTACATCGAGGAGGTGGCCCCGGCCGGGTGACCGGCGCTCCTTCTCCGGTCAGAACGGCCGCCGTCGCGAGCCGGCTGGCGACCGCCATGTGACCAACAGTTCCCGACACCGGGCCCCGGTGTCCCACCACATCAGACAGTGACAGTGGCAGTGACAAGGAGGACGCATGCAGCTCATCGAGGGTGCCGGCATCTACACCCCGCCCAAGGACGAGCCGAACCACTGGATCGAGCACCTGCGTGGTTCTGATCTGAGCATCGGCACCTACTCGATTCCGGCCGGGGGCCTGGACGACCAGCGTCCGCACCTGGAGGACGAGATCTATGTGGTGCAGACCGGTCGGGCCACGATGGTGGCCGACAGCGGCCGGGTGCAGGCCGGACCCGGATCGGTGGTGTTCGTGCCGGCCAACGAGAAGCACCAGTGGGTCGACATCACCGAGGACCTCACCCTGATCGTGATCGTGGCCCCGCCGTACAAGTCACGCGAGCAGCAGTAGTCGGTCAGACCGGTTCTGGCGGGCACGGCCATCCCACCGTGCCCGCCGGAACCGTCACCATCGATCATCTGGTCGTCCACCAGGAACGGCGACCAGCCGAAGAGCTCATCTGAACCGGAGGGAGTGAGCCCATCGTGGCCGACATCAACTACACGGTTGTCATCAACGACGAGGACCAGTACTCGATCTGGGAGGCCGGCCGACCGTTGCCAGGAGGTTGGCGTGACGCCGGGTTCACCGGGTCCAAGCAGGACTGTCTGGCGCACGTGGAGAAGGTCTGGACCGACATGCGCCCGCGCAGCCTGCGTGAGGCCATGGATCGTAGGTCCTGACCGACCTCCGCGCCTGTCACTCGCCCAGGGCGGTGTAGCCGGGGCGTAGCAGGTCGACCAGGGATTCGCCCCGGACCGTGATCGGCGGCGGATCGAGCAACCGAAGCAGCAGGTCGGCCGGCGCGGGTGGACCCGACGCCGGCCCGTCCGAGGGGTGCCCGTCATCGGCATGGCGCCGGGGTGCTGTTCCGCCCGGTGGTGTCAGCGAGGACGACGGGGTCCAGTAGGCGTCCAGGCACTCCTCCAACGGGGCACCGCGGACCCCGAGTGGTCCCGCGTCCGGAGCGGACCGTTCCGAGCCGCCCGACTGGCCGGACTGGTCGACCTGGTTCTGCTCGGAGCGCAGGGTGGCCAACAGGGTGTCCCGGTCCCGGCCGTTCCAGGCCAGGATGAGGAACGGGTCGTCGTCGAACGCCTCGGCCAGTACGTACAGCACGGCCGCGGCATGTTTGCAGGGCCAACCCCAATCCGGGCAGGAACATTCGAGCGACAGGTCGTCGGCACTCTCCGGAAACAGCGGCGCCTCCAGGTCGGCGAACACCCCCTCGATCTCGATCGGTAGTTCGCCGGCCAGCAGTTTGGCCCGGAACACCGCCCGGCTGGCCAGTTCCGCCTCGATCGCGGACCAGGTCTGCTCGTGGATCGGGTCCAGGCCGATGGTGACCCGGTAGGGGGAGGGCCGGGTGCCCTGCACCCGGGCGGTCACCTGGTACGGACGCACGGTCAGGTCCAGGACCTGACCGGAACGTGCGTAGGAGCGGCCTCGGGACAGCCGGCCCGGATCGGTCAGTTCCTCCAGGACGTCGATGAACCGGCGGGACCACCACTGCTCACCGATCGAACCGCGCGCGGTTCGGGCCCGGATGCCGTCGGCGGGCAGTCGGGGCCCCGACGGCCGGTAGAACGGGCTCACGGCGTCACCGCCTCGGGGGCGAGCCGGATCACGTCCCGCAGTTCGGCGACCGACAGTTCGGTGAGCCACTCCTCACCGTTCCCGACGATCTGCTCGGCCAGCGCCTTCTTGCTCTCCAACATCTGGTCGATCCGCTCCTCCAGGGTACCCACGCACACGAACGTGCGGACCTGCACGTTCTGGGTCTGTCCTATTCGGAACGCCCGGTCGGTGGCCTGGTCCTCCACGGCCGGGTTCCACCACCGGTCGAAGTGGATCACGTGGTTGGCCGCGGTCAGGGTCAGCCCGGTGCCGGCGGCCTTCAGCGACAGCAGGAAGACCATGGGCTGGTCGTCGGTCTGGAACCGTTCGACCATGGCATCACGGGCCGACCGGGAGGTGCCGCCGTGCAGCCACAGCACCGGCCGCCCCAGTCGGGCGGTCAGGTAGGGCTGGAGCAGCGCACCGAACTCGGCGTACTGGGTGAAGCACAACGCCCTGTCACCCTCGGCGAGCAGTTCCTGGCAGATCTCCTCCAGCCGGGCCAGCTTGCCTGATCTGCCGACCAGGCGGGAGCCGTCCTTGAGCAGGTGCGCCGGGTGGTTGCAGACCTGTTTGAGTTTGGCCATGGTGGCCAGCACCAGACCCCGGCGTTCGATGCCGTCGCTGTGCGCTATCCGGTCCAGCATGTCGTCGACGGTCGCCTGGTACAGCGACGCCTGTTCTGGGGTGAGGTTGCAGTACACCTTCATCTCCAGCTTGTCGGGCAGGTCGGAGATGATCGAGCGGTCGGTCTTGAGTCGACGCAGCACGAACGGCTGGGTGGCCCGGCGGAGCGCCGCGGTGGCCCCCTGGTCGCCGTCACGTTCGATCGGCACCGCGTAGCGGCGGTGGAACTCCGCCTTCGGTCCCAGCAGACCCGGGTTGGCGAAGTCCATGATGGACCACAGCTCGCCCAGGTGGTTCTCCACCGGCGTGCCGGTGAGCGCGATCCTGCTTCCGGCCGGCATCGCCCGGACCGCCCGGGCCTGCTGGGTGGCGCTGTTCTTGATCGCCTGGGCCTCGTCGCAGACCACCCGACCCCACTCGACGGTGGCCAGGTCGGACCTGTCGCGGGCCAGCGTGGCATAGGTGGTGACGACCAGGTCGGCCTGCTCGACCGCCGCGGCCAGTTCGGCCCCGACGTGCCGGTCGGCGCCGTGGTGGACATACACCCGCAGTTGCGGAGTGAACCTGGCCGCCTCCCGTTGCCAGGTGCCGACCAGCGACATCGGACAGACCACCAGGGTCGGC
>DATCWR010000499.1:0-2295 GCA_036566245.1 Mycobacteriales bacterium | reverse complement strand
CCGGGGCGTGGGTGGGGTGCCGACGATGAGTTCGGCGGTCCGCCCGCCGGGCAGTCGGGACCGCATCGCCAGCGCGTAGACCGCCAGGCTGAGCACACCCATCGCCACGAAACCCCAGCCGAAGCCGAGAAGCCCCAACTGTCCGTGGTCGGCGCCGTCCGAACTGTAGCTACCCAGCCAGGAGATCAGCGCCAGGGCACCGAACCAGACCGGCAGCCACCAGCCCGCGCGCCAGTCCAACGCCGGCCGTTCCCCCCTGGAGGTGGCCCGGTGCAGGCCCAGCAGGGCGAACCCGAGCAGGATGGTGACAAACAGCTTCCAGTTCACGTCCCAGCCGGCCCAGTAGACGATCATGTTCGACGAGAAGAAGGCCAGCAGTGGGACCAGGTGCCCACCGGGCAGCCGGAACGGCCGCTCCTGGTCGGGCAACTGACGGCGCATGGCGGCGAGCACCAGCGGGCCCGAGCCGAACGACAACACGGTCGCCGAGGTGATGAACCCGACCAACTTCTGCCATCCGGGGAAGGGCAGGAAGACCACGCAGCCCATCACGAACGCCAGGGCCACGCTGACCCACGGCACGCCCCGGTCACTCACGCTGGACAGCGACGCCGGCGCGTTGCCGTTACGGCCCATCGCGTAGGAGATCCGCGCGGTCGCGGTGGTGTAGATCAGGCCGGTGTCGGCCGGGGAGACCACCGCGTCCACATAGAGCAGGGCGGCCAGCCAGCCCAGCCCGAGAATCGTCGCGACCGCCGCCAGCGGGCCGGCGTCGCCGGTGAACGACAGGCCGGACCAACCGCCGGCGACGTCGGACGGCCGCACCGCGCCGATGAACGCCACCTGCAACAACACGTAGATCAGCATGGTGATCAGGACCGAACCGATCACCGCGATCGGAACGTTCCGCCGTGGATTGTCGCTCTCTCCGGCCAGTTCCACGCCCTGTCGGAAACCGAGGAACGAGAACACGATGCCGGCGGTGGCGATCGACGAGAAGACACCGTGGGCCCCGGCCGGCGCGAACCCGTGCGCGTGGAAGTTCGCCGGGTGGAACGTACTGAACAGGAAAGCCGCGACGACCAGCACGATGATCGCGAGTTTCCACCAGACCAGAACGTTGTTGAGTCGGGCGAAGGTCCGGACACCGATGATGTTGATGAGACAGAACAGCGCCATGCCCACCACCGCGATGGCATATCCACCCGTGGTGAGCACCGGTACGCCGTGGGATTCGGTGGTGAGCCAGGACACGTAGTGGGTCGCGTACTGGAGTGCGCCCTCGACCTCGATCGGCGCGACCGTGGCCGCCGCGATCCAGGTCACCCAGCCCATGGTGAAACTCGCGAACGACCCGAACGACCAGTGCGGGAACCGCACCACCCCGCCACTGACCGGAAACATGGTCCCCAGTTCGGCATAGACCAGGCCGATCAACAGGATCATCACCCCGCCGGTCAACCAGGACAGGATGGCGGCGGGCCCGGCCAGCCGGGAGGCGTTGAGCGCCCCGAACAGCCACCCCGACCCGATGATGGACCCGACGCCGGTGAAGAGCAGTCCGACCAGCCCGATGTGCCGTCGCAGCCGGCCCTCCTCGACCAGCCGGATCGATCCGACATGACTCGCTGCCGCGCCCGAAGTTGTGGCCATGTTGGCATTCCTTTGATCAGCCTTCAGAACTGACGAAATGCGCACAGAAGCCTGACGAAAACTAGAGGTGACCGTGACCGGTCCCCGGCACGTGACAGACCTCGCTGAGCACGGCCCATCCGTACCACGGGGTCTCGGCCCTGTCCTCACTCTCATGGGTGATTCGCTCAGACGGGGGATGCACGGGCAGCAATCTCACCCGATACCCGCCACAACGTGGGCATGCCGCATTCTGCGGCGACACCGCCTGCATACCGTTGGTCCGATAACAGGTGAACTCGTCCCCGGACTGTTCCTGCCACCGTCGTACCTCGTACACCCGCTCCCAGGTGTGATCGCACCGCCCACACCGGAAGCCGTAGGTTTCACGGCTGGATTCGACCTCGGTCATGGCGATCGTCCTCCGAGTTCACGGTAACTCTCGCCGAACCCGGATGGGAATCCGAACGCGCCGCGACAACCGCGTCGTAGACCACCCTGCGTGACACCCCGGCGGCCCGCGCCACCGCCGCCATCGCGTCCTTACGTGACTGTCCGGAACGCTCCAGGTCAGCCACCTGGGCGGCCAGCGCGGCCGGGTCGACCGGTGCGGCGGCGCGGGGCGGCGCACCGGCCACCACCAGGGTCACCTCGCCGCGCACA
>DATCWR010000498.1:0-3300 GCA_036566245.1 Mycobacteriales bacterium | reverse complement strand
CCGTGCCCGGCACGCCCGCCCCGGCTCCAGCTCCCACCGGAGCGCCCCTGCCCACCCAGGCCCCGGCACCCCAGCAGGGGCAGATCCCGCCGACGCCGCCGACCGGGGTCTCCCAGGAGGACTACGACGCGGCCGTCGCGGAGTTCACCAAGCTCACCTGTGACAAGGACAGCCTCGGCGGCAGCAACGACGACCCGGCCAAGCCGTTGGCCGCCTGTAACCAGGACGGCACTGCCAAGTACCTGCTCGCCCCGGCGATCATCGAGGGCACCGAGGTCAAGAACGCCAGCGCGCAGTTCGACTCACAGGGCCTCAGCGGCTGGTTGGTCGTGCTCGACCTGAAGTCCCACGGCGCGGCGGTCTGGGCCGACTACACCTCCAAGCACAACGCCGGAGTCACCCCCAACGACGTGGCCGACTTCGTGTCGTTCACCCTCGACGGTGAGGTTGTCTCCGCACCGCAGATCCAGAGCACGATCAACGGGCAGACCCAGGTCACCGGCAACTTCACCCAGAGCGGTGCGCAGGAACTCGCCAACGCACTGAAGTACGGATCGCTGCCACTGACGTTCACCCAGTCCCAGGCCCTGACGGTCTCGCCCACGCTGGGCACCGACCAGCTCGAGGGTGGTCTGCTGGCCGGTGGTATCGGCCTGCTGCTGGTGGTGATCTACTCACTGCTGTACTACCGGGCGCTGGGTCTGATCACCATCGTCAGCCTGGCCGTGTCCGGCGTCCTCACCTACGGGTTCCTGGTGCTGTTGGGGCGGTACATCGGCTTCACCCTGACACTGGCTGGAATCGCCGGTTTCATCGTGGCCGTCGGCATCACCGCCGACTCGTTCGTGGTGTTCTTCGAAAGACTCAAGGACGAGGTCCGAGACGGCCGCTCGCCCCGGTCAGCCGTCCCGCGGGCGTGGCAGCGGGCCAGGCGGACCATCCTGTCCGCCGACGCGGTGTCCTTCCTGGCCGCGGCGACCCTGTACGTCCTGGCGGCCGGGGCGGTGAAGGGCTTCGCGTTCACCCTGGGTCTGTCCACCATCCTCGACCTGGTGATCGTCTTCCTGTTCACCCACCCACTGGTCTCGATCGCCTCGCGCAGCAGGTCGTTCGCCTCGCCTCGTATCACCGGTCTGGGATCGTTGCGGACTCCACCGGCCGCCGAGGCGGCGACCGAGACCTCGTCCGCGGCGGCCCGTGCGGCCGCCCGCCGTTCCGGTCTGGCCAAGAGCCCGTGACGAAACCACCTACCCGGCACGACCACCCAGGCAGGTGGCGCAAGCCTCTCGAAGGAGTCCCGAGGTGTCCCTGATACAACGCCTCTACCACGGCGGCACGAATTTCGACTTCGTCGGCACGCGCAGGCGGTGGTACGTGATCTCGGCGGTACTCGTCGTGGTCTGTATCACCAGCTTCGCGGTACGAGGCTTCAACTTCGGGATCGAGTTCGAGGGCGGCAGTTCGTTCCAGTTCCCGGACGCCTCCAGTGGGACGTCGATATCGCTGTCCGATGCCCGGGACGCGGTGTCCAAGGCTGACGTGGAGGTCGTCAGTGCCCAGTTCGTGGGCAGCGGCAGCACCCGGGAGATGTTGATCAAGACCGAGGAGCTGACCGTCGCCCAGGAGCAGGCGGTCACCAACGAACTCCACAAGATCGGGGTGCAGACCGACGAGGTGTCGATCAGCTCGGTCAGTTCGTCGTGGGGTGGTGACGTCACCAACAAGGCCATCCAGGGTCTGGTGGTGTTCCTCATCCTGGTCTGCCTGTTCATCGCGCTGCTGTTCGAGTGGCGGATGGCGATGTCGGCGATCATCGCGCTGCTGCACGACCTGATCGTCGCGGCCGGCGTGTACTCGCTGGTCGGCTTCGAGGTGACCCCCTCCACCGTGATCGGTCTGTTGACCATCCTTGGTTTCTCCCTGTACGACACCGTCGTGGTGTTCGACAAGGTGGAGGAGAACGCCCGGGGCATCCTCGGCGGTTCGCGTACCACCTACACCGAACAGGCCAACCTCGCGGTCAACCAGACCCTGATGCGTTCGGTCAACACCTCGCTGATCGCGCTGTTGCCGGTCGGCGGTCTGCTGTTCGTCGGAGCCGGACTGCTGGGCGTCGGCACCATCAAGGACCTCGCCCTGGTGCTGTTCGTGGGTCTGGCCGTGGGTGCCTACTCGTCGCTGTTCCTGGCCACGCCGATCCTGTGTGACCTCAAGGAGCGTCAGCCGCAGTACATCGCGTTGCGCAAGCGGGTGTCGGCCAAGCGCCTGTCGGCTCAGGGCAAGGTGGCCGCCACCGCGGTTGCCTCCGCGTCGGCTGGATCTGCGCCCGGTGCCACCGCCACCGCCACCCTCGACCGTCCGGCGTCCGAGCCGGCGATCACCGTCGAGCCCGCCGGCGTGGGGGTGGCTGGTACACCTCCTCGTCCGGGTGCCCGCCCGCAGAACCGGCGACCTCGACCCCAGCAACGCAAGGGCGGCGGTCGGCCGTCGTCCAAGCGGCGACGGTGAGCAGTACCGCGGTCCCGCCAGTCGAGTCTGGCGGGCTGGCCGGACTGGTGTTGTCCCGGGTTCGGGACGTGCCGGACTTCCCCAGGCCGGGGGTGGACTTCAAGGACCTGACTCCGCTGTTCGCGGATCCGGCCGGCCTTCGGGCCGTGGTGGACGCGGTGGTGGACCACCACGGCCGAGGCTCCTTCGACGTGGTGGCCGGGGTGGAGGCCAGAGGCTTCCTGCTGGCCGCGGCCATCGCGTACGCGGCCGGGACCGGGCTGGTGCCGATCCGCAAGGAGGGCAAGTTGCCCGGGCGTACCCTGGCCGCCTCCTACACGCTGGAGTACGGCCAGGCGGTGGTGGAGGTACACGAGGACGCCTTCGGTCCCGGCCGGACCCGGGTACTGCTGGTCGACGACGTGTTGGCAACCGGCGGCACGATCGGGGCGGCGGCAGACCTGGTGGCTCGTGCCGGGGGGACGGTGACGGGAATATCGGTGATCCTCGAACTGTCCCTGCTGGCAGGAAGGAAGTTGGTGGGGCGCGAGATTCACGCTCTGCTCACAGTGTGACCGAACCTGGTGACACTGTGTGGTTGACGTCACGGATCCTGATCTGTGAATGGGAGTGGACGGCGGCAGCGCCGTAGACTCGTGCCTGTGCAGACCGTTCCCGTGACGGTCTCGCTGGGGGAGGAGTGGCCCTGAGCCCGGACGTCGTCCCGGTCACCCGGGACCATGAGTCACCGGTGGCCCTCGAGTCGTCGGCAGAGCAGGGTCGAGTGGACGCGACGGGCCCCTCGGCCCGGTC
>DATCWR010000497.1:0-26496 GCA_036566245.1 Mycobacteriales bacterium | reverse complement strand
AACCGGGCGCCGCTGCCGGCCCGGTCGGCGCACCACACCGCGCCACCGTGCGCGCCGACCGTCTCGGCGACCAGGGCCAGACCCAGGCCGGTGCCCGAGGAGGACCCCCGGGCGGTGTGCCCGGTGGCGAACCGTTCGAAGATGCGTTCCCGGTCGGCCGCGGGCACCCCGGGCCCGGCGTCGTCCACCAGTACCAGCACCTCGCCACCGTGCCGGCGGACGGTGACCGACCGCACCCCGCCGCCGTGCCGGTCGGCGTTGTCGAACAGGTTGACGAACGCCCGTTCCAGCCGGGCCTTGTCACCGCGGACCATCGGGTGCCGGTCACCGTCGAGCAGGTCGGCCGCCCGCCCGGAGTCGACCAGGGTGTGGGTGAGCAACTCATACAACGGGAACGGGTCACCCAGATCGGTGTCCAGGCCGGCGTCGGCCCTGGCCAGTTCCAGCAGGTTGTCCAGCAACCGACGGAACCGGGCCAACTCGGCGGTGACCAACTCCAACGCGGCCCGGGAGCGGGGCGGCAGGTCGTCTGCCTGGAAGGACAGCACGTCCACACTCGCCACCAGGGTGGTCAGCGGGGAGCGTAGTTCGTGGCTGACGTCGCCGACGAACCGCGCGTCACGTTCGATCCGGGCCTGGAGCGAGTCGACCATGCTGTTGAACGACCCCACGATGGTGGCCAGGTCCCGGTCGGTGGTGGGGTCCAGCCGGGTGTCCAGTTGCCCGCCGGCGATCTGCGCGGCGGCCCCGGCGACGTGGTTCAACGGTCGGACCACCCGGGCACTGGCCCAACGGCCCAGGGCCGCCCCGCCGGCCGCGGTGAGCACCGCGCCGACGGCCAGTACCGCGCTGAGCACCCGCAGGGTGCCCTCCAACTCGTCGAGTGAGACCACCTCGTAGAAGTAGGTGTCCGGGCTGGGCAGGGACAGTCCGACCACCATGACCGGTGAACCGTTGATCCGGACCCGCATCACCGACGGCTCGCCGGACTCCACGTCGCGGCGCAGTGCGGCGGGCACCTTGTCCCGGCCGACGTCCAGCGACGAGGAGAACCAGCGTCCCCGCTGGTGCACCACGATGGCACCGTCGGAGGACGGGTCCGCCGAGGCGAGCACGTCGGGCACCTGCGCGCCGGCGGTACCCAGCCGGGCCGCGACCAGCCGGGCGTCGGTGAGTACGTGTTGGTGGACGGATGCCTCCCGCTGTTCGAGCAGGTAGCTGCGCGCGATCACGTAGGTGAAGGTGGCGAAGGTGGCAGACACGAGCAGCGCGCCCAGTCCGAGTGCCAACATCACCCTGCTTCGCAGGCCGCCCCGCAGCATGCCGATCATCCCGGATCGAGCCGGTACCCCAGCCCCCGCACGGTGACCACCAGACGGGGGTTGGCCGGATCTCGTTCGATCTTGGTGCGCAACCGGCGGACGTGCACGTCCACGATGCGTTCGTCACCGAAGAAACCGTGCCCCCACACCTGGGCCAGCAGGGCCTGCCGGCTGAGCACGTGGCCGGGGCTGCCGGCCAGTTCGCTGAGCACCCGGAACTCGGTCAGGGTCAGATGGATGTCGGTGTCACCCCGCCGTACCGTTCCCCGGCTGGCCGAGAGCACCAGGGGTTGCTGCGGATCCGAGTCGAGCACCAGGTCGGGCGGTGCCTCGGGGTCGGAGGCGGCGCGGGTGCGGCGCCGCAACGCCCGCAGCCGGGCGGTGATCTCCTTGACCTGGAACGGCTTGGTCACATAGTCGTCGGCACCGGCCTCCAGACCGGCGACGATGTCGTGGGTGTCAGCCCGCGCACTGACCACGATGATCGGGATGTCGCTACCCCGGCGGACCTCCCGGATGCAGGTGTAGCCGTCCATCTCGCCGAGCATCAGGTCCACGATCATCAGGTCGGGTGGGCTGGTCCGCACCCGCTCCAGGGCGATCTCGGCCCCGGGGGCCTCGTCGATGTCGTACCCCTCGGCTTCCAGTGCGAGCCGGAGAATCGCCCGGATGCGGTCGTCATCCTCCACCACGAGCAACCGGGTTCCCATTAGTTCATGTTGCCAGAGACCCTGATCGGCGGGCCGGACAGGCCACAACGCACCTCGCCGGTAGGGAAGTTGTCATGAAACAGCAAAGAAACCATGCGACCGCCCTCAACACAGCGCGGGCAGGCTGGAACCCGACAGAGCCCCTGCCAGGAGGCGACCATGACGCTGCCAGCCAGCCCCGGGTCCGGTCCGCCGGACGTGCCCGGCGCAGTGCCTGCACCGGATCTGGTGCGTGGGGGTGACCGTGCTGCCGGCAACGTCGGGGACGTTGACGACGTTAAGGACATCATGGACACCAGGGACCAGGTGCGCGACCGGGCGGTGGTGCGACTCACCGACGCGACCTTCCGCGACGGGATGGCCGAGCTGCGGTGGCGGTTGCGCGACCAGATCCTCGCCGGAGTGCGGGTGCTGGTGGTTGACGTGTCCGCGGTGCGGCAGTTGTCCTCTACCGCGGTGGCCGTGTTGTTGGGAGCGCACCGGTCCTGCCGCGCCCGGGGTGGCAGGGTGATCATCCGTAACCCGAACCGACGCACCCTGGACCTGCTGCACCGCACCGGCCTGTGGCGGGTACTACGGCCGGAGTTCACCGAGATGACGAGATCGAGGGATTTCAGTGGTCCCTCCGGGGTTGGCGAATCCGGGTCTGTCGAGGCCGAGCGTGCGCAGCGGCCCGGTCGACGTGCGGAAGAACCACTGAGATGACGATCGCACCTTCTCTGGAACGCCCCTGGCACACGGTCGAGCACCGCCCGGGCGTGGCCGGCCTGGGTTGGCGGGTCTGTGTCGGGCACCGAGCGACCGGCTGTGTGAGTGTGCTGCGCGGAGCCGACCGGTTGCGGGTGGTGGTGGCCGAACCGCTGTCAGACACCTGCCCGCGCGGTGTGCGGGAGCGACTGGAGTCGTTGGCCGGGGACCTGCTGCTGGCCGGAGCAGGGCTGTCCGAGTCGGTGGACCGGCTGGTTCGGCAGGTCGACGAGGGCCGCCGGACCGCCCCGCAGGCGGGGCTGATCCTGGTCGACCTGCTGGCGGGCGGGCACGTACACGTGGTCTGCCGGTACGCGCCCTCGGCCGTGCACCTGGCCGCCGACGGGTTGGCGCTACTGCCGGACCCACCGGGGACCGGCGAGGCGACCGCCGGGCTGACCGCGGGTGATCACCTGTTGGCCTACTCGGGCACCTTCCTGGAGGCGGTTCCGCCGGGCACCCTTGCCGGTCTGCGCGAACGCCACCCCGACGCCGACTCGTGCGGCCTGTGGCAGGCTCTCGCCTCGACGGCCGACCAGGGCGCCGGCCGCGCCGCCGCTCCGGATCTGGCCGTGATCACCTGGTCAGGTGGCCGGCGCGGGCGGCGGACAGGAAGGTGGTCCAGTCGTTCCGTGTGAGGATCAGCGCCGGGCCGGTCGGGTTCTTCGAGTCGCGCACCGCCACCACGTCGGCCCAGAACGCGACCTCGACGCAGTCGCTGCCGTTGCCGCTGTGGCTGCTCCTACGCCAGACCGCGTCGGTCAGCTCGGCATGTGCGGTCATCTCGGCCTCCCTGGTTCAGGTGAGGTCCCGAACCACCATCTCGATGAACTCCACCGAGCGGTCCGGCGCCATTGCCTCTGCTCGCAGATGGTCGAAGACCAGGGTAAACCGGCTTATCTCTACCGTGTCCTCCACATAGGTGTTTCCGGAGGGGCCGTCGAGGTAGATCACGTCCGGGTCGGCCCGGCCGGGGAACTCCAGGATCGAGAACGCTCCGTCCAGTCCGGTGTGCGCGCCCCGGCTGAACGGCATGACCTGGAGCGTCACGTTCGGCAGTTCGGCCATCTTGGCCAGGTGCCGCAGTTGGTCGCACATCACGTCCGACCCGCCGACCGGCCGACGCAGCACCGCCTCGTCCACGACCGCCCACAGGCTGAACCGGGGCCGGCGGTCGAGCAGGGCCTGCCGCTGCATCCGCAGGTCCACCAGTCGGTCGATGTTCGTCGGGCTGTCGGTGGGCCGGACGGCGGTCAGCAGGGCGCGGGCGTACTCGGGTGTCTGGAGCAGTCCGTGGACCAGGTGGGTGCCGTATGCGCGTAGCGAGGTGGCCTCGGTCTCGAGTCCGACATACTCCTCGAAGTCCGGCCGTATCACGTCACCGTAGGCGGCCCACCAGCCCTTCTGTCGGGAACTGCGGGCGATATCGATGAGGGCCTCGCGTGTTCCGCCCGATGTGCCATAAAGGTCCAGAAGTGCCCGCACGTAATTCACCTTGACCGCGCCGCGCTCTGTTTCGTACCGCTGCACGGTGGCCGGGCTTATGTCGGTCGCATGACCGACCTCGCCGATGGTCATCCCTCGCGTCTCGCGCAGTTGGCGCAGTTCTCGGGCCAACCGGCGGCGACGCACCGTCGGACTCCCGACTCGAGACGATGTCACCTGGATACCTCCATTTTGCACCTCTGTTTGACTGGTGTTGTGTGAATCCGAACCCCGTGGTGTCCACTGTGTTACCACGTCGGACTTCGCGGTCGCACCAAAAATCACCTGATCTGGTGAAGATGCGAGTGTGTTACTTGCCAATGCGATTTCCACAATTATTCTGGGCCCGGAGCACCGTCAGGGTCGGCCGGAACGACTCCCCGGTGTCGGGTGTACCGCCCCCGGCACCGGGGCCTGAGCAGTGTCCTCACCGGTCTTCTGTCGCGATTTTCCGAGAAAGAGGCATGACGTGGCGACCATGACCGACCTGCAACGACCAGCCCGGTACACCGTCGCCCACAGTGCCGACGATGCCGTTCGGGCGCCGATGTGCCTGTGCGACGTGGACCCGGACGTCTTCCGGGTGTACGCGTTCGCGGTACTGGCTTTTCATCAGGAACGGCGGGTGGCCGACGGCCCGTCGTGGTGCTCGTGCGGCGTGTTGCGGGCAGAGTGCCCCTACGTGCGGTTGGCCGCCGACATCCTGTTCGCCGCCGTACCGGACACCGGTTCGCCTCGGGGCCGTGACGGCCGTGACGGCCGGGACGGTCACGACGGCCGGGACGGTCACGGCGACGGGGATACCACCGGCGCCGGTACGGCCGGTTGATCCTCGGCGTGCTGGTGGTGCAGGGGCGGGCCGACATACGTTCGGCGGGCCGTCCACATGCCGGCGCCGTCAGGCTCCACGAACCGGAGACCGGCCGTGTCCGACAGGTCAGCAGGCCGCAGGCCGGGAACCCAGGACGCTGGTCGCCTCGCAGTTCGCGGCACTTGAATCGTCATGGGCCTGGATCAGATCCAGTTCCCAGTTTCCAGTTGCGTTGTCTGCTCGTTCTGGGTGCGCGATGTTCAACCGGCGCCTCTGCGTGCATGACACCCGGTTGGCGGACAATCCGCACCTGTTGACCGGACCGAACCCCCACTTCGCCACGACGGCTACCGGGACATCTGGAAGGACCTCGCGTGCCTGGCCCGCGACTCCTTCGGTGCCGCCGGCGGCGAGCTGCGCCGCCTGGTGGTCGCCCGTGGAACCGACCTGAGCCGCGACTCATCGACCCAAACAAGATCCATTTGCACGTTATGTAATTGAATCGAGATCTTCACTCGAACGGAGCAGTGGTGCTGTCACCCTCCGTCCTCGAAAATGGATCATGAATTCGTGCATTTCAAGCATGAAAAGGGACGACAGGGTCGATACATTCTTGGCCTATTGCTTTCAACTATGTTGCACGCTAATAATTCGGGCGCTCCGGAACGGCAACAAAGCCGGACCGCACCGGTGTTCCCTGCTGTTCTCGTACCGACCACTGATCTCCGGCGATCAGCCGGTGTCATCGACGAGTGATCAGGAAGGAGGCGAGACCATGCAAAAGATGTCGATCCGTAAGGCCGGCGCCATCCGACTCACCAGCGCCGCGTACTACTGCTGCGCCAGCGTGTGATGCAGCACGGTCGGGGTTGGGTTCCTGTTTCTCGGGAGCCCGGCCCCGGCCGGTCACGATGGTCCACATCACGAAAGTCGAGGCGGCGTATGGGTGTGACGGCATCGGGCGTCAGTACTGTCCGCCTGCACAGGCTCACGATGGTTACTGAGTACGACGGCATCATGGTCGGTCGCCCGGACATCGGTTCCTACGCGTTGTTCCCGCCCGAGGGCGCGGAAACCCTGCGGATGCTCGACTCCGGTCTGACGGTTCCCGAGGTGGCCGCGTGGTATGAGCGGACGTACCACACGTCGCTGGATTTTGACGACTTCCTCGAGGTGATCGAGGACCTCGGGTTCGTCCTCGCCCCGGGCGAGGAGAAGCCCCCCGAACCACGGATTCGGTGGCAACGCCTGGGCCGAGGTGTGTTCTCCCGGCCCGCGATGTTGGGCTATGTCTTGTTGATCGGGACGGCCGTTGTCGCGATGGTTCGGCAACCGACCCTGCGGCCCTCGTACCACCACCTCTTCTTCACCGATCAGTTGTCGTTGATCCCGGTCATCCTGACCGCCGCGCTGGTCCCGGCAATCCTCCTGCACGAGTCGTTCCACGCGCTGGCCGGCCGTCGACTCGGCCTGCCGTCGACGCTCAGCATCGGTCGACGGCTGTACTACCTGGTCGCGGAAACCCGCCTGGACTCGCTGCTCAGCGTGCCGAGGCGGCAACGCTATCTACCGTTCCTCGCCGGCATACTCGCCGATTTTATCCTGATCTCGGTGTTGACCCTGCTCGCGGCGGTCCTTCCCGGCGGCGGTGTCGCCGGGTGGTTGTCCGGGCTTTTTCTGGCGATCGCCTTCACGTCCGTGCTGCGGTTGATCTGGCAGTTGATGTTCTATCTCGAAACCGATCTCTACTTTGTTTTCACCACGGCCCTGCGCTGCGCGGACCTACAGAACGCCGCCCGCTTCCACATCAGGACGCACCTCCGGCGGCTGCTGCGCCGGGAACTCCCGCAGCCGGACATCGAGTGGTCCGATCGTGACCGCCTGGTGGCGCGCTGGTACGCACCCCTCCTCGTGCTCGGCTACGCTTTCTCCCTTGGCAGCCTCGCGTGGGCCGGGCTTCCGGCCGCGCTGCACTTCTGGTCGCTGATCGCCGACCGGTTCCAGGGGTCGAACACCCCGGTCGAGGGCATTGTCGACGCGGTGGTCTTCATCGCACTGACGCTGTGGCAGCCCGCGCTACTTGCCTATGTCTTCATACGGGACCGACGGGCCCGGAACCGGAAGAACGTCCCCGAAGGAGAACTGACATGATTCTCTCTCCGCCGCGACACCTCTGGGTGGTCACGAACACCGACACAGCGCCGAACGGACTGCCGTCCGTCCCGGAAACTGACCTGGACGTGCGGTGCCACCGCCTGTTGCGTGGGCCGTACACGGGGGGTGGCACCGTGATGCGGCGTGTCGTGCCGGAGTTGGGAAAGCAGCACGGCGAACTGATTGCCGCGCGGGCCAACGAGGTCGTCGCCCTCGCCCCGGACCTCGCCGAGTCGGTCCCGTTGGCACCGCGGACACTGACCAACCTTGCCAACCGGGCGGAGCGCACCCGGTTCTACTCCATCGACCGCACGTTACACATCGCCCACGGCGTCGCGGAACTGCTGATGGACTGGGCCCGTACCCTTCATCCGGGCGGAGTGGTGGTCGCGTTCCGCGAGATGGACGATGCTGATCCCACCGACCGCCAGTTGGTGACCGTACTGCTGCGCCGGTGCGACCCGCGTCTGGTGACCCTGGTGGTGGAGACCGACGGTGTGCCCGAGGGCGACCTCGGACAGGCACTGGCCGCGTATGCGGACCGGGCCGCCGCACCGCCGCCCGTCCGGGTGGAGTTTCCGCCGGACGCCGACCTGGCGCAACTCTTCATCGACTCGGACGGAACAAGCAGGAATCCCGACCTGCGCCGCGCCTACGACCTGCTGCCGCCCGACGAGCGAGCCCGCCGACACACCGCCCGCGCCGAACTCCTGGCCACCCTCAAGGAGCCGGGTTCCGAGTTCGGTGCCATCCTCTACCACCTGGAACACGGAATCGACCCGATCCGCGCGGGCGAGACCATCAACGACTCCGTCGAGATCTGTTTCGACCGTGGGTGCTACGACGCCGCACTGGAACTCTCCCTGCGCGGAAGGGCGCTCTTCGGTGACGCGCGGCCACGGGCCTACTGGAGCCTCACCGCCAAGGTGGGCGCCTCGCTGTCGTACATGTTCCGGGGCCAGGAGGGATTCGCCTACTTCGGCGAGATGCGTGCGTGCTCCATCGACCCGGAGATCATCACGAACAGTTGCTACATGATGGCCATGCTGTACACCCGCCACCTGCCGAAGGGAATGCACGACGAAACCCGGGCGCTGGAGTGGGTCAACATCGCCATCGCGCTGGCCGACCGCCACCCCGACCCGCATCGCCGGGCGTTCGTGGGAGCGTTCATGCGGAACGCGCGGGCGCTCGTCGAACTCCACCGGGGCGACCTGGCTGCGTCACTGGCGTTGGTGAACGAGGCGATCGCGATGACCGACGCCGACCTGGGGCCCAACGAGCAACTCCTGCACCGCTCGGTGTTGCTCTACAACCGGGCACAGGTCCTCGCCGCGATGGGAGACCACGCCGCAGCGCTGCGGGACTACGACACGGTGATCAGTCGGGACCCTGACTACGGCGACTACTACTTCGAGCGCGCCCGGGAACGTCGGGTCGCCGGCAGGTACGCAGAGGCGCTCGCCGACTACGCCGAGGCGATCCGGCTCAGCCCGCCGTACTACGAGGTGTACTACAACCGGGCCGACCTGCTCAGAGAACTGGGAGAGGACGACGCCGCGCGGCGTGACCTGGACTACGCGATCCTTCTGAACCCCACCCACGTGGACTCGCGGGTCAACCGTGCCGACCTGCTGTTGGCGGCCGGGGACCTGGACGGCGCGCGGGCCGACATCGAGGCGGGCCTGGCCCTGGATCCGAAGAACGCCAACCTGTTGTCCGCGCAGGGTTCTCTGTGGGAGGCGTCCGGCGACACCGAGGCGGCGTTCACCAGCTACACGGCGGCGCTGACCGAGGACCCGGGTTTCGTTGCGGCCTGGGCGAACCGGGCCGTGCTGTCCTACTCCGTCGGGCGACTCACCGAGGCGATCGACGACCTCGGCCGGGCCATCGAGGTCGGGGACTGCCCCGAACTCCGGATCAACCGCGCCATCGCGTTGCAGGAACTCGACGACCACGGTCGCGCCCTGGCCGATCTCGATGTCGCGATCGACGCTCTCGGGGACGAGGTGTTGCCGGACCTGCTCTTCCGGCGTGGGGTCAGTCGTCACGCGCTGCGCGACATCGACGGCGCCCGGCAGGACTGGAGCGCACACCTCGTGGCGTACGGGCCGGGTGAGACCTCGCCGTACCTCGAACAGATCACCGCCCGAGGAGGACAGGACCTGGTCGGCCAGACCGCCGCCAGCCCCACGGGGTGAGGGGTAACACTCGGATACCGCCAGGCCGCACGGGGGCCCGGACCCGTCCCCGAGCGGCACACACCGCTGGTGGTGGCGACTGGTCGTCGGGTGGGTCAGGGGTGGACGAGCAGGAGGTTGGTGACCACCAGGCGCAGCACGGTCTGGTCGTTCTGGTTGATCATCTCGACCCGGGTGTGCAGTACGCCACGGTCGGGCTTCGACACTGACCGTCGGGCGTCCAGGATGGTGCACCGCAGCCGCAACGTGTCGTTCGGCCGGACCGGCAGCAGCCAGCGCAGTTCGTCCACCCCGGGGCTACCCAGGCTGGCCACCCTGGACAGGAAGTGGTCGGCGAACAGTCGCATCATCACCGCGGTGGTGTGGAACCCGCTGGCGATGATGCCGCCGTAGATGCCCCGGGCGGCGGCCTGCGGGTCGACGTGGATCGGCTGTGGGTCGAACTCGCGGGCGAACTCGAGGATCCGTGCCTCGTCCATGGTCGCGCTGCCGAACTCGTATACCGAGCCCGGCTGGTAGTCCTCGAAGTACCGGTCCTCGGTCGGCACGTCGAACCCGGTCATCGGCGTTGGCATTTCACCCGGTGTGTCCACACCCCGATCATGCCCCCGCGTCCTGTCTGGGAGTCCTCTGGGTCGTCCGAAACCGCCGCCGCAATTGCCCCGATTCGAACTGGTCAGGAGCAGCAGGTACATCGAGTACTTGACGTACGTGAGGAGGAGTGTGAAGCTTGGCTGACCACACAGCGGAGGTGCCAGGTGCCCGAGGCGCAGTACGAGAGTTTCACCGAGGCCCGCGCCCATCTCAAGGACCTGTTGGACGCGGCGGCAGCCGGGCGTGTCGCGACCGTCCGCCGGGACACATCCTGGGCGGCGGTGGTTGACGCGGAACGGCTACGCCGATTTCTCGCCCTGGTATCGCCAACCCGCGCCCACGTGGTCGCGGAGGCTGGTGGCTGGTCGGTGTTCATTCCTGGGCTCCCGGTCGCCGCCGACGGCATCACTTTCGAGGAGGCCATCACCGAGATGGTCGACGCGCTACGTGAGTACGCGGCCGACTGGCAGGAGCGACTGGCCAACGTTCCCAACCACAGTGAGCACTGGGGGCTGGTCCAGTTGGTCAGTCTCAGCGACGATCTTCAACTGCGTGACTGGCTGGTGGGGTCAGCGTCGTGAACTGGCCTGCGCCAACACGTGCGGATCACGACCGTTTCTGTCAGGTTGAGGGGTGGCGTCGAGTACGCGACGCGAAGGGCCGTACCGGCACGCATCACGTCACCTACGAGCTGGGCCTGCCAGACGGGCGTGTCCTGCGAACCAGGATTTCTCACCCCGTCAACCGTGACACCTATGGGGCGGGTCTGTGGAATCACATCCTGCGCGACCAGCTTGAAGTGGCCGAGTCGGTGTTCTGGAAGTGTGTCCAAGACCAGGTCAGACCAGATCGTGGCTGGCCCGTGGTACGTGACCGGGCGCTACCTGCCGAGGTCGTACACCTACTGGTCACCCGGGTTGGACTCAGCGCCAGCGAGATCCAAGGAATGACCAAGGAGGAAGCGCTCCTCCGGCTCACCTTGTTCTGGACAGACGGCACCTGACGGGTGCCCGAAGCCCGTGTGGCACCGAACTGGAAATGGTTCAGGCGGTGGTGAAGGCTTCGCCCTGGCCGGTGAGGCCCAGTGCGGGAATGCTGACCACCCGGCCGGGCTGGTCGAGCACCGAGCCGATGACCACCGGGGCCTCGCCCGCGCCGGTGAGCGCGGTCAGGGTCGCCTCCCGGTCGGCGGGGTCGACCACCAGACAGAACCCGATGCCCATGTTCAGCGTCGCGTACAGGGTCGCCGCCGGCACCTGGCCGGCCCGGCCGATCAGGCCGAACACCGGATGCGGTTCGGGCAGCGCGTCCAGCCGGTAGCTCACGTCGGCGGCGAGTCGGGCCAGGTTCAGCAGGCCACCGCCGGAGATGTGCGCCATGCCGTGCGGAGCGACCCCGGCCGCCCAGACCGCCTCGGCGGCCCGCACGTACACCCGGGTCGGGGCCAGCAGGGCATCGACCAGCGGCTGGTCGGTGCCGGGCACCGGGTCGTCCAGCCGCATCCCGGCCTGGTCCAGCAACACGTGCCGGGCCAGCGAGTACCCGTTGCTGTGTAGACCGGAACTGGGCAGTCCGACCACCACGTCGCCGGGCCGCACCAGCGACCCGTCCAGCGGTGCCCGCCAACCTCCGTCGGGTGACGCTGGCAGGGCTCCCACCGCGGTGCCGACCAGGTCGAGCATCGGGCCGCCGCCCTCGGAACTGGCCAGCATCGCCCCGATCTGGGCGATCTCGCCGCCGGGGATGGCGATACCAGCCTCCTCGGCGCCGCGGTACATGCCCCGGGCGAGCTGTTCGAGCACGTCCTCGTCGATCCGGTCGGTGGCCAGGTAGTCCAGCAGCGCCAACGGCACCGCCCCGACACAGATCAGGTCGTTGACGTTGTTGGCGATGACGTCGACGCCGATGCCCTCGTACCGGCCGGCCATCCGGGCCACCAGGATCTTGGTGCCCACCCCGTCGGTGGTCAGCGCCAACGGCGGGCCGGGGGGCAGGTGCATCAGGGTCGCGAAGTAGCCGCTGGACAGGCCGGTCACCTCGGTCACCATCGGTGACCGAACCGTGGTGCGGGCAAGCCACGGACGCATCACCCGGGCGAATGCCGTCTGTTCGCGTTGCTCGTCAACGCCGGCGGCGGCGTAGCTGGACGTCGTCTGGTCAGGCATCGGCTATCCCGGGAGGGCGGCGGCAACGGCCGGCCCAGCCTAACGCCGCCGACCGGCGCACCCCACGACGGGTGAACCGGCCGGGACCAGTTTCGGGTGGTAAACCCTGACTGCTCCGGTTCTGGTGGCAGGCTGGCGGGGCCTCACACCGTTGTTCACCACCCACGGACCCGCCGAATCGACCGAAAGGCTAGATCGCCGGGATTGCCGGGATGGAGGAAAACCTGATGCCCGACCCCCTCCGACGCGGGGTTCGTCCGATCCCACCCGCCCGCCCGCTCACCACGGCCGTCGTCGTGACCGTGGCCAGTCTGGCCGTGGCCTGCGGCGGTGGCGGTGCCGGGTCCACCGCCGTGTCGAGCGGCACGCCTGTCCCGCCGCAGGTGACCATCCTGCCGGGTGGGCCGAGCCCGTCGCCGAGTGCTCCGGGACCCCATGCCCTCGGCCCGGACGACTGGCCCACCTACCACCGGGACAACACCCGGCACGGCGACGCGCCGAACCTCGCACCCCGGTCGGCACTGTCGGTGTCCTGGTCGGCGAGGTTGGACGGCGCGGTGTACGGCCAACCGTTGGTGGTCGGTGACCGGGTCTACGCGGCCACCGAGAACAACACCATCTACGCGCTGGACCCGCGCACCGGACAGACGATCTGGTCCGTATCGGTGGGTACACCGGTCCGTCGAGGCACCCTGCCCTGCGGCAACATCGACCCGTTGGGCATCACCAGCACCATGGTCTACGACCCGAAGACCGGCCGGGTGTTCGCGGTCGCCGAGACCACCGACGGCCACCACACCCTGTTCGGCGTCGACGCCGCCACCGGGACGGTGGCCTTCCGGGTCGCGGTGGAACCGCCCAGGGGCGACCCGATGGCACACCAACAGCGCGGCGCGCTCACCCTGTGGAACGGGCGGATCTACGTGCCCTACGGGGGCCTGTTCGGCGACTGTGGGAACTATGTCGGCTCGGTGGTCTCCGCGCCCGCGTCAGGTGACGGTGATGTGCGTTCGTACGTGGTTCCGACCTCCCGGGAGGGCGGCATCTGGGCGACACCGGGTGGCGTGGTGGACGGAGACCGGTTGCTGTACGCGGTGGGCAACGGCGAGTCGACCACCGATTACGACGGCAGTGACTCGGTCATCGCACTGACCGCCGACCTGACCCGCGTCGACTTCTTCGCCCCGACCACCTGGCCACTGGACAACCAGTCGGACCTGGACCTGGGTTCGATGAGCCCGGTCCTGGTGGGGCAGCACGTCTACATCGTGGGCAAGCGGGGGGTGGGTTACCTGCTGCGGCACGACCACCTCGGCCGCATCGGTGGCCAGGTCACCCTCGGCGCGGCGTGTCGGGCGTTCGGCGGCAGCGCCGTGGACGGTTCCACCGTGTATCTGCCGTGCTCGGACGGACCGATGGCGGTGCGGATCGGCACCGACGGCGCGGTGACCCAGGTGTGGAAGGCGGCTGTGAACGCGGCCGGTTCGCCGGTGGTCGGTGGTGGTGCGGTCTGGGTGGTCGATCACGACAGGGGCGTGCTGTACGCGCTGAACCCGGCCACCGGCGGGGTGCTGGACCGGGTGACCGTCGGGGTCGCGCCACACTTCGCGTCTCCGACACTGTCGGGCCAGCATGCCTACGTGGGCACGATGGACGGCGTGGTCGCTGTCAACGGCGCCTGACCGGTCACCGCCCCACCGGCCCAACTCCAGGCCGGCCTGCCCTTCGCTCCCTCGCTGGACGGTCGGGGTCAGCCGCCCAGGGCGGCCACCATGTTCATGATCGACTCGAGTTGGGCACCGCCGTGGATGGCGTAGTTGGTGTCGAAACCGCCGAGGTAACCCCACCAGTCGAAGCACCCCTCCGGGTTCACCGGGGTGGGCGTCGCCTGCGGGTACAGCACGATCATGTTGTTGGTGTCGGCGTACTGGTTCAGGTTGGCGTGGTCCACGAACTCGGTACCGATCAGGTCGACCCCCTGGAGGCAGCCGTGCAGGGCCACCATCAGTCGGCACGACTGACCGGCGGCGCACGACGTCGGCACGTAGGCGAACCCGTCGTCGGAAAGGCTGAGGCTGGCCGCGCTGCCGGTCACCGCCTCCCGGTTCTGGTCGAACCTGACCAGCGTGCCGGTCAGCGGCCCGGTGTTGGGAGCGTGTACCGAGCCGAACAACTTTCCGATGAGCGAGTTCTCCGGGTCGGTGCCGCAGTTGTTCAGGTACGGACTGGTCGTCACCGTGCAGGGGTTGGGACCCAGCGGGGTGACCCAGGCGTGCCCGGCCGCCGAACCCGAGTCGTACTGCACGTTCGCACCGAAGTGCCGGTAGAAGTTCACCAGGTCGTCGGTCACCGACCGGGCGACCGTGCTGTCGTTGCCGCCGTGGAACACGTACACCGGTTGCCCGGACAGATGTGAGATCGGGTCGATCCAGCCCAGCGAACTCCAGGTCGCCGCGTCGGCCTCCAGCGTGCCCAGGTGGTCGGGCCAGATGTTGTCGGTGCAGCCGTTCAACGCCTGGGCCAGGTTGAACTGGGCGCAGTAGTACGGTCCGGCGGCGAAGATCGCCGCGCCCCTGATCCGGCCGGAGTAGGCCACCTGAAGTTGGGTGGCCATGTAACCGCCGGAGGAGACCCCGGCGACGTAGACGCCGGAGATGTTGTGCGCCGTGAGCACGCCGGGCACCGGTGTCACGGTGGCCACCGCCGCCGCCGGTACCGACGCCGGTGTTGTCGTCGGTGCCGCGTTCGCGGTCTGGCCGGGTATGCCGAGTCCGAACAGGACGGTCATTGCGGCGAGGAACCGCCGCATCCTGGGTCGCATGGGCGTTCCTTCCTCGGGTACTCGGATCGAACGTGCGGCCACGGTAGGTTTTCCCGACAGCACCGACAATGTGCGTCGGCCACATGGTTGGGACGTTCCGGTGTGGACCAACACCGTGGGAGTCCGGCCAACCGTCGGGTCGAACGGGCCTGGTCGATTCCCCGTGACGGCCGCGGCACTATCGTCGGGCCAGGTGTCGCGAGAAGGGCGGAGGCGTGGCTGACCGGAGTTCTGACCAGGGTTCACCGGTGACCGACATACTGGGTCGGCTCACCGGGATGCGTGGCAGCGGCGAGGCGGCAGGTGGGCTGGTCCGGGCCGAGGTGGATGGCACCGGCGATGTCGTCGGGCTGGCCATCGAGCCGAAGGCGATGCGGCTTGCTTCCGAGGACCTCGCCGAGGCCGTTCGGGAGGCGATCAGCCTCGCCCGCACCCAGGTTCGCGAGTCCGTCGCCGAGATGACACCGGAACCGGGACGGGCCCTGGCCGGAGACGTCGGCACCACGCTGGCCAGACTGGGTACCGAGGCACAGGGCCGGCTCGGTGAGCTGACCGCGTTGGCCAGGGAACTGTCCGACCGATTGGGCCGTCAGAGTGAGGCCCAACGTCCGCGACAGGAGGCCCGGTGACCCAGATCAGGGTTAGTCCACAGTCGCTGTCGGACGCGGCCCGGTCGGTGGCACGTGCCGCCGAGGAGTTCGGGACCGGAGTCACGTCCCTCCAGTCGACCGTCACCAGTGAGAGCCCGTGGGGTGCCGACGAGCCGGGCACCCTGTTCGGCGCGGCCTACCTGGCGGTGCTGAACCACGCGATCGAGGTTTACGGCTCACACGTGGACCTGCTGTGGGAGGCCGCCGACGGCCTGGCGATCTGGTCGGACCGCAGCGCCACGACCGAGCGCGACCTGCACGCCCGGATAGCGGCGGTCGAGGCGGGTAGCTGACCGTGGGGCTGGAACTTCCTGGGGCGTTGACCGAGCCACTGAGCTGGATCGGGATGGTCTGGCCGGAGGCCGACGAGGAGAAACTGTTCGAGGCCGGTCAGCAGTGGATCGCGTTCGGCGCCCGCTTACAGACGGTCGCCGCGGACGCCAACGGCGCGGCGGCGGGAGTGTGGACGCAGAACGAGGGTCCGGCCACCGACGCGTTCCACGACTGGTGGAACGACCTTGACGGCCCGCGGTTACGGATGGCCGAGGACGCCATCGCCGCCGAGGTGATCGGCACCGCACTGATCATCTTCGCCGCGGCGACGCTGGCGTTGAAGATCGCGTTCATCGTCCAGCTCGTCATTCTGGCGATCGAGGTGGCGCAGGCCATCGCGACAGCGTTCGTGACCTTCGGTGCGACGACCGCCGAGGTGCCGGGTTTCATCGCGGCCACCCGACTGATCTGTCGGCAGTTGGTCAAACAGGTCGTCAAACACGTGCAGACCATCATCAGGGACATCCTGCAGAAGGCAAAGGGTCTGCTGAAGAAGGTGGCGTCTCGTCGCGCCCGCCGGGCCGAGTCCGCGGCACTGCGCACCGCCGAGCGGAACCTGGCCAGGGGCACGCTGACCGACGCTGACCGCGCCGCGTTGAACTACTACACCACCAACGAGGGGTACACGCGGATGAACCCGTTCCTGCGGGATCCGAGCGGGACTCCGGAGGCGTTTCGCGGCCTGATCCAGGCGCGGGCGGACGCGGTGTCCGAGGGATTGGCGAAGCTTCCGGGTCAACCAGGCACCACCTATCGCGGCGTGCACTTCGGCGATGACGTGTTGGCCAACTACGAGCCAGGTCGGATCGTCACCGAACGGGCGTTCACCAGCACCACACAGAACCCGAACGTGGCACAGGGCGCGTTCGACGGTAACGTCCTGATGTCCATCACCGGGCGTAACGGTAAGGATGTCGCGCCGTTCTCCGACTATGTGTCCGAGGCGGAGATCCTGTACGACAAGGGGACAAACTTCAAGGTCACCAACAAGGTGTGGGACGCTGGAATCGGGAAGTGGCTGATCACGATGGAGGAGGTGGCGCCATGACGGGAACGCCCCCCTGGGAGCCGGTGACCGACGAGGAGCGGCGGCGCTCCGAGCAGGCGATCGAGCAACTCAAACGAGACCTCGCAGCCACCCGTGACCAGCCGCGTCCGCCGGTGACCAGCCCCGGCAAGTTCACCGAACCGCTGGGCATGGACGCCCAGGGCAACCCGCAGCCACCGCTGACTCCGGAGGAGGCCGCGCACAACGAGTGGGTTCGTCGCCGTGGCGCGGCCGCCCGTGGGCAGGACGACACCGGGCAGGATCGGCCCGGGCGGGGTCGGTGAGTCGGCCACCGGCACCCGGTGACCCGGCGGCGGTGAACGCGTTCGCCGAACAACTGTCCGCCGCACTGGCCAAGCTGCCCCCGACCGCCGAGACCACCTTCCGCGGTGGCAACGTCACGCCGGCGGCGATGGTCCACCACCGACCCGGCACCGTGCTGTTCGAACCGGGCTTCACCAGCACCAGTCGCGACCTGCGGGTGGCCACCGAGAACCTCACCGGTGACCTGCTTGTCAGCATCACCGGGGTGAGCGGGCGGGACCTGACCGTGTTCTCCGCGTACCCGGACGAGGCCGAGGTGGTCTTCGACCGGGGCGCCTACTTCCGCGTGCTGGTCGCGGGACCCCTGGCGGACACGTCCAAACATGCCCTGGTGCTGGTCGAGACCGCACGACCGGACGTGTCCCGGGGGCTGAGCGGGGCCGAGCGCGCGGTCGGGCGGAACCGGCTGGACCATCTGGTGGCCGAGTACCGACTCGCGGTGGGACGGGAGGCCGTGCCGGTGACCTCGCCGGGCAAGTTCACCGCCATGCTCGGCCTCGACCGCACCGGCACCCCGTTCGTTCCGTCGGACTGAACCAGACACCGTGCCACCGAACACCGTGATCCGCAGCGGCAGAAGCGGCGTAGGTCACATTCCGGGACGCCCCAACCCATCCCCATCCGGGTAGGTTGGGGATCGCGCCGGCCGACCGGTGGGATGGCGCCGGCGGGGACGGAGGGTCAGGGCGTGAGCGGATCCACCGACTGGACCGAACCCGGTGCCTACCAGGTCGCTCCCGGAGTGCACCGCATTCCGCTTCCGCTTCCCAACGACGGCCTGCGTGCGGTGAACGTCTATGCCATCGAGGACGGGCCGGACCTGGTACTCGTCGACGGCGGCTGGGCGCTGGAACGTTCCCAGCGGCAACTGGAGGCGGCGCTCAAGAGCATCGGCCGCGCTCTGCCGGAGATCACCCGGTTCCTGGTGACGCACGTGCACCGGGACCACTACACCCAGGCGGTCAGCATCCGCCGGCAGACCGGGGCCCGGGTGGGCCTGGGCCGTGGTGAGGAACCGTCGCTGCGCGCCCACCTGGCCGCTGACGCCGTCCCCATGAGCGCCCAGCTCGGCCAACTGCGGATGGCCGGCGCCGAACCGGTGGTTGCGGCGTTGTTGGCCCGGATGGAGGGCCGGCAGGTCGACGTCAGTGACTTCGAGCTGCCCGACGAGTGGCTCGATGGTGGCACCCCGGTGCGGTTGGACAGCCGGGAGCTGGCCGTGGTGCCGACCCCCGGGCACACCCGCGGACACGTGGTGTTCGCCGACCGGGCGAACGGCCTGCTCTTCGCCGGCGACCACGTCCTGCCGCACATCACTCCGTCCATCGGATTCGAGGTCGTGCCGGGAGACCTTCCGCTGCGGGACTTCCTGGAGTCGCTGCGGCTGGTGCGGTCCCTGCCCGACCTGACACTGCTGCCGGCACACGGCCCGGTCGGCGAGAGTGTGCACGCCCGGATCGACCAGTTGCTGGACCACCACGGTGCCCGGCTGGACGCCTGTGAGGCCGTGGTGGCAGCCGGCGCGGAGACCGGTTACCAGGCGGCCCGGGCGATGCCCTGGACCCGCCGGAAGCGACACTTCGACGAGTTGGACCCGTTCAACCAGATGCTGGCCACCATCGAGACCGGTGCGCATCTCGATCTGCTCACCGCACAGGGCCGACTGACCCGCGTCACCGTCAACGGGGTACACCACTACGGACAGGTCGGCTGAGTTACCGCGAGCACCTCAACCGGGTACGACCGGGGGTGACGCCTCGGCGCGCCGGTGCGGAGACCGTCCGCCTGGCCCGTAGCGTCACCGCATGGTCCTGGTGCGCCTGCGGGGGGTGTTGGGTCGGAGCGGGCGGCGAACGGTACGGGCGGTGCTGGCGGTTGGCTGCGCCGCGGTCTCGGCGGTGCTGCCCGTGTCGACGGCGTTCGCCGCCGCGCCGAACCAGCCTGCGCCACCGCGGGCGCCCGTGCGGGCACCACTACGGGTGTCGGTCGGTTTGCCGGCGACCGTGATCGCCGACGGTGCGGCTCTCCGGGTGACCGCCGACGTCGTCTGTTCGGTGCCCGGGACCACGCTCACCCTGATCCTGGTGCAGCGTAGCGGCGAGCGCATCGCACACGGGGTGGTCATCGACCGGCCCGGGTGCGGCGGAGCGACCGACCGAACGGTGCTCAGCATGCCGGCACAGGACGCTCCGTTCCACCCTGGCGTCGCGTTCGTCCAGGCCAGCCTCAACGACTGTTCCCAGTTCCCGTGCTCCACCGATGTCGACGAGGCCGTCATCACGGTCAGCGATGGTGACGTCGGGTCGGGGCTGCCCCAGGATGGCGCCGCGGTTCTCACCACCGACCTGCCGTCGACCGGGGCGGGCAGGGCGGAGAACACCGTGGAGGCTCGACTGGCCGCACCGATGGTGCTGTTGGCGGAGGGCACGGCGGTGCGCGTTCCGGTGGACTTCACCTGTGGCGTGCCGCGGACCGGGTTCGTGGCCGTGGCAGTGACACAACGGGTCGGCAACCGGATCGCGCACGGTGCGGTCGAGGACTCTCGGACCTGCACCGACCGTGCCGACCACATCGTGATCACCATTCCGGCTGTCGATACCCGGTTCGAGCCCGGTCCTGCCTTCGTCCAGGTGCGGCTGACCAGTTGCATCCTCAACCCCGAGATCCCCTGTTTCCTTGCCACGGACGAGGCCACCGTCACGCTCCCCGCCCCAACCGGATGACTGCGGCCCACACCTGACGGACTCTGAACCGCACACAGCCTGGCTCGGACATGCGTCTGTGACGCTATGTGTCGGCTCGGTTCCTTAGTGTCGGATGTCGCAACTGGGGGTCAGGCCGGCTTAGGGGCGAATGTTTCAATGGTTGGGTGAAGAGTGTTGATCACGACGGGGATGTCCCACCCAGCAGGCTGGCGCGGATTGCCGCGCTGCCGTGTGGGCGCAGGAGCAAGTGGCTGGTGCTGGGCGTGTGGGCCGTCATGCTCGCCATCGCCATGCCCTTGGCCGGCATGTTGACCGGCGCGCAGAACAACGACGCGTCGACCTGGCTGCCCGGTAGTGCCGAGTCCACGGCCGTGATCGAACTCCAGAAGAACTTCCAGCCGGACGACATCATCCCGGCACTGGTGGTGTACGAACGCACCTCCGGTATCACCCCGGCCGACCAGAGCAAGGTTCAGGCGGACGTCGCCCGGTTCGCCGAGGTCGAGCTGGTCAGTGGACAGGTCACCGGACCCATCCCGGCCACCGACCACAAGGCGCTCCAGGTCATCGTGCCGATCAGGATCGGCGCCGAGGGCTGGAACGTGATCGCCGACGTGGTCAACGACCTGAACGCGGTGGCCAGCGCTGACAGTGCCGGTCTGACCGTGCACATCACCGGCCCGGCCGGGTACGCCGCCGCCTCGGCCGAGGCGTTCGAGGGCATCGACGGCACCCTGCTCTACGCGGCGCTGACCGTGGTCATCGTCATGCTGCTGCTCACCTACCGCAGTCCGGTGCTGTGGCTGCTGCCGGTGCTGTCGGCCGGCGGCGCACTGTTCGGCTCGCAGGCGGTGGTGTACCTGCTCGCCCGGTACGCGGACCTGACGGTGAACGCACAGAGCGCCGGCATCCTGACCGTGCTGGTGTTCGGTGCGGGCACCGACTACGCACTGCTGTTGGTCGCCCGTTACCGTGAGGAACTGCGTCGGCATGCCGACCGGCACGAGGCGATGGCGTTCGCCCTGCACCGGGCCGGCCCGGCCATCCTGGCCAGCGCGTCCACCGTGGCGATCGGCATGGCCTGCCTGGTCTTCGCCGAACTGAACTCCACCCGGGGTCTGGGCCCGGTCGCAGCCCTCGGCGTGGTGGTCGCCCTGCTGGCCATGCTGACCCTGCTGCCCGCACTGTTGGTGATCGCCGGACGGTGGGTGTTCTGGCCGGTGCGGCCGAGCTTCGGTTCCACCGAACCGACCGAGCACGGCATGTGGGCCCGGGTGGGCGGACGGATCGCCCGGCGGCCCCGGTTGGTGTGGGTGGTCACCGTGCTGGTGTTGGGTGGCATGGCGCTGGGCCTGACCAACATGAGCGCGCACGGGGTGAGCAGCAAGGACTCGCTGCTGGGAACACCCGACGCGGTGGCCGGCGAACAGGTGCTGGCCAGGCACTTCCCGGCCGGACAGGGCCAGCCGATCGTGATCATCGGCAAGGCCGAGGCGGCCGGTGCGGTGCACGACGCGGTCGCGGCCACCGACGGCATCGTGGAGACCTCCCAGCCGGTGGTCCGCGGGGATCTGGCGCAGGTGCTGGGCACCTCGGCCGACGCGGTGGACAGCCGCGCGGCGCAGGACACCGTGGACCGGGTCAGGGACGCGGTGCACCGGATCGACGGCGCGGAGGCGAAGGTTGGCGGGCCGACCGCGGTCATCCTGGACACCGGCCGGGCCGCCCAACACGACAACACACTGATCATCCCGTTGGTGCTGGTCGTCGTGCTGGTGATCCTGGGGCTGCTGTTGCGGGCGATCGTGGCACCGGTGGTGCTGGTGGCCACCGTGGTGCTGTCCTTCGCCGCGGCGATGGGGATCAGCGTCACGATGTTCCGGCACGTGTTCGGCTTCGCTGGTGAGGACACCGCGTTTCCGCTGTTCGTGTTCGTGTTCCTGGTCGCGCTGGGGATCGACTACAACATCTTCCTGATGACCCGGGTGCGTGAGGAGGTCCTGCAGCACGGCACCCGACGCGGCGCACTGACCGGGTTGGCCGCGACCGGTGGGGTGATCACCTCAGCCGGGTGTGTGCTGGCCGGCACGTTCGCCGTGCTGGCGACGCTGCCGGTGGTGGCGTTCGCCGAGATCGGCTTCGCCGTGGCACTGGGTGTGCTGCTGGACACCATGGTGGTGCGCTCGGTGTTGGTGACCGCGCTGAACCTGGACATGGGCCGGTGGATGTGGTGGCCGCACCGGGTACCCGCCGGTGCGGACGAGTCCGCCGTCGACCAGCGGTCCGTCGAACCGGCCGGCGTGGCTGGGTGACCGGGATCGGGCCGGCCCCACCGGATCATCGCGGTGGTGACGTGCTCAGGGGTCGAACCGGTCCGGCGCACCGGCCGCAGACTCGGGGGCCGGCAGGTCGAAACGCAGGTCGGGGGCTGGCACCGGGATTCCGGTGACCGTGCGCAGCGGGACCACACCGGCCCACACCGGGAAGTCCAGGTCCTCGGCAAAGTCGTCCGGCGGAGCGTCACTGACCTTCACCGACACCTCGGTGAGGGGCAGGGCCAGCAGCATGGTGGCGGCCAGTTCCCTGGGTTTCGGCGGGCGGAGCTGGGCCCACCGGCCGGGCAGGATGTGTTCGGTGATGCGTTCCATCGCGGCGAGTTTCTGGTCGGCCGGCAGCACCGCGCACCGACCCAGCACCATCACGCTGCGGTAGTGCATCGAGGTCTCGAAACCCGAACGGGCCAGTACCAGCCCGTCAACCAGGGTCACCTCCAGGCAGGTGGGCGCCCCGGTGGCCAGCGTCCGGAACAGCCGACTGCCGGTGGAGCCGTGCAGCAGCACCCGGTCACCATCCCGGCCGTAGGCGACCGGTAGCACGTAGGGCTGACCGTCCTGGACGATGGCCAGGTGACCGACGTGACCGGCGTCGAGGATCCGGTACAACATCGACCGGTCATCGGACGCCTTGTGTTTCACCTGCCGGAGCCGGGTCCGGTCGGTGACCGGAATCCGGGCCGCGTCGGCCTGGTCGGTTGGCTCGGTCGGGTCAGACACCAGACACGCACCTCTCTCTGCGCCCGTGCCGGCCAAGCGTAGGAGAACCCGGGCGGTCAGGCGTGGTCGGGCCGGGTGCGCATTCCGGCCGTCCACTTCTCCTCGATACGGCCGAACTTCCACACCGCCAGCGCCACGGACCAGGTGAGCACGAACAGGGCCACGATGAGGTAGCCGACGTGGTTGAGGTCCAGCCCGCCAACCCAGGCCAGCGGCCCGGTGGTGATGCTCAGCCTCTCGGCCAGGATCGAGACCAGTTCGATCACGCCGACGATCATGGCGACCGCCACGGACAGACCGGTGATGGCGATGTTGTAGTACACCTTGCGGACCGGCTTGGAGAAGGCCCAGCCGTAGGCGAAGTTCATGAAGCAGCCGTCGATCGAGTCCAGCAGCGACATGCCGGCGGCGAACAGGACCGGCAGGGTCAGGATCGCGTACCAGGGCAGGCTGAACGCTGCGGCGCCACCGGCGAGGACCAGCAGCGACACCTCGGTGGCGGTGTCGAAGCCCAGGCCGAACAGCAGCCCGACCGGGTACATGTGCCAGGGCTTGCGCACCGACCTGGTGGCGCCGCCCAGGATGCGGTTCATGAACCCGCGCTTGTTGAGTTGGTCCTCCAGTTCGGCCTCGTCGTAGGCGCCGCGACGCATCTGGCGGAACACCGCGAGGATGGTTCGCAGGATGACCAGGTTGATGATCCCGATGAGCATCAGGAAGGTGCCTGACACCAGGGTGCCTATCAGCCCGGTGGTCTGCTGGAGGGCTGAGGCGTCATCCTCGACCTGGCCGGCCAGGGTCCGCACGCCCGCCCAGAGCAGGAAACACAGTCCGAACACGATGCTGGAGTGGCCCAGGGAGAACCAGAACCCGACCGAGACCGGGCGTTGCCCGTCGGCCATCAGCTTGCGGGTGGTGTTGTCGATGGCGGCGATGTGGTCGGCGTCGAAGGCGTGCCGCATGCCCAGGGCATAGGCGGTCAGGCCCAGCCCCAGGCTGAACGCGAGGGTCTTGCCGGTGGCGTCGTCGGTGCCCAACACGTAGTGCTGTGGGACCACCACCGCGAGCAGGGTGAAGAACCCGGCCACGTGCAGGGCGGTGACGAACAGTGTCATGCCGCCGATGCGAACCCACTCCTGCCGGGAGATCCGCGCCGGTGACGTCTCGGGGCCGGCGGTTGTCGCACCGACGGACGGGTCGGGCGCGCGGACGCCGGCCATGACAGTTCCTCCCACCCCGGGCCCCGGTCATGGAGGGGTGGGGCCACCAGCGTTGAATCTAGACGTGCCAGCAGCCTTGTTGCAACTGTGTTGCAACAGAGGTCACATGGTGACGCCGGGCGAGTGGGAGGGCGGACCGGGCCACGCGGTCACACACCGCCGGACCGATCCTGGTACCCTTTCGCCCGTTGCCGCCCCCGTAGCTCAGGGGATAGAGCACCGCCCTCCGGAGGCGGGTGCGCAGGTTCGAATCCTGCCGGGGGCACACCTCAGGCCCCCTGTGGCGTGCAGGGACAGGCCCCGTGACCAGCGGAGACGCGGTCAGGGGCCTGTTTCGCTATGTCCGGCTGTGTCCGGTCACCCGCTGATTATCAGCGGCCATCCGTGCCGAATACGTACCGAAGTTGCGGTCGCGGGTGTCGGAAGCAGCCTCTAGATGGAAGGCTCCGGTGGCTGATACTCACGTGGTCGGTTGGTGACGCAGGGGGGGAGACGTGGGGGGACGATCCGCGGTGCTCGCCGTCGTGGACCACAACGAGGCCGGCTCGGTGGTGTGGTGGGTGAACCTGGGTGCGTCCAGCGGACTGACGGGCAGGTTATGTGGCGCGTGGGTACTCGGACCGACGCAGTCCAGGCAGCTTTCGGACCTTGTTTCTGATCGCATCCTGCTTGCCACGGAGGCAGGGGTTGAGGCGTTAGAAGGCCGTGGCATGAGCCACCTCGCTCGTATCGATGCGGATGCAACCCTCGCCGCCGTCCTCAACGTTCGCGATGCGTTACAAGCTGCCTTCGAGGAGAAGTCGAGCACCTTCAGGGGCCGATCCCTGGTCGCACCCACCTGGCCGGAACTTCCTGACCTCCTGGATCCTGAGAACCCGCCTCCTGTGGATGCACCAGACACGGTACGACGTGCACTGAGTCTGGCTCGGTGGTTCGAGAGACTCTGTCGAGGGTGGGACGGGATCGAACAACAGCGGCTTGCGCGTAATTATCTGCGCCCCCTCGGAGGAGAGGACAGGCGCGAGCTGCCACTGGTGTTGTCTGACGAGGCAGGCACGGAACGGTGAGCGCCTTGCCGTCAGCAGGTATGGGCGCAGGTCGCGACATCGGGGCAGAGCCAGAAGGGAATGGTGCTACCCGCCGGCACCCGGGCCGTCGAAAGTCGAACTGCCCTGCTGCTGACAGTCGGCCCTGGCTGTTGCTCTCGGTCACGACATATGACATGCTTTTTCCGTGATCCGCTTCATAGACGATGACGAGGGTTATCTCGACTGGTTAGCCAAGAACCAGGACGGGTATGTGATCAACACTTATCGCAATCCGAAGCCTGACTATGTACGTCTCCACGCTGCCAGTTGCAGACTGATCAATGGGACGCCTGCGAATGGCGTGGGATGGACCACGACCTACATCAAGCTGTGCGGCAGCAGAGATGAACTGGAGTCGTGGGCGGCCCGGGATCTGGGCGCCTCCACGTGGTGCTGTTCACGTTGCCTCTGAATGCGGATATCCCCGAGGATCTGCGTACGTTACCGTGATGGCCCAATCGTGGAGCAGTCCGGGGTCCCGGGTAGGCCGCCCTCGCCGTAGAGTATCGTGCCGTGATCGATCGTCTGTAGACGTGCGGGCAGCCGGCAGGCAGCGTCCTCGCCAATGGCGAGCAGTCGATCAGCCAGACCGACACCGCGCTGACACCTCAGAGTCGGCGCCATGTCGGTGCAGGGTGGCTCCACGTTCTCCCGCTGGTCGTGTTCGACCTCATACCGGCACTCGCCGCACACGCCCTCATTGGCCACGTTCGGTGGATGTTCACGCCAGTCATGGCCGCATCAGGGACAGTCGCCGTGGTACCGCTGCCGTCGCCGACGACCTGTCAGGAACATGGCACACGCTCCGTTCGTGATTCGACCGGGCGTGCTCCGGTGGGCCGGCGGTCGGTCGGGGAGGCCAGAGTTCGAGTCTCGCCTCCGGGGCTGGCAAATCTTACGGAGGTGTGGTGTCCGAACCACGATGGACCGCCTCGTTGAACATGCCCTCGGGCAACCGGAGCGGGCTCTGCGGATGTTGGCAGCCGCTGGAGAGCCACCGGCCAGGAAACTGTCGGTGGGTCGTGGCAGGGTGCCCCGCATGACCGAATCGGAACTGAAGGCGGA